>NZ_WHJI01000044.1:0-62233 GCF_011682155.1 Massilia sp. CCM 8734
GCTCCATTCGATGTCCCGTTCAATCGGGTAGGGGGGCTATTGCCCGCGACATCGTGATCGTCACTGAGGAGCTCATGTATCGCCGAACCGGCACTGCGGTGGCAGTTTATGAAACATTCAGGCTAGGAGTCTGCGCGGCGCGGCTGGCGGTGATAGACTTTGACGTTCATCAAACACAAGGTCGGGAATTGTCATCATGCGCCATTCGTTCCTCATCGCCAGCCTGCTGTGCTGCCTGGGCGCGGCCGCCGGCGCCGCTCCCCCGCCACCGGGGGACGCGGCCTTGCGCGCGGCCGCCCATGCGGCGGCGACCTATCGCACCGAGCTGATCAAAAGCCTGGGCAAGATGGTCAGCTTCAATACCGTCGCCGACAAGGCGATTCCGTTCGAACGCAATGCGCAGCATCTCGGCTTCAAGCAGTACCTCAAGGACGAGGCCGAGCGGCTCGGGCTCGATTACACCGACCACGGCTATGTGATGGTCATCGGCCTGGGCAGCGGCAGCGAGCGGGTCGGCATCATCACGCACGGCGACATCCAGCCGGTCGATCCCTCCAAGTGGAAAAAGTCGCCGTTCGAGCTGGACAAGACCAGCGAGGCCGGACGCCTGATCGGGCGCGGCGCCGAGGATGACAAGGGACCGATCGCGACCGCCATGTACGCCATGAAGGCGATCAAGGACAGCAAGCTGGCGCTGTCGAAACGGCTGGAACTGTATGTCTACATGGCCGAGGAATCGGACTGGGGACCGCTGACCGAGTTTCTCAAGACGCACCAGGCGCCGCAGGTGAATATCACCCTCGACGCCGAGTATCCGGTGGTGACGGCCGAGAAGGGCTACGGCACCATCAGCGTGACGGTGCCGCCGCAGGCGCCGGCGGCGGCGCCGGGCACCCCATCGCTGTCCGCCTTCGGGGGCGGCTTTTTCGGCAGCCAGATTCCGGAAGACGCCAACGCCACCATCGACAACGCCACGCCGGAGCTGGAAGCGCGCATCCGCCAGCGCGCCACCGCCCAGGGCGGCATGCGCTATACTTTCACCCGCCAGGGGCCGCAGTTGCTGGTCAAGGCGCAGGGGCTCGCGGCGCACTCGTCCAAGCCGGAAGATGGCGTCAATGCGATCAGCATGCTGGCCGATGCGCTCAGCGTACAGGCGTGGCCGAACACCACGGCCGGCGCCATGGTCCATTTTCTCAACGACCTGATCGGGACCGGCATGTATGGCGACAAGTTCGGCGCCATGGCTTACCGCGATAAATTCATGGGCCCGCTGACCGTGGCGCCAACCGTCATCAAGCAGGGCGCGGCCGGCATCTCCCTGCATGTGAACCTGCGCCGCCCGCAAGGCAAGAGCACCGAACAGCTCACGCGCGAGGTGAACGCGGCGCTTGCGCAGTGGCAGGCGCAGCGCGTCGCGCTGGCCGACGTGAAGGTCGAGATCACGGAACCGTGGCTGCAGAAAAGCGCGCCCCAGGTGCCGACCTTGCTGTCCGTGTTTTCCTACTACACCGGAATCAAAAATCCGCGCCCGATCTCGATTGGCGGCGGCACCAATTCGCGCCTGTTCCCGAACGCGGTCAGCTTCGGTCCGGCCATGCCGGGCACGGTGTACTCGGGCCACTCCGAGCACGAATTCATCACCGTCAAGCAGCTGATGCTGAATCTGCAAATGTACACGGCCGTCATGGTCGAACTGGCAAAGTAGACGCGCGCGATGGCGCGCGGGGCGATGCGGCTGCGCACCCGGCCGCACCTCGCCGGCCGCACCTCGTCGGCCCCACACGTCCACGTGTCCGCTTCGATCGCACCCGTAAAAACACCGATCCGTGATGTAGGCACCAGCCTACTTTCTGTAACCAGTTGCGCCGCTCAGGGCAAGCCCGCGCCTTCTCTCCCCCTGGCCAATAACGGCGCCTTCGCACCGGTGAAATACAGCTAGTTACAAGCCATTTTTCCCTAGAAATCTTGCCTCATCCATGCGTGAAAATGCGCAAAATTGGCGTGCTAGCATCCATTCCCTGTCCGCGATCACCGGTTTTTTCGCGGCACGGAAGCTGGCCCACTTGCCGCGCCCACTGGCGGCATGGCGCGCCCGCGCAGCCTGAAAAAGACCAGCGGCCACGGCCGTTTCCGGCCCACCATGAGGAGCATCGATGAGTCAATTCGAATACCCGCGGCCCCAGCTCGTGCGCGAGCAATGGATCAGCCTGAACGGCCTGTGGAAATTCATGTTCGACGACGAGCGGCGCTGCCGCATGCCCGATGGCGCGACCGAATGGACGCACCAGATCGACGTGCCGTTCGCGCCAGAAGCGCGCGCCAGCGGCCTGGGCGACACCGGCTTTCATTCGGTGTGCTGGTACGAGCGCAGCTTCGAGCTGCGGCCGCACGCCGGCCGCACCATCCTGCATTTCGGCGCGGTCGACTACCGCGCCCGGGTCTGGGTCAACCAGCACCTGGTGGCCGAGCACGAGGGCGGGCACACGCCGTTTTCGGCCGACATCAGCGGCGTACTCAGGGAGGAGGGCGCGCAGGTCGTGACCGTGTACGTCGAAGACGACCCGCACGACCTGGCCAAGCCGCGCGGCAAGCAGGACTGGCTGCTCGAAGCGCACTCGATCTGGTATCCGCGCACCACCGGCATCTGGCAGACGGTATGGATCGAACGGGTGGCCTCGACCTACATCCAGAGCCTGCGCTGGACGCCGATTTTCGAGACCTACGAAATCGGCTGCGAAATCGTTGCCACCGGCGATATTTCCGAAGAACTGTTCGTCGAAGTCAAGATCTGGCATGGCGAGAACCTGCTGGCCGACGACCACTACAAGCTGCTCGGGCATGAGGCCAACCGCAAGATTTCCCTGTCCGACCCCGGCATCGACGATTCGCGCAACGAACTGCTGTGGAGCCCCGAGCGTCCCACCCTGCTCAATGCCGAAGTGACGCTGCACCATCGCGGCCAGGTGCTCGACGTGGTGCGTTCGTACACGGCGCTGCGTTCGGTGGCGATCAACCGCGACCGCTTCATGTTGAACGGGCGCGCCTACGCGCTGCGGCTGGTGCTCGACCAGGGTTACTGGCCCGAGTCGCTGATGACGGCGCCGTCCGACGCGGCCCTGAAACGCGACGTCGAGCTGGCCAAGGCGATGGGCTTTAACGGCGTGCGCAAGCACCAGAAGATCGAAGACCCGCGCTATTTGTACTGGGCCGACCGGCTCGGCCTGCTGGTGTGGGAAGAAATGCCCTCGGCCTACCGCTTCAGTCCCAAGGCCATCACGCGCATGGTGCGCGAATGGACCGAGGCGATCGAGCGCGACTACAGCCACCCGTGCATCATCGTCTGGGTCGCCTTCAATGAATCGTGGGGCGTGCCGAACCTGACCCTGACCCAGGCCCACCGCAACGCGGTCGAGGCCCTGTACCACCTGACCCGCACGCTCGACGCCACGCGCCCGGTGATCGGCAACGATGGCTGGGAGGCGTCGGCCACCGACATCCTCGGCATTCACGACTACGACTGCAATCCCGACCGGCTGGCGGCGCGCTACACCACCAGCGAGCCGACCCGCACCCTGTTCGACCAGCGCCGCCCGGGCGGACGCATCCTGACGCTGGACGGCTTTCCGCATCGCGGCCAGCCGATCGTGCTGACCGAGTTCGGCGGCGTCGCCTTCGACAAGCAGGGCGCCGCCGCGCACACCTGGGGCTATTCGCGCGCCCACACCGAAGACAGCTTCCTCGCCCTGTACCGGCGCCTGCTGGCGGTGGTCAACACCACCACCATGTTCAGCGGCTTTTGCTACACCCAGTTCAGCGACACCTTCCAGGAAGCGAACGGCCTGCTGTGCGCCGACCGCACGCCCAAGGTCCCGCTCGAACTGATCCGCGCCGCCACGCGCAACGACCACGAGAAGGAGGATTGCTATCCGGGAATTGCCTGAGCAGCCGCCCACCTCACCGGCGCGGGACCGCGCCGCCGGTCCGCAAGACACAACACCAACCAACATACGCCCGCGACGGGCGAAAGGAGATCACATGTCGACCATCATCGTTTTTTGCCACTTGCGCTGGGACTCTGTCTACCAGCGCCCGCAGCAGTTGTTATCGCGGCTGGCGCACCATTTCCGCATCCTCTTCGTGGAGGAGCCCGTTCACGATGATGGCGACAGCTTCATGGAACAATCGCGCCCTGTCCCGAACGTGACCGTGTTGCGGCCGCACACGCCGGTGCATGCGCCGGGTTTTCACGACGACCAGATCCGCCTGCTGCAACCGATGCTGGCCAGCCTGGCACCGCCCGGCGAGCGGCCCATCGTCTGGTTCTATACGCCGATGGCCCTGCCGCTGCTGCAGGAACTGCACGCCGGCCTGGTGGTGTACGACTGCATGGACGAACTGGCGGCGTTCAAAAACCCGCCGCGCCAGCTCCTGCAGCGCGAAACCGCCTTGCTGAACCTGGCCGACCTGGTGTTTGCCGGCGGGCCGAGCCTGTACCAGGCCAAGCGCGAACGCCATCCGAACGCGCATTGCTTTCCCAGCAGCGTGGACGTGCGCCATTTCGAGCGCGCGCTCGAACGCGACCGCAATCATCCGCTCCAGGCCGGCATCGACGCGCCGCGCCTGGGCTTTTATGGCGTGATTGACGAGCGCTTCGACGCACCCCTGATCGGCGCGCTGGCCGATGCGCATCCCGACTGGCAACTGGTCATGGTGGGGCCGGTCATGAAAATCGACCCGGCCAGCCTGCCGCGGCGCCCCAACATCCACTACCTGGGGCAGCAATCGTACGAGGCGCTGCCCGGGCTGCTGGCCGGCTGGGATGTGTGCCTGCTGCCGTTCTTCCTGAACGAGGCGACCCGTTTCATCAGCCCGACCAAGGTGCTCGAATACATGGCCGCCGAACTGCCGATCGTCAGCACCGCTATCGCCGACGTCGCCCGGCCGTATGGACATGTGGTGGCGATCGCGCACGACCCCGCCGACTTCAGGGCGGCGTGCGAAGCGGCCCTGTCGATGACGCCCGAACGGCGCGCCGCCATGTGCGCCACCATGCGCGATATCGTGGCCGGCACCTCGTGGGACGTCACCGTCGATGCGATGCGCCGCCTGCTGGCCGAGACCGCGCCGGGACGCAGCACGGCGCGCTTTGGCGGCGCCGGCTATGCGGGTGCCGGCAATGCGGGCGCCGGCGCCACCGGCAGCGGCAGCGGCGCCACGGTCAACCCGCTGCGCTCGCAGACTGGCGCGCAGAACGTGCAGACCGTCATCGTCGGCGCCGGCCCGACCGGCTTGTCTGCCGCCTACCATCTGGGCGAGGGAGCGGTGCTGCTCGACAAGAACAGCAGTGTCGGCGGCTGGTGCCGCTCGATCCACGACCAGGGTTTCACGTTCGACCATGCCGGGCACATCATGTTCTCGAACGATCCCTATGTGCTGTCGCTGTACGAGATGCTGCTCGGCCCCAACCTGCACTGGCAGGATCGTGAAGCCTGGGTTTACAGCAAGCAGGTGTACACGCGCTACCCCTTCCAGGGCGCGCTGTATGGCTTGCCGCCCAAAGTGATCACCGAATGCATCATCGGCGCGGTGGAAGCGCGCTTCGGCAGCATCGACGGGGCCGCAGCGGCGCCGGCGCCGTGCGCGGTCAAGCCGGTGGAAGACTGCTGCGCCGATGGGACGGTCGAGCTCGCTCACGGCACGGCCAGCATCGCGCCGCGCAAGCGCGAAAGCCAGAATTTCGAAGAATTCATCTACAAGGTCTGGGGCCGCGGCATCGCCAAGCACTTCGCCATTCCCTACAACAAAAAGCTGTGGACGGTGCCGCTCTCCGAGATGGAAACTTCCTGGCTCGGGGGCAGGGTGCCGTTGCCGGACCTGGAAGACATCATCGAAGGCGCGCTGGAACCGGTCGCCAGGCCGATGGGGCCGAATGCCCGCTTCGGCTATCCGCTCTCGGGCGGCTTCCAGGCGCTGATGTCCGGTTTCCTGCCGCATATCAAGGGCAAGATCGAGATGAACGCCGAAGCGGCCCAGCTGCTGCCGCGCGAACACGTGCTGGTGATGGCCGACGGCAGCCGCTACCGTTACGACCACCTGATCAGCACCATGCCCTTGCCCGAATTGATCAAGCTGACCGGCAGCGAAGCGCCGCCCGAGGTGCGGGCGGCGGCCGAGGGGTTGCGTCACCTGTCGGTCCGCTGCGTCAACCTCGGCGTGGCGCGCGAGAACATCACCGACAAGCACTGGGTCTACTATCCGGAAGACACGATTTTCCACCGCATTTTTGTGCAGGGGAACGCCAGCCCACACTGCAATCCGCCTGGTGGGTTCGGGCTGACCTGCGAGATTTCGTATTCCCCCTGGAAGCCGCTGCCGCTCGACGGCCAGGCGCTGATCGAGCGCTGCATCGAGGACTGCGTCAAGGTCACCATGCTCAGGCCCGATGATCGCATCATCACCGCCAACCTGGTCGACATGCCGTACGCGTATGTCGTGTACGACCACGCGCGTGCGGCCAATGTGGCGCTGGTCAAGGCATGGCTGGCGCGTTACGACATCGTGTTGGCGGGGCGTTACAGCGAATGGGAGTACTACAATTCCGACCATGCCTTCATCGCCGGCAAGAAGGCGGCGGAAGCGGTGCTGCGCCAGCGCGCCGATGCGGCGCAGAACGTCGGGTCGGAGTGAGCAAGCGTTGACATCGCGCGCCGTCGTGCCTGCCATCGGCAGACACGGCGGTTCTGACCGTGGTCGTGGTAGCGAGCTGTCCGTCCCTTTCGCGACAAGCTCCACGTGGGAACGCAAGCCGGTTCCGCCTCACGGCGGCGCGGCGTGCGCCTTGCAAGGCACCCGCTTCTGTTCGCCAGAAACCCACCGTCATTTCTGCATGCTTACTTAGCGCTGGATCGCACCCCCCGACATGCGCACGCGGTCGCCGGTGGCGAACGAGGGCGCCGTTTCCTGTGTGACCACCTGGGTCGCACCGTCGTCCATTTTCAGCGTGATGCGGTAGACGCGTTCGCCGGTCATGGTGCCGCCGCTGGTGCCCGTGCTGCCGGCGCTGCCGGTGGAGCCAACCGACCCTCCGGTTCCTGCCGTTCCGCTGGTTTGACGCGGTACCACTTCGATCTTGCTGACGGTACTGTTGGGCGTGCCTCCCGACGCGCCCGACGGGCTCGTTCCACTGGCCATGCTGCCGCCCGACTGGGCGCTGCCGGTCGCAGTCGAACTACCCGCGCCCGCCATGGAACTATCCATGCCGGTGCCGGTGGCGCTGCCCGAGCTCCCCGAACCCGCCATGCTGCCGCTGCTTCCGGTCGACGTGGAACTGCCGCTGCCCGTGGTGCTTCCGGCCCCGGTCGACGTCGAGCCGCCCGTGCCCGCGCTGCTACCCGTGCCGGTCCCCGCCATGCTCCCGCTGCCTCCGGTGGCGCCGCCGGACTGGCCGCTGCCGCCCGTTCCGGCGCTACCGCTGGCGCCGCTGCCTGTCGCCGAGGTGCTCGCCGAGGTGTCTTCGCTGGTGCCGCTGGTCCCGCTGGCCGTGTCGCTGCCGTTCATGCCGGTGGAACTGCAGGCCGCCAGGGCCAGCAAGCCCGCCAGAAGCACGCTTTGTTCGATACGCTTCATGATCAACTCCTTTGGTTGGTGTCTTCCTTGTGTGCGTGACAATGCCGCGTGCCACACCGGTAAGAGCCAACGATTCGACTAACGTTCCCATGCATTCATCTGCCTTTTGACACAGGTCAAACAATGTGTAGATCGTCTTGATTTTTTCGGAAGGTACAGTGATAGCGCAAAGACAGCACTTCGCGCGCTTGATACAGCGCAAATACCCGCTGCTTTGAACGCGTAATAATTTTCCTACTGAAATTTTTGAGAGCGCGCCATGCCTGCCACTTCACTTTCCAGCCTGATCGTCGAGCTGGTCGCTTCGATGGAGTCGAGCGTCGCCAGCCTGTGCGCGCATCATTACTCCGAACAGGCCGCGTGTCGCCTGGTGCGCGCGGCGCAATCGCACCAGCTTGACGCTGGCGTTGGCGATTCCGCGCCCGGCGCACCAGCGCTAGCGGGAGCGCGTTTGCGGCAGGAATGCCCAGAGCAGGCCGGCGGTGACGAGCGCGGCGTTGCAATCGACCATCCAGTCGCCGATTGCGCCTGTGCGGTACGGTAAAAAACTCTGCACCAGTTCGTCCAGCGCGCCCATGACCATCACGGTCAGCACCGATTTGATGGCGCGTTCGCGCGCACTGCCCAGGCTGCCGGTGAACAAGAGGAAGGTGATGACGCCGTAGGCCAGCGAGTGCAGCACGATGCCGGACGCCACAGTGCCAATCTCGGCGCGCGCACCGGGCAGGGAACCCATGACGAGAATGGCGGCGTAAATAGCCAGCGCGGTACGGTAGCGCAATGTGCGCAGGCGTTCATCAAGAACAAGCAGGGAAAGCAGGGCGGACATGTCGGGGGGGGGGGCGTGAGGGAAAACCACCACCTTACCATGCCGGCCGTCGCGCATGCGCGCCCGGCATGTTGTTTGCCCGGAGGCTCAGATGGTCAAATGCTCAGTGCGGGCGCGCCATTGGGGTAGCGCGCGTCGAAACAGCCGTGGCATTCGGCGCAGAACAGATGGGCGACGCGGACGGCGCGCTGGCGCAGGACCAGCTTGAGGTGGGTATGGTTGCACTTCGGGCAAGTCTCCCGCACCGTGCCGAAGGTGATCAGTTCGACCGGGGCGTTATCGCTGTCGAGGTGGTCGACAACGGTGCTGGGATTGAGTTCGGTAAGGACGAGCGTGTCGTCCGGCGTATGGCGCTGGCGGCGGCTGGCGTTTGCCTGTTGATAAAGTGGCTCGGATAGTGCATCAAGGACATATTCGCTCATTCTTATCGCTCCGCTTGGCTGGCCAATGGTTATGAAAAAAACTCGAGGAACTTCATGATAGATGAATAAGCGCCAGCTTCAAGGCTTTGCGTCATCTTTTCGCCTTTCCTAGTCAAAGGAACAGGGAAAAGTGTTGCGCCAAAAAAAAGCCCGCTTGTGGGAGCGGGCTAAACCCAAGATCGGGCCAAGAGATCGTCAATTCGGAGTGGTGTGCCGCCCTCCGGGTCGACACACCTGGCTGCCAGTCACGCATATCGGTTACGTGTACAGCAGATGAAGCAAGTATAGGCAGGAAATGTTACTCAGTTATGACACTGCGCAACAATGTGGGAAAGCGACGAAAAGAATGTCCGCCGGCATGCGCCCTGGCCGCGCACTGCTGGCACAGGCAAAAAAAAGCCCGCTGATGAAAGCGGGCTTAAACTATTTTCTTGGAGGAAGATAGTGGAGACAGGTGCAATTATGCGGTCCAGGCACTTATATGTCTAATTGCCATTTTGGATACCAGACATGCGTCTGATTTATATCTCTCCGGGTCGCCTCAAACGGTGACGCTCAGGTCGACGTCGATGTTGCCGCGTGTCGCGTTCGAGTACGGGCACACTTCATGCGCCTTGTTCACCGCCGCCTGGGCCGTCGCCAGGTCCATGCCGGGGGTCTTCACGACCAGCTTGATGGTCAGGCCGAAGCCGCCTTTGTCGTTCGGGCCCACGCCGACCGACGCGTCGATACTGGTGTCGGCAGGAATCGGGGTCTTGAGGGCGCCGCTGACCAGTTTCAGGGCCGACAGGAAACACGCCGCGTAGCCTGCCGCAAACAGCTGCTCAGGATTGGTGCCATCGCCACCGGCGCCGCCCAGCGACGTCGGGGTCGACAGTTTGACGTCCAGGACTTTGTCATCGGAAACGGCGCGGCCATCGCGACCACCGGTTGCTGTTGCGTGTGCTGTGTAGAGAACTTGCATGGTGACTCCTTCGTTGGGTTGGGGCGGCAACGCTGTGCCGATGGAAGAACTATAGCGAACAATTCAATTGTGTGCAACCAATTTGATGAACTTCTTTTCCGGCGCTGGCGGGGGCCGCCCCCCGCCGCCAATTCAGTCGTGCTCTTCCATCGCCTTGAACAAGTCGTCGCGCACGCCCGACAGCTCCTTGCGCATGCGTCCCAGCGCGGCCAGTTCCTGCCCGCTGGCGCACAGCACCTGTTCCGGAATCGCTTCGGCCTGCGCGCGCAGCGCCTTGCCTTGCGCGGTCAGCACGATGCGCACCTGGCGCTCGTCATGCGGATCGCGGTTGCGCGAGAGCAGGCCGTTCGCTTCCAGGCGCTTGAGCAGCGGCGTGAGCGTGCCCGAATCGAGAAACAGGCGCGCCCCGATATCCTTGACCAGGATTGCGTCCTGTTCCCACAGCACCAGCATCACCAGGTATTGCGGGTAGGTCAGGCCGAGCCGGTCGAGCATCGGCTTGTAGGTCTTGGTCATCGCGTGCGAGGCCGAATACAGCGCGAAGCAAAACTGGTTTTCCAGCGCCAGCATGTTGATCCCCGCCGGCAGCGGCTGTTTGGTTTGGCTCATTCCTTCACCGGCACGGTGTAGTTGAGGGCAAGCCGGCCACCGTCGACATACATGGTCTGGCCGGTCATATAGGAAGCGTCGTCGCTGGCCAGGAACACCACCACGGAGGCGATTTCCTCCGGCTCGCCGCAGCGTCCGAGCGGGGTGCGCGACAGGATCGTGTTGCGCGCTTCCGGGCTGCCCAGCACGGCTTTCTTGGCCAGTTCGGTCAGGATGGTGCCGGGGCCGATGCCGTTGACGCGGATGCCGTAGCCGGCCAGGTTCAGCGCCATCACCTTGGTCAGCTGGTTGATGCCGCCCTTGGAGACCACGTACGGCACCTGGTTGGCGATCGCCACTTCCGAATTGACGCTCGACATGTTGATGATGCAGCCGTGTTGCTGGCTCACCATGTGGCGCGCCGCCGCCTGGCCGCACAGGAACATCGACTTGAGGTTGATCCGCATGACGCGGTCGAAATCGTCTTCCGTCAGGTCGAGGAAATCGGCGGCGTGCGTTACGCCGGCGTTGTTGACCAGCACATCGATACGTCCGAAGGCGGCCACGGTGGCGGCGATCATGGCGTCGACATCGGCCTTCTGGCTGACGTCGGCGGCGAAGAAGCGGGCGTTCTCGCCGAGCGCTTCGGCTGCGGCGGCGCCGTCGGCTTTGATATCGACCAGCATCACGCGCGCGCCTTCCTTCACCAGGCGCTGGGCGCAGGCCAGGCCAATGCCTTGGGTGGCGCCGGTGACGATCGCTACTTTTTGCTCAAGTCTCATGTATTGCTTTCAATGTGATACGGACATAGCGAATTTTAACCACACAGCGCGCCCGGCGTTGAGTTTTTTGCGCTGCGTCATAACATGATGGGGCGATCGGGCAACTCATTGGCGCGCGCGCCCTCGGCCGGAAAGTGTTCGGCCAGCAAAGCGTTGACTTGTTCCAATGCAGCCAGGGTGGCGGCGTGGAATTGACCCTGCGCAAAACCCTGCGTCATCAAGGCGCACAAGCGTTTCCAGACGATATTGTCGATCTTGCGCCCGACGTTGCGGTCGGTCACGATTTCGACTTTATGCTCGGCCAGGTTCACGTAGATCAGCACGCCGCAATTGTCTTCCGTATCCCAGATGCCATATTCCGCAAACAAGGCAATCGCGCGTTCGCGAATCCCCATGCCGGCCCACAAGGCGTCGAACGGCATGCCGTGCTCGACGATCAGGCGCAGCTCGCTGCGGTGGGTTTGCTCGCCGGCCGTGATGGCCTTGCCGATCGCGTCCAGCGTTTCCGGCGGAAACGCGCGCCGGCCTTTGGCGGCCGTGCTGCGCCAGTGGCGCCAGATCCGCGCCAGTCGCGAACCGCTTGTTGATGTGGCGGACTGACTCATTACCAATCTCCCGAGGCGCCGCCGCCGTCAAAACTGCCGCCGCCGCCGGAAAACCCGCCGCCGGAAAAACTGCCGCCGCCACCGCCGCCGCCACGGCCAAGGCCGCCAAGGGCGCTGCCGATGATGAAGCCGGTCGCGCCGCTGCTCCAGCCGCCGCTGCCCAGACGCGCGCGGCGTGGCCGGAACATCGATGCCAGCGCGAAGGCGCCGAACAGGATCAGCGGCACCAGCATGCCGCCACCGCCCGACTCTTGCGCCTGGCGCTGTTGTTGCGGCGGGGCAGGGAACTGTTCCGCGTTGAGCAGCGTGGCAATCGCGCCCACGCCAGCCACCAGGCCGTCATAAAACTGCTTCTGCTGGAAATGCGGTGCGATCACATCCTGCAAGATGCGCTTCGATTGCGCATCGGTCAGCACGCCTTGCACGCCGCGCCCGGCTTCGATGCGCAAGCGCCGCAAGGCGGCTGGATTGTCGGGCGCCACCACCAGCAGCACCCCGTCGTCGACGCCCTTGCGGCCGAGCTTCCAGGCATCGGTCACGCGGATGCTGTACTGCTCGATCTGTTCCGGCGCCGTGCTCTTGACCAGCAACACCGCGATCTGGCTGCCGGTCTTGCTTTCGTAATCCGTCAGCACGGCTTCCAGCTTGGCACGCTGTTCTTCGCTCAGCATGCCGGCCTGGTCGGTGACATGGGTGCTCAAGGTCGGCACCGGCGCCAATTGCGCGTGCGCAGCCGTGCCAAAGCCGAGGCCGAGGCCGAGGGCCAGGGCCAGCATCCAGAGATAAGGCAGCAGCTTCATTGGCTTACTTGCCAAAGTTCACAGCCGGGGCGGTCGAAATCGCTTTTTCGTTTTCGACGGTGAACGACGGCTTGGTGTCATAGCCGAACATTTTCGCCGTCAGGTTGGTCGGGAACTTACGCACCTGAACGTTGTAATCCTGCACCGTGACGATGTAACGCTGGCGCGCGACCGTGATGCGGTTCTCGGTGCCTTCGAGTTGCGATTGCAGGTCGCGGAAGCTGGCGTCGGCCTTCAGGTCGGGATATTTTTCGGCCACCACCATCAGGCGCGACAAGGCGCCGGTCAACTGGCCCTGCGCCTCCTGGAATTTCTTGAACGCTTCCGGATTGTTCAGCACTTCGGGCGTGACCTGGATGCTGGTGGCGGCGGCGCGCGCGCGCGTGACCGACTCCAGCGTTTCTTTTTCGTGGGTGGCGTAACCCTTGACCGTATTGACCAGATTCGGAATCAGGTCGGCGCGGCGCTGGTACTGGTTGACGACTTCGCCCCAGGCGGCCTTGGTGGCTTCATCCTTGGTCTGGAACTCGTTGTAGCCGCAGCCGGACAGCAGGGTTCCTGTCAGTGCCAGGGTCAGCAGCACCCGTGCGCAGCGTGCGAATGCAGTGTTTGTCATGGTATTTCCGTCCGTAGCAAGTTGTCGAATGGTCAAAAATATACCCTAAATGCCAACAAGATGACTTTTCAAACGTGCGTGCCGGCGGGCGGGGAGGGGCGGGGGACGCGCTACAATGGCGGGTTTGTAATTGACTACGAGGCTGTCCTGTGAACTTTATCAACAAGCTGTCCGCCGCCTGGACCACCAACAACTCTCTGCTGTGCGTCGGTCTCGACCCCGACCTGGCGCGTTTCCCGGCCCAACTGGCCAAGGAGCCTGACGCGATTTTCCTGTTTTGCAAGGAAATCATCGACGCCACGGCGGACCTGGCCTGTTCCTTCAAGCCGCAGATCGCTTACTTTGCCGCGTTGGGCGCGGAGGGGCAATTGGAGCGCATTTGCGCGTATGCGCGCCAGCATTATCCGCATATTCCCCTCATTCTCGACGCCAAGCGCGGCGACATCGGCGCCACCGCGCGCCAGTACGCGCGCGAAGCGTTCGACCGCTACGGGGCCGATGCCGTCACGGTCAATCCGTACATGGGTTTCGATTCGGTCGAGCCGTACATGGAGTGGACCGATCGCGGCGCCATTGTGCTGTGCCGCACGTCCAATCCGGGCGGATCGGACTTGCAGTTTCTGATGGCCGATGGCAAGCCGCTGTACCAGCATGTGGCGCGCATGGTGGCGGAGAAGTGGAACACGAATGGGCAGTGCGCGCTGGTGGTGGGGGCGACTTTTCCGGACGAGTTGGCGCAGGTGCGGGCGATCGTGGGCGAGATGCCGCTGCTGGTGCCGGGTGTGGGTGCGCAGGGTGGCGATGTGGAAGCGACCGTCAGGTCGGGCCGCACGGCCAGCGGCGCCGGCATGATGATCAACTCCTCGCGCGCGATTTTGTACGCGACGGCGCAGGGGAGCGAGGATTTCGCGGCGGCGGCGCGCCGGGTGGCGCTGGAAACAAGGGACGCGATCAATTTGTATCGCTAACTTGTCGTTCCCGCTAGATCCCAAACCGTCGTTCCCGGCAAGGGGGCCGCCGAGGCCGGGAACGACGATTTTAAGGCTAGCGATAAACGCCGACTCGCCTAATACCTGCTCGGCGCAATCGCCTCCGCATAATCGTACAGCGTTCCCAAAATCTCTTCGGCCCGCTCGTCCGCGTCTTCCGACAAGGTATCGATCTCGGCAAACAGCTGCTCGATCGTGCGCGCGCCGCCTTGCCCGTCGAACAGCTTGGCCGCGCGGTGTTCTTCCCACTGCTGCGCTTCCGCCTCACTGAGCAAGTCCGGGAAATTGCGCGCGCGATACCTGAACACCAGTTCCACCAGCCGCTGATCTTCAAACGATGGCTTGGCCTTGGCCAGCTTCTCGGGGGTCTCGGCCCGTAAGGACTCCAGCTTGCGCCGGTCGCCGTTGCCGATAAACCCGCCATACAAATCCTCGTCCACATCCACGGTCTCTTGCGCGCCCGGCCGCTGGTACACCTGCGCCCACAAGGCCCCCATATCCGGCCCCGCCGCCGCCACGGCCGCGAACGCGCGCGCCTGCTCGATATCGATGCCCCACTTCTGCGCCATTTCTGTCGTGAGGGTCTTGAGATTGCCTACCAGCATCGGTGACTTGTTCACATGGATGCTCTTGATCGGCAAGCGCGTCACGCCTTCCGGCAAATCGGCCGAACGCGTGAACATGCGCAGGCGGATCGTGTCCGCGTCGAGCCCGAACAGCTCGGCCGGGTCATGGCTGCAATCCCACACCAGCACTTCATTCTTGTTGGTCGGATGCGTCGCCAGCGGCCATACCAGGCCAATGCAGCCGCGCTCGGTCGGGAACATGCCCGACACGTGCAGGAAGGGCTGGCGCTGGGCCGCCGCCAGGTGCATGCCCATTTCCGAGGCGACCTTGTCTTTCTTGTGCAAGGCCAGGCAAAAATCGAACAGCTTGGGCTGCTTGTCGCGGATCAGGCGCGCCAGGGCGATGGTGGCGCGCACGTCCGACAGCGCATCGTGCGCCGACTCGTGCAGCAAGCCATTGGCCTTGGCCAGGTGCTCGAGCTTGAAACTTGGCTTGCCATCCTCGCGCACCGGCCATTCGATGCCTTCCGGGCGCAACGCATAGGTCATGCGCACCACGTCGAGCAAGTCCCAGCGTCCGCAATTGTGCTGCCACTCGCGCGCGTACGGGTCGATCAGGTTGCGCCAGAACAAAAAGCGCGTGATCTCGTCATCGAAACGGATGGTGTTGTAGCCCACCCCGATGGTGCCGGCCTGGCTGAAGGCCGCTTCGATGGTGGCCGCGAACTGGTGCTCGGGCACGCCCAGCTCCAGGCATTGCTGCGGCGTGATGCCGGTGATCAGGCACGATTGCGGATCGGGCAGGAAATCCGGCGCCGGCTGGCAGTACAGCATGATCGGCTCGCCGATTTCGTTCAGGGCGGCATCGGTGCGGATCGCGGCGAACTGCGCCGGACGATCGCGGCGCGGCTGGGCGCCGAAGGTTTCGTAGTCGTGCCAGAGAAAGGTATGGGTGGTCATGGAACTTTGATCAATAAGTAGCAGCCCTGGGACGTGCGCCTCGGGGCGGACCCTGACACCGATAACTTACGATCCGTCATTCCCGCGCAGGCGGGAATCCAATTTCGTACCGTCACAGACGGATCAACAAACTTGGATTCCCGCCTTCGCGGGAATGACGGCAGGGACGCAGACGTCAGTGGCAGGGGCGGACCCATATGGTACACAGATTGGCGCCGCCCTGGGGCGTGCTTTCAGCGTGCGACCCGGTTGCGTCCACCATCCTTGGCGCGGTACAAGGCGGCGTCGGCCGCTGCGATCAGCGCGCTGTCATCCATGCCCGCTTCCAGCATGGCTACCCCGAACGAGGCCGTGATGTGCGGCAGCGGAACCCGCATATCGCGGAAAATCGCCGCTTCGCGCATGCGTGCGCACAGCCGGTCGGCCACCATCACGGCCAGTGGTTCGGCCGTTTCGGGCAGGATCACCATCAATTCCTCGCCGCCGTAGCGCAGTGCAAAATCGGATGGGCGCAGCGCCGTCGAAATCACATCGGCCGCCGCGCGCAGGGCGTCGTCGCCGGCCAGGTGGCCGTGGGTATCGTTGAACAATTTAAAGTGATCGAGGTCGAGCATCACCAGCGCCAGCGGCGTGCCGGCGCGGTGCGCGGTGGCGATCAGCTTGGGCAGCATGTCGTTCATCCAGGCGCGGTTGTAGAGCCCGGTCAAGCCATCGTTCATCGACAGCTGGCGGTAGAATTCGCCCAGCTTCTGACGCCGGCGCAACAGCGCGTTGGCGGCCCGGATGCGGAATGACAGCAACCGCAACAGGTTGCGCGCCAGGCCGTTCGACTGGTCGATCAGCTTCCACACCAGCTCGCCCTCGATGACGAGCAGTTCCGATTCTTCCAGCGCGCTGATCGAGGCCAGGTTGGCCGCTTCGTCCAGCACCGATTGCTCGCCCACGCTCTCGCCCGGCAAAATCTTGCTGACGGTGCCGTCGGCCATGCCGTTGCGGGTGTCGGCTTCGACCGCCAAGGCGCCGCGCAGCACGATGTACAGGCGCGCGCGGTTGCTGTCTTCGACCTTGGCGCCGGTGTCGAGCCGTACGACGGCGCACCCGGCCAGCGCTTGCGCGATCTGCTCGTCGTCGATGTCGCGGAACAAATGCAAGTCGCGGATGGTGTAGCTCGATGCTGCGAAGGTACCGATCTGTTCCAACATAGTCTCTCCGGTCAAATGTGCGCCGCTATAACCATTGGCGTTTGCATCATATCAGTGTTCCAATAGCGTCATTCGAATTGAACCGTTCATTCCATGCATTTCACCGACGCCCTTGGCACCCCATTTCAGCCCGACCCGGCGGCACGGATCGTGTCGCTGGTGCCCTCGATTACCGAATTGCTGTGCGACCTCGGCCTGGCCGGGCAAGTGGTCGGGCGCACCGGTTTTTGCATCCATCCGGCCGCGCAGGTGGCCTCGATTGCCAAGATCGGCGGCACCAAGGATGTGAACCTGGAAAAAATCCGCAAGCTCGCGCCCACCCATCTGGTGGTCAACATCGACGAAAACGAAAAGCCGACCGTCGACGCGCTGGCCGCATTCGTGCCGCATATCGTTGTTACCCATCCGGTGGCGCCGCGCGACAACCTTGCACTGGCGCGCCTGATGGGCGGGATTTTTTGCGCCAGCGAGAAGGCCGAAGCATGGTGCGCGGACTTCGAAGCGGAGTACGCGGCGCTGCAAGCCTTGCCCAAGGGACGCCCGGCGACCGTGCTGTACTGCATCTGGCAGGATCCATGGATGAGCATTTCGGCCGATACCTACATCGCCCGCATGATGGCCGAGATCGGCTGGAGCGTGCCGCAACTGGGCGACCCGGCGCGCGATGCCACCCGTTACCCGTGTTTTAGCTGGTCCGACGACTTGGTGGCGCGTATTGACGGCGTGCTGCTGTCGACCGAGCCGTATCGTTTTACGGACGTCCACGCGGACGCGCTGGAAAAGCAGATCGGCAAGCCGGTCCATTTGATCGATGGGGAAATGATGTCGTGGTACGGCAGCCGTTCGCTGGCTGGTTTGCGCTACCTGCGCGCGCTGGCACAGTCGGCGTCGATGTTCTGAGCGGGGCAGCGGATGTGCCATGCTGGTGCTGCCTCGCGCCGATGCAGGCCAGCCTGCCGTGAAGCAGGCGCTGGCGGGGACCTCGAAAAACCTACTGCGCCGCGCAATTTTCGCCCTGCGATGCTCACCGAACCTTCGTACGGTTGCGCTTCTCGAACGAAGCTTGCGCCGCTCGCTACGGTTTTTCGAGCTCCCCTGTCGACGCTTGACAGAAAAATTACTCGTTCACTTCGTCCGGCTCGGGCACCAGTTTCGGCGTGGCGTGCAGCTGCTTGTCGTGCAGACGGCCCAGGGCGCTTTCGATGGCGCGCTTGAGTTTGTCGGCGGCGCCGGTGATGGCCTGGTGCAGGTGTACCGAATGGTCGCTCACGGCGATTGGCTGGTAGCCGGTCACGCGCGCTTCGAGCAGGCAGCGGTTGCCGCCGTCGGAGGATTTCTGGCTGTTATCGTCGCTGAGGTGGACTTCAACACGGGTAATGTGTTCGCTAAAACGGGAAACGGCGGCGGAGACCACGGATTGCACATGATCGTCGAGGCCTTGATGACGTTCGATCGTTTTATCTGTATTGATGTTGATTTGCATAAGCTCACTCCCGGCTGTTCATAAAGGTACTGGCACAACCCTTTTCTACCTGCATGTGCGGCTTGCGCGCATTGCTGCGCCACGCCAGGGTTGGCACTTCGTTAAGCACACGACCTATATTACACCTTTCGTTGATATTGCTCAGTGCAAATGAAATCGGGTCATGCCGGCGGCCAGCGCAGGGCGTCCGCAAGGGTGTCGGCGCGCTCGATGCCGAAGCCCATGTTCAGGTATAAACGGCGCGCTTGAGGATTGCTGCGATGCACAGACAAAGTTAGCGGCAGGCGATGTCCGGCCGCCCATTGCTGGAGTGCGCGCAGCACGGCGCTGCCGATGCCGCGGCCGCGCGCATGCGGCAGCAGGGCGATATCGACCAGGCGCACGGCCAGCGGCCCATGGTCGACCACGATGCGCGCCACCGCTTCCTGGCCCTCGTGCAAGATCAGATACAGGGCATCGGGAAAGCGCTCGCGGTAATCGGCCCCTTGCAGGCGCTGCTGCATCGATATCAGCGAAGCGGCCAGGGTCGGATCGGTGCCGCCGCTGCCGAGCAAGTCCTGGCGCGTAGAGGCGTACAGGCGCGCCAGGAACGGCGCATCGCCCGGCGCCGGGGCACGCGCCCCGAACGCGTGCAGATGGGTGGCCAGCGTCACGGCAGGGCCTTGGCGTCGCGCGCGGTGGCCTCTTCTGCTTCCTCTTTGTCGTGATGGGGAAAGCGGTCCATGCGCGAGAGCACCGGGAACTTGAAGATCCAGATCGCGGTGACCGCCAGGGTGGCGGCGCCGCCGAACAAGATGGCGCGGGTCAGGCCGAACCAGCCGGCGGTCAGGCCCGACTCGAATTCGCCGAGCTCGTTGGATGCGCCGATGAACACCGCATTGACCGCGCTCACGCGGCCGCGGATCTCGTCCGGCGTTTCGAACTGCACCAGCAGATGGCGCACGTAGACGCTGACCATATCGCCCGCGCCGAGCAGGAACAGGGCCGCCAGCGCGACCGGAAAACTCGCGCTCCCGCCCAGCACCAGGGTGGCCAGGCCGAACACCGCCACGCCGCCGAACATCCACGCGCCGACGCGGCGGCGGATCGGATAAAACGCCAGCAACACCGAGCACAGCGCGGCGCCGACGCCGGGCGCGGTGCGCAGCAGGCCCAGGCCCGCCGAGTCCACCTGCAGCACATCGTGCGCATACGCCGGCAACAGCGCCGTGGCGCCGCCGAACAGCACCGCGAACAGGTCGAGCGAAATGGCCCCCAGCATGATCGGGCGCGACCACACGAAGCGCAAGCCTTCCAGCACCGTGTGCCAGGTCGCCGGATCCTTGTTGACCGCCTGCGGCGCGCTGGTGGTGAGCGCCATCAGGATCACCGACAGCACCAGCAGCGCGGCGGCGGCCAGGTACACGGTGGACGGCCCGGCGATGTACAGCAAGCCGCCCAGCACGGGTCCGACAATGACGGCGACGTGAAAGGCCGAGGAACTGAGGGCGACGGCCTGGCTGAAGCTATCGTTCGGCACCATGTTGCGCAGCACCGCCTGGGTGGCCGGCATCATGAAGGCGCGTGCGCTGCCGAACAGCACCAGGACCGCAAACACCGGCCACACCACCCCGATCCCGCTTACGGTGAAGGCCAGCAACAGCAAACCGCACAGCAACTGCGTGAGGAGGCAGATGATGATGATCAGGCGCCGGTTGTAGCGGTCGGCCGTGTGGCCGGCCAGCAAGATCAACACCAGGAACGGGGCGAATTGGGCCAGGCCGATCAAGCCCAGGTCGAACAGGCTGCCGGTCATTTGATACACCTGCCAGCCGATGGCCACGCTTTGCATCTGTACCGCCAGGGTGCCCAACACGCGCGCCGCAAGATAAAACGAGAAATTTCGATTGCGCAAAACACTGAAACCGTTGGACGGTGACATCACGGACATAGGAACTTTCGGGACTGGCTACGCGGGTAGGGTAAAATGATTCTTTCCAGAATCATCAACATGGCATTGTGCCCGATGTTTCCTGACCCTGCTGGCTGTGCCCCTTCCTTGTCGTTATCGTTTTATGCAGAACACCATATTTGACACCCCTGTCGTCAACACCCTGATGAGAGGCTTTTCGCTGCTGACCTTGCGCCTGCTGGGATGGCGAACCGAAGGATTGACGCCGGAGCAGATTGCCGGCTATTCCCGGTACGTCCTCATCGCCGCGCCACACACCAGCAACTGGGATTTCCCGATGACGCTGATGGTGTGTTTCGCCTTGCGGCTGCGGGTGTACTGGATGGCCAAGTCGAGTCTGTTCAAATGGCCGATCGGCTGGCTGTCGCGTTGGCTGGGCGGGATTGCGATCGACCGCACGGCATCGAACAACACGGTCCAGAACACGATTGACGCGTTCGTCAAGCGCGAGCGGCTGGCGGTGATTGTCGCGCCGGAAGGCACGCGCGGCAAGGTCACGCATTGGAAGACGGGGTTTTATCACATTGCGCACGGCGCCAACGTACCGATCGCGCTGGCCTACCTGGACTTCAAGCGCAAGACGGGTGGCATCGGGCGCATGTTCCAGACCACGGGCGACATCACCCTCGACATGGCCGAGATCCAGCAGTTCTACAGCGGCGTGACCGGCAAAAACAGCGACCAGTTCGACGCCAGCTCGGTCAAGCGAAAGTAATCCACCAACCGGGGTCACCAACCGGGGTCAGAGCTTTAATTAGCAATAAATTGCTAATTAAAGCTCTGACCCCGGTTAGGAAACGTTTCTAGTTAAAGCTCTGACCCCGGATTGTGGCGCGGCCCAGTTAGGCCAGGTCGGCTTCGCTGGTGAAGGCGTCGGCGTAGAATTCCTCGGCCGGCAAGCCGCATTGCTCGACGTACTCGCGGCGCGCCGCTTCGACCACCACCGGCGCGCCGCAGGCGTACACCTGGTGGCCGGACAGGTCGGGGAAGTCGTGCATCACGGCGGCGTGGACGTAGCCGGTGCGCCCGCTCCAGTGGTCTTCCGGGAAGGCGTGCGATACCACCGGCACGTACTTGAACTGGGGCAGGGTGGCCGCCCATTCTTCGCACAGCGCATTCATGTACAGGTCGCTTGGCCGGCGTCCGCCCCAGTACAGGCTGACCGGACGGGTGGAACCCAGGTGGATCAGGTGCTCGACCAGCGCCTTGACCGGCGCGAAACCAGTGCCGGAGGCCAGCAGCACGATCGGCTTGTCGCTGTCTTCGCGCAGGTAAAAGGTGCCGAACGGCCCTTCGAAGCGCAAAATGTCGCGCTCTTTCATGGTGTTGAACACTTGCTCCGTGAACAGGCCTCCCGCCATGTAGCGAATGTGCAAGGTCAGTGGACCGCCCTGGCTGGGCGCGCTTGCCATGCTGTAGCTGCGCCGCTTGCCGTCGCGTAGCATGAACTCGATATATTGCCCCGGACGGTAGGCCAGCGCTTCATTGGCCGGCAGTTGCAGGGTGACGATGGCCACGTCCGGCGCCGGTTTTTCGATGCTGGCCACGCGCGATGGCATCTTGCGCACCGGATAATCGGTGCTGCCGCCCACTTCGCGCGCTTCGATCACCAGATCGGCCGCCGTGGTGGCGCAGCAGAACAGCGAATAGCCCTGGGCTTTTTCTTCGTCGCTCAGGGCGCGCTGCTGGTGCGCCTTGTGCGTCACCGTGCCGGAGACAATCTTGCCCTTGCAGGAACCGCAGGCGCCATTTTTGCAGCCGTAGGGCAGGCCGATGCCGGCGCGGATCGCCGCCGCCAGCACGGTTTCGTCCGCTTCACAGGCAAACTGGTGGCCGCTCGGCTGGACAGTAATCTGAAACGTCATATCGTCATCATCAATAAGAACTACATGGTCGGGGTCGATCGTGCCGGTGTTACCACTTCTGCCGCGACGACCGACGGTTGCGGGTATTTTACATGCACTCCCGCCGGCGCCGCGTGCAACAGCCCGCCAGCCCGGCCCCGCCACCGGCGCTGTCTTTATCTTGTATATTGTCCGGCTACGCCATCGCTAACCTTCCATTCACATGATGACCTCTTCACCCTTCAAACGGCCGCGTCTCCTGATTCTCGGCTGCGGCGACGTCGGCATGCGCCTGTTGCCGCTGGTGCGCGCGCGCTTTCGCGTCTTCGCCGTCACCAGCAATGCCGAACGCTGCGCCGAGTTGCGCGCGGCCGGCGCGATTCCCATCATTGCCGACCTGGACCATCCGGCCAGCCTGAAACGCCTGGCTGGCCTGGCCGACTGGGTGGTGCACATGGCACCGCCGCCAAGCGAAGGCGCCACCGATTCGCGCACGCGCAACTTGTGCGCGGTGCTGGCGCCTGGCGCGCGCATGGTGTATATCAGTACCACCGGGGTGTACGGCGACTGCGGCGGCGCGCTGATCGATGAAACCCGCACCGTGGCCCCGCGCAATGCGCGCGCCCAGCGCCGGGTCGATGCCGAACGGGTGCTGCGCGCCTGGGCCAGCCGCAGCGGCGCGCGCCTGGCGATCCTGCGCGTGCCCGGCATCTATGCGCGCGAGCGCTTGCCCCTGCGCCGCCTGGAGCAGGGCACGCCCGCACTGCTGGCGTCGGAGGACGTGTTCACCAACCATATCCACGCCGACGACCTGGCGCGGATTGTCGCATTGGCCTTGTACAGGACATTGCCCGGACGCATCTATCATGCCGTCGACGATACCCATATGAAAATGGCGGACTATTTCGATACCGTGGCCGACGCCTTTGGCATGGCGCGTCCGCCTCGCGTTGCGAGATCGCAACTAGTTGCTTCGGTATCTCCCATGTTGCTGTCGTTTATGTCCGAATCGCGGCGCATGAGCAACCAGCGCATCAAGCAGGAACTGGGCGTGCGCCTGCGTTATCCGCAAGTGGCGCCGGCGGTGGCGGCGATGGCGCTGGTAAAATGACGGTCCTCACTAAGGAAGCGCGATGACCTACGAAGAATATCTTGATGAAGTAACCACCCTGATCACCGAAAAGTACAACCTGAGCGACGCTGCCGCGATCAAGCTGGTCGTGAAAGCGCAGGACGCCGAATTTTTCGTCGAGCATGACGAGAAGGAAGACATGCGCACCGTGGACCGCGCGCACCAGGATGCCAAGGCTTTGTACCTGGCAAGCCAGAAGAAATAGGCAGAAACCCGGCTGTCAATGGGTGAATTCCCGCGCTCGTTTGACGGCCATCAAGTTCTGGGCGCGGCTTGGTCGTATTGTGTGCGATGTCGTCTCTCAATTGCTCACTTGTGCTTAACGCCATGCCTACCGCCGTGCCTACCGCCGTGCCTACCGCCGTGCCTACCGCCGTGCCACATCGGATTATCCAGCCGTCCAAAGAACAAGTACGCGCCTACATGGCCCGGCGCGAGGGCGCGCGGCGCCCGCCGCCGCCGCCCGACGAGATCCGCCGCCAGCTCGGCTGGCGCCTTGTCCGCCCCGATAGTGAGCGCTTGCTCATCGAATTCTATCTGATTCCCACCAACTACAGCTGTTTGGCCACGCAGATTGCCCTGTACTGGCTGTTTGCGCCCGCGCGGCGCGCCTCGCGCCGGTCACAATCTCACCAAATATTGCCTTAAACACAAAGTGTATTGAGTTTAAGTTCTGTTGGTTGAGCGAATGTCAACACTTAGGTGTATGATGCAAGCCCATGCCTAAACAGCCGCATATTCAGGCTGTTTTTGCGATCACCGCTTACTAATCGACTGTAAAGACAGTGCCCTGGCGAATATGCCACGGGCGCGAATTTCGAGAGACTTAAATTCATGACCAATCGCAGATTTCCTGAAGAACCGACTTACGATCCGAACAAGGTGCTCGACGCCATCATCGAACGCTTGCAGCTCAAGAACGATGCGGCCCTGTCGCGCGCGCTTGAAGTTGCGCCACCCGTGATCAGTAAAATCCGCCACCGCACCTTGCCGATCGGCGCGACCATCCTGTTGCGCATGCATGAGATCAGCGATTTCAGTATCCGGGAATTGCGCGCCATGATGGGTGTGCCGGCGGTGAGCATCAATCTCAACGCCTGAGGCGAGCCAAAAGAAAAGGGGCACCACGTGCCCCTTGGGATGGCAATGCCGGTCCGCTTTGCAGCGCGTCGGCTTTACCTTTCTGGTGCCCTTGCGCGTTACCGTGGCGCCGCCACCCATGCTTGACCATCACGTTGCGCAGGCTGCGCGTGCGGCCAGGCATTACTCATTGCCGGCGTCCAGCGTGGCCTGACTTGTTCAAGCCGACTGCGCCACGCCCTTGCTGATCGATAGCAGCAGGTCCGATGTGGCGGCGGTCACAACCATGGGCTCGCTCGAGACCCTCGTGCACCAGGCCGATTGCACAGCCGCTGGCATGGCCCTGGTGCACCATGCCGATTTCACTGCCTCTGCGCTGGTGCGCGTGCACCAGGCCGATTTTGCTTCCGGCGTTGCAGTGCGTGTGCACCAGGCGGATTTTGCTTCCGGCGTTGCAGTGCGTGTGCACCAGGCCGATTTTGCTTCCGGCGTCGCAGTGCGCGTGCACCAGGCCGATTTTGCCTCCGGCGTTGCAGTGCGCGTGCACCAGGCCGATTTTGCTTCCGGCGTTGCAGTGCGGGTGCACCAGGCCGATTTTGCTTCCGGCGTTGCAGTGCGGGTGCACCAGGCCGATTTTGCGCTGTCGGTGGCAGCACGCGTGCACCACGCGGCTTTCGCTTGCGGCGTTGCAGTGCGCGTGCACCAGGCGGATTTTGCGCTATCGGTGGTGGTACGGGTGCACCATGCGGCTTTGGTGTCGGCCGATACGGTGCGCGTGCACCAAGCCGAGGTAGCGCTGTCGGTGGTAGTGCGGGTGCACCATGCGGCTTTGGCTGCTTCGGCATTGGTCCGGGTGCACCATGCGGCATTGGCGCCGGCCGATACCGCCGTTTCACCTTCCGCAGTGCGGGTGCACCATGCCGATTGCGCGCCGCCTGCTTCCACCGGCGCCTCTTCGACGGCACGCGTGCACCAGGCGGCGGCGCGGGCGCCATACACTTCACCGAAGGTGCTTTCATACAGGTCGCGCATGCGGTTGCCGCAGTCCTGCAGGTGCTGCGTATCTTCTGCTTCGCCGCTCATGCCCACATACGGATAGTGATGCAGGAAATAGCCGAACGCGTGCTCGCAATCCTTCGCGTACTTCATCGTGTCCAGGATATGGTAGTGCCAGAAGATGTCGACTTCGATCATCGGCGCGGTTTCGTCTTCCGGGAATGCCTTCATCAGATACAGGAAACGGCGATATTCCACTTCCACCGCATCCGCTTTTTCCTGCGACCAGCCTTCGCCGGATTCGGCATGCGTGAGCTTGAATTTGATCGGGTCCAGATCGAGTTCCGAAATTGCTTTGATTGCGTCGTTGGTCATCATGATTAAGCCTCTTTTGTAGAGTTGTGATTGGTTTATGTGACTACATTCCCTGTTTGGACTTGCGGGTGTTACCGGTACTGCAAGCTGCCTGTCTCCTTTCTTTCTTTCTTTCGGTCAATCAATTGCCCGATTACATTGATTTCCGTTACTGTTTGAGGATGTTGCGCCGGCCCGCTTCCGACTTGTTGACTTTGCTCAAGCATTACTCGGGGATATTCCTAGTGCACCGCGGATGCACTGACTGTTCCGCAAGCCATCGAGGAGGAATCTGTTTAGGACAATGCCCGTCGTCATCAGACAAACGCGGCATGCGTTTCATTTTTGCTGGACGCACCGATGGCATGGCCACGGGCGGGCTCATTGTGCAAAGGGACGCTCACGCAGACCGTGGTCCCTTCGCCGCTATCGCTGGTGATGGAAAACGAGCCGCCGAGGATGCTGATGCGTTCCTCGATGCCGACCAGGCCGAACGAGCCGACCTTGGCCCGTTCGCCGGCCTGCAAACCGATGCCGTTGTCGCTGACAGTCATCGACAGGCGGTTGCCGCCCAGCTTGAGTTCGACCCTGACCCGGCTGGCCTGCGCATGGCGCACGATGTTGCTCAGCGATTCTTGCAGGATGCGGAAAAAAGCCGTGGCCGCATGGTCGCTGAGCGCCACTTCCTTCGGTTCGTCGATCAGTTCGCAGGCAATGCCGGTGCGGCGCTTGAATTCGGCGATCTGCCACTCGACCGCCGCCGACAGCCCCAGGTCGAGCACGTTCGGACGCAGGTCGTTGATGATCTGGCGCACGCTCTTGATGGTGGCGTCGATCTGCTGCAAGGTGGAGCGCGCGCGTGCGTGCAGGCGCGGATGGCGCTCGCGTGTGCGCGAACTGAGCATGTCCGCTTCGATGCGCAGCGCCAGCAGGTTCTGGCCAAGGTCGTCGTGGATTTCGCGCGCGATGCGCTTGCGCTCGCCTTCCTTGATCTGGTCGGCGTGGGCCGCCAGGCGGCGCAGGTTCTGGTGCGACAGTTGCAGCTTGGCCTGGCTGTCGCGCAGTTCGCGCGTCATGCCCTTGGCCATCTTGATGGCGCGCCGCCGTGACGAGGTCAGCGCATGGAACAGGGCGTACAACAGCATCGAGCTGACCGAGCCGGCCATCATCGCCAGCCACGGCGCGAATTCCTCGAAGCCAGTGTACAGCTCGGTGGTGGCGACGCTGAAGGTGGCGTCCCACTGGCGGCCGTTGAAGTCGATCGGCAAGGTCGCGTGGAAGCGTTCCGGCGCCAGCACGGCGGGCAGGGGCGTTTCGTCGTTTCCGCCGCTGTCGAACAACACGCGCCCGCGCAGCATGTCCGGGCCGAGGGCGTTATCGACCAGCATCATGCGCACATTCTTGATCGGCACTTCGTCGATCACGCCCTGCACCAGCTTCTGCACGCTGAAGGCGATGCCGACCGTGCCCAGATAAGCGGCGCGCCGCTGCGCCACGGTCGCGGTCGGCGCATGCGGCCGGTAGACCGGCAGTCGCATGCCGAGCCCGGTGCGGTTCGGTCCCGAGATAAACGAAATCGGCAAGCCCGAGGTGAACAGCTTGCCGGTGTCGCGCAGCTCGCCGAGCGTGTCGACGATCAGGGGATTGGTGAACAGGTCGTAGCCGAGCGTGGCGGCCCAGCGTACTTCCGGCTCCACGAAGGTGACCACCGTGTAGGAAGGACGGCGCCCGGGCGGCTTGATGGTGAACTCCTCCGCCTCTTCGGCGCCATCGGCCGCGCGTTCCTTGCGCACGCGCTGCAGGAATGCATCGCGGTCGGCCTCCTGCAGCATCTGGGCGAAATTGATGTTTTCGATGGCCGGGAAATTACGCGCCAGTCCCAGCCCGTTGACGTAGCCGTGGAACTGGCGGCGCGTGAGCGGCTCGCTGATCTGGAATACGCTCACCGTGCCGCGCAACACGTCGGTATACGACTTGATGCGGGCGTTGATGGTGTTGCGGGCATTTTGCGCCAGGCCGGCGAAACGGGCGCGCGAATCGGTTTGAATAGAATTGGCGGTGGCAAGGTAAAGCACCAAACCCACCGCCAGGGAGAAGGGCAAGCCGACCCAAAGGGCGGGACGAGCCGTCGAGAATGTTTTTATAGTTGTCTTCAGAGTAAGCATGGTGCGTTGCATTCCTTTCGGTAGCCCCAAATGGCGATGCATTGTTTGATCCACATTAACCGGAAGTTTGTTGTCATAATACCTATTGATCCTGCTAGGTATGGAGATCGGAAAAGTCTGAATATAGAAAAAACCCCGCTGCGGCAGTGCCGGGGCGGGGTTCGGTGGGGACGAAAGCGTCGCGTTTCGGCAACATTTATTTTGCCCAGCTATCTTTCAAAGTAGTAACTCTGTTAAATGCCGGCTTGCCCGGGGTGGAATCCACACGGTCCGCGACGAAGTAGCCGTGGCGCTCGAACTGGAAGCGCTGGTCGGGTTCGGCCGCGCTCATGCCCGGCTCCAGGTAGGCCGTCACCACTTCCAGCGCGTTCGGATTGAGGAACGGCTTCCATTCGCGCCCGCCGGCATCCGGCTGCGGCTCGGTGAACAGGCGGTCGTACAGGCGCACTTCGGCCTCCAGGGCGGTGGCGGCGCTGACCCAGTGAATGTTACCTTTGACCTTGTAGGTGTTCGAACCTTCGGTACCCGATTTGCTGTCCTCGAAATACTTCACGTGAACGGCGGTAACATTCCCATCGGCATCCTTGTCGAAACCGGTGCATTCGGTCACGTAGCCGTGACGCAAGCGAACCCGGCTGCCAGGGGCGTCGCCGATCGGCGGGAAATACCGAAAGTAACCTTTTTGCGGCACTTCCATGAAGTCATCCTGCTCGATCCAGAGCTCCCTTGTTATAGGGAAAGTGCGCAGCCCGCGCTCCGGAAAGTGCGGGTGCACGGGCGAGTTGCATTCGACCGATTCGCCTTCCGGAAAGTTATCAATAATCAACTTCAGCGGACGCAGCACGGCGGTGGCGCGCGGCGCTTTCGGGTCGAGATCTTCGCGCAGGCAGCCTTCCAGGGTGCTCATGTCGATCCAGCCGTCGGCCTTGGACACGCCGATGCGCTCGCAGAACAGCTGGATCGATTCGGGCGTGTAGCCGCGCCGGCGCAGGCCGACGATGGTCGGCATGCGCGGGTCGTCCCAGCCGGTCACGATGCCGTCTTCGACCAGTTCGCGCAGCTTGCGCTTGCTGGTGATCACGTAGGTCAGGTTCAGGCGCGCGAATTCGTACTGGTGCGGCAGCGGCTTCTGGAAGAAGCCGCCTTCGGCCAGGGTCGCCAGCAGCCAGTCGTAGAACGGGCGGTGGTCCTGGAATTCGAGCGTGCAGACCGAATGGGTGATGTTTTCCAGCGCGTCCGAAATCGGGTGCGTGAAGTCGTACATCGGATAGATGCACCAGGCGTCGCCGGTACGGTGATGGTGCGCATGGCGGATCCGGTAAATGGCCGGGTCGCGGTTGGTCATGTTGGGCGAAGCCATCGAATCGGCGCCCATCTTGATGCGCAGGATGTGTTCGCCGTCCTTGTACTTGCCGGCCTTCATGTCGCGCAACATCGCCAGCGATTCCTCGGGTGTGCGGTCGCGGAAGGGCGAGTTGGTGCCGGGCGTGCCGAAGTTGCCGCGGTTTTTCTTGATGTCATCAAAGCTCTGGCTGTCCACGTAGGCGAAGCCGGCCGTGATCAGGTATTCGGCCATGGCGTACAGGCGGTCGAAATAGTCGCTCGCGTAGTACAGGTGGCTCTCGCCCTGTTGTTCCCAGCTGAAACCGAGCCACTTGACGCTGTCGATGATGGTATCGACGTATTCCTGTTCTTCCTTGGCCGGATTGGTATCGTCGAAGCGCAGGTGGCAGCGGCCCTGGTAGTCGCGCGCCAGGCCGAAGTTGACGCAGATCGACTTGGCGTGGCCGATGTGCAGGTAGCCGTTCGGCTCGGGCGGGAAGCGGGTGATAACTGGCGGCAAGCCCTCACGGACGTGCGCGCCGGCGGCCAGGTCGTTCTCGACGATGGCGCGCAGGAAGTTTGGCGACGGGGCATTCGCAGCCGGCGCCGCAGTGTTTTTTTCGTTGCTCATGGAGGAATGCTTTGCGAATGATAGGGTTGTGTCATTCTAACGCAATGCGTATATATTGCGTTAGTGGGCGGGGTGTCGCTACACTTCCGCCGTTGCCGCTACACATAAAACCGTCTTTCCCGCGAAGGCGGGAATCCAATTTCGTCGCTCATCGCAGGTGCCTTGGATTCCCGCCTTCGCGGGAAAGACGGTTTTGAGGGTAGAGGGGCAAAACGAATTGGTCGAAGCTTGTAGTTTGTGACAAAACGACCAAGCCGACGCCACTACACGTCACTCCAGTCGGGCGGCCTTCACTCCCTGCATCCCATTCCGCCCCGCCGCCGCGGTTCTATAGGATAATCTCGCTTTACAGTTTCGGTAGCAGGAGTTTCCCGTGGACAATTTATACACCACCCTCGGCGTGGCGCCGAATGCGACCGACGACGAGATCAAGAAGGTTTACCGCTCGCTGGCGATGCGTTTCCATCCGGACCGCAACGACGCGCCCGGTGCGGAAGTGCGCTTCAAGAGCATCACCAAGGCTTACGAAATCCTGTCCGACCCGGCCAGGCGCGAGGAATACAACCAGAGCGTCAACCACCGCATCATCATCGATGCGGAAGAAGAGGCGTTCGCCTTGTGGCGTTCGCTGTTCAGTTTGAACGGCGTGACCTTGCCGGTGTAAGCACCGCCCCCAACTTCCGGACATGGCACGCGCTTGCCCAAGGCGCAGTGCGTCCGCGCTTCGCTTCAACAGTAGATACGCATTACCAACAGGATCAGAAAATGACAAAAGTACATCCCGAATTTGCCTACCAGTCGCGTGAACTCGGCGGCCAGATCGACGGCATTTTGGGCGACCCGCCGAACCGCAAGAACTACGACATGATGGTCAATGCCCTGGTGAGCGAATACACCAGCGGCGGCGGCATCGAAGACGTCAACATGATGAGCTTCGCGCTGGTCGATCACATCACCTTCAGCAATCCCAAGGGCTTGCTGGCCGAAGCGGGCGACTACGAAGGCGGCAGCCCCGAAAAAGTCTTCGCCATGGCCGCCTGCGAGGGCGACGCCGAAGCCATGTACGCCGCCATGACCGACAACCATCCGGACCTGGCGCGCCAGGCCATCATCACCGCGTTCCTGTTCAAGCACCCGCGCCTGTGGGACGAGGACGACGAATCGCTCGAACAGCTCTCGCGCGACGATGACGGCGACGACCGCTACGACGACGAAGACGACGGCGTCACCGACGACTTCGCCCAGATGTTCGATAAGGAAGGAGATTGAGCATGAGCGAAAACAGCAATCTGCCCGCGCTGTCGAAACAGATCAGCGAACTGGTACTGGCCGGTTCGCTGTCGCATGCCGAGCAGGCGTTTTCCGAAGCGGTCGAGACGCATGGCGACCTGGCCGTGGTCGAGGTGCTCTCCACTCTCGCGCCGCAGGTCACGGCCCTGCACTTGTCCGGTTTCGACGGCGGCAAGACCTCGCTGGCGACCTTGCTGGTGCCGCCCAAGGCCTGGGCCGACAGCCTGGCGTTTTTCGCCGCCACCTGGTCGGACGACATGATCGAAGACGACCCTGAGCGGGTCGCCGAAACCTTGTTCGCGCACGTGCACGGCATTGTGTTTTCGGCCGATGACCCGGAGCGCCGCGCCGAGCTGCTGATGGAGGCGTCGGCCACCGATCATGGCGCGACCGTGTTCGCGATCCTGTTCTCTATGGCGCCGAAAGAGATGCTGGAACTGGCCGGCGAAGTGCTGGCCAAGGGGCCGTACATCACCAGCCAGACCTCGTCCGACAGCGACGTGGCGCCATTGGCGATCGAACTGGCCAAGGCCAGCGAAGATGGCTGGGACCGCGCCCTGTTCGAACTGTTCCCGGACTTCCGCCACAGCGGCGACATTGCCGACGCCGAATACACCGACGATCCGGACGAAGAACAGCAGTTCCTGATGCGCAGCACCAAGGAACTGCTGTACCGCTTGCGCAAGCAGGTGCCGTCCTCGCGCAGCAATGTGCCCAAGCGCGGCGTGCGCAAGAGCATCGGCACGGGAATCTTCTCGTGATGGAGGCGGCGCCAAACACGCTGCCGGCCATCGTCATCGAGCGCCTGCCACGGCTGGTGCGGGCGATCCGCTGCCTGTCCGCGCGCGAGATCGGCGACGAGTCGGTGATCCTGGCCGACGAACTGGCCGGCATCACCGCCATGGTGGCCGAAAAGTTCACCAACGACCGCACCGCCGAAGGCATCCAGAAGGCCCTGCTGCTGACGGTGGGCTGCGTGTCGCTGGGGCTCGAGCATGAACTGGGCGAAGAAGACGACGATGCCACGCTCGATTTCCTGATCGAGGAAGGCGCCGAGCATGCGTTCCAGGCGGGTTTTCGCATGGTGCGCGACCTGGCCGCCTTGCCGGAGGATTCGCTGGTGGGCGAGTACGACCAAGACCCGGTGTACGCGCAGCGGCGCCTGAAGGATTTGTTCGTCGACATCTGCAGCGCCGATCCGTACCAGAACTGGGCCGGGTTCGACAAGTTCGAGGTTCAGTACAAGCAGCGCAAGGCGGTGCAGGCGATCGTGCGCGCGGCCGGCTGGCTGCGCCGCCATCACTACGCGGGGCCGATCAACGACGCCGACCTCAATGCCGAAGGGGTGATTGCGGTCGCGATCATTTTTGCGATCGAAGGCGGCGGGCGGATCGTGGCGCGCACCGGGCAGGCCGATTTTGAGCGATTGGTGAAATCGGTCCGCAAGAACAAGCCCGATTATGAAGAGGGCTGGGCGGCGCTGATGAAGCAGGTCCCGGCGCAGCACCAGCCGGTGATCGCCGAGCGGATTGAATCGTACCGCACCAACTGCACCGTGATTCAAAAAATCCGCACGCGCACGGCGATGAAGACCTTGTTTGCCGAGTTCGAAAATTATGCGGGTTCGGAGCTCGATGCCGATTACGGTTAGGCGCTTACGTAATTAGTGCCACCAGCCTTGAAATCGTCGTTCCCGCGAAGGCGGGAACGACGGGTTGGGCGAATCAAAGTGCAGCGCTGCTCGCCAACGCCAAAAACGCCTGCACCAGCGGCGCATGCTCGCCCTTCCTCTGCGCCAGCAGCAAGGTGGTGGTCGCTCCCGCATCGAGCAAGGGCCGATAACACACCCCATCCATCCTGATCCGCTCGAACGACCCTGGCAGCACCGACACCCCGCATCCCGCCGCCACCAGCCCGATAATGGTCGACGCTTCCCCCGCCGTCTGCGCCACCCTCGGCACGAACCCCGCATCCCGGCACAACCTGAAAATCTGCGGATAAATCCCCGTCCCCGCGCTGTGCGGATACATCACGAACGGCAGCTCGGCCATCTCGCTGAGCGCGACCGCTTTCTTGCGCGCCAGGGCCAGCCCGGTCGGCAGCACCGCCACCAGCGGATCTTCGCGCAGCGCCGTCAAGCCGATATTGTCCGGCAGCGTATCTTCCGGCGGGCGCACGAATCCCAGGTCGAGTTCGCGCCGCGCCAGCATCTCGATCTGCGGCACGGTGGCCATTTCGTGCAGGGTCAAGGTCACCGCCGGATACTGCTGGCGGTAGCGGTTGATCACGTTCGCAAACAGGGGCGTGAGCGGCGTCGAGAAGGTGAAGCCGATGCGCAGTTCGCCCGCCTCGCCGCGTTCGGCCCGGCGCGCGGTGCTGGCCGCCTGCTCCGACAAGGCCACGATGCGGCGCGCATCGTCCAGGAACAGCTTGCCCGCTTCGGTCAGCCGCACCCAGCGCTTGGTGCGCTCGAACAGCTGCGCGCCGACGTCCGCCTCGAGCATCTGGATCGCGTGGCTCAGTGGCGGCTGGCCAATGTGCAGGCGCTCGGCGGCGCGCGTGAAATGCAGTTCCTCGGCCACGGCGATGAAGTAGCGAAGCTGGCGAAATTCCATGTCTGTAATCGATTCAGTGTATGAGAAACGACTCAAATATATATTGGACAGTATAAAAGCGCAAACCTAAGATAACTCCAGTCTATTCACTTCGGGTTGTCCATCATGCCTTCCAGCGCCGTTACCGCCGCTTCCCCCGCTTTCAAGCGCATCAACCGCGCCATGCTGTGCGGCGGCTTTTCCGCTTTCGCGCTCCTGTATTGCGTGCAGCCGCTCATGCCGCTGCTGGCGCACCAGTTCGCGCTCACGCCGGCCCAAAGCAGTTGGTCGCTGTCGATCGCCACGTTGGCGCTGGCGGTGTCGCTGGTGATCAGCGGCGCGCTGTCGGACCGCATCGGACGCAAAAAACTCATGACCTTCGCGCTGGTCGGCGCCGCCGTCTTCACGCTGCTGACCGCCGTCGCCCAGAACTACGCACAACTGCTGGTGCTGCGCGCCTTGCTCGGGTTTTCGCTGGGCGGCATGCCGGCGGTGGCCATGGCCTACCTGAGCGAAGAAATCGAAGGGCCGTCGCTCGGGCTGTCGATGGGCCTCTATATCAGCGGCACCGCGCTCGGTGGTATGGCGGGCCGGGTGATCGCCTCGTTTGTGAGCGACCATTATTCATGGCGCCTGGCGCTCGGTGCGATGGGCGCCGCCGGCTTGGTCGCGGCATGGGAGTTCGCGCGCAGCTTGCCAGAGTCGCACAATTTCAGGGGCGGCAAGCCGGGAGTGCGCGGCTTGCTGGAAGGCGCCCGCACGCATCTGCGCGACGACGGCATGCCGTGGCTGTTCGCGCTGGGATTCCTGGTGATGGGCGTGTTCGTGAGCCTGTATAACTACATCGGCTACCGCATGCTGGCCGCGCCGTTCAACCTGAGCCAGAGCGCGGTGGGGGCCATGTCGGTGCTGTATCTGATCGGGATGTTCAGTTCCGTGTGGGCGGGCCGGCTGGCCGACCGCATCGGCCGGCGCAATGTGCTGTGGATGGTCACGGTGATCATGCTGGCCGGTCTGCTGCTCACCTTGTCCAGCCATCTGCTGTTGATTCTGGCGGGGATGAGTATGTTTACGTTCGGGTTTTTCGGAACCCACTCGGTGACCAGCAGCTGGGTCGGCCGGCGGGCGAGGGCGCCGCAGGCGCTGGCGTCGGCGATGTACCTGTTCTTTTACTATATCGGGTCGAGCGTGATCGGATCGGTGTCGGGGCTGGTGTGGAGCGCGGCCGGGTGGAATGGGGTGGTGGGGATGCTGGCGCTGGCGCTCGGGTTGGCGCTGGCGATGGCGCTGCGCCTGCGCGGACTGGCGCCGATCGAGGCGGCCGGCTTCAAGGCCGCGTAAGCGTCCCGTTCGCATTCCCCTTACCCGTCGTTCCCGCGTAGGCGGGAACCCAAGTTAGTGCTGATGCCACAAGCGGATCAACGAACTTGGGTTCCCGCCTACGCGGGAACGACGAAGCTGCGGGTAACGATACTAAATGGCGCCTTTCGCCCGCAGCGCCGCAATCTCTTCTTCGCTGCGCCCCAGCAGATCGCGCAGCACTTCATCGGTATGCTGCCCCAGCATCGGCGGCGGCAAGTCGGCCTGCGCGGGCGTGAGCGACATCTTCATCGGGCTGCGCACCAGCTTCACCTTGCCGGCCGCCGGATGATCCATCTCGATGGCCACGCCGCGCGCTTTCACCTGCTCGTTCTCGAACACTTCACCGACATCGTTGATCGGCCCGCACGGCACCCCCACCGCCTCCAACTGCGCAATCCACTCGTCGCGCGTGCGCGTTTTCACCATCTGCGCCAGCAGCGGCACCAGCACATCGCGGTGCTGCACGCGCAGCGGGTTGGTGGCAAAGCGCGCATCAAGCGCAAGATCGTCGCGCCCGCCCGCTTCCACGAACTTGCGGTACTGCCCGTCGTTCCCGGTCGCGACGATGAGATGCCCGTCCGCGCACGCAAACGTCTGGTACGGCACGATGTTCGCATGCGCATTGCCCCAGCGCTTGGGCGCCTTGCCGCTGTTAAGGTAATTGCTGCCCACATTGGCCAGCATCGCCACCTGGGTATCGAGCAGCGCCATGTCGATGTACTGGCCTTGCCCCGTGCGGTCGCGGTGCGTCAGCGCGGCCAGTACCGCCACGGTGGCGTACATGCCGGTCATCAGATCGGTCAGCGCCACGCCGGCTTTTTGCGGCCCGCCGCCGGGCAGGTCGTCACGCTCGCCGGTGACCGACATCAGCCCGCCCATGCCCTGGATCAGGAAGTCGTAGCCGGCCCGGTGCGCATACGGCCCGTCCTGTCCGAAGCCGGTCACCGAGCAGTACACCAGGTCCGGCTTGATCTCTTTGAGGCTGTCGTAATCGAGCCCGTAGCGTTTCAGCTGGCCGACCTTGTAGTTTTCCAGCACCACGTCGGCTTCGCGCGCCAGGTCGCGAATCAGTGCCTGGCCCTCGGGCGTGGCAATATCGACCGTGACGGAACGCTTGCCCCGGTTCGCGGTCAGGAAGTAGGCGGCCTCGCTGGTGTCGTTGCCGTCGGCGTCGCGCGCGTACGGCGGACCCCAGGCGCGCGTGTCGTCGCCCACGCCGGGTCGTTCGATCTTGATCACATCGGCGCCGAGATCGGCCAGGTTCTGGGAGCACCAGGGACCGGCCAGCACGCGCGACAGATCGAGTACGCGGATGTGGCCGAGCGCCTTGGGCATGCCCGAAAATGCTTGAGTCATTGTGTCTGCCTTCTTGTGCATAGTTGCAAATCAGGCAGCAATTATATCGGCTTGCGCGCCGCTGCGGCCAAGCGTGGAACGCGGCCGGACCGCCCTGACCGTTTTGTGATGAAAAGTTAAATTGGTCAGACCAATAACTTGAATTGGACTAGCCGATTTTAGAGTTTGCTGGCATACTTAGCGAAACCGACCGCAATGGCGCCCGCAATTCCCGGGCTCACGCGGGTACAGGCAGACAAGGCTACCAAAATGACGACACCGGAAAAAACACCGCTCCATATCCGCATGCACGCGGCCGACAACGTGGCCATCGTGGTCAACGATGGCGGCTTGCCGGCGGGGACGGTGTTTCCCGACGGGCTGGTGCTGGTCGACGCGGTGCCGCAGGGGCACAAGGTCTCCCTGAGCGATCTCGCCGAGGGCGACCCGGTGACGCGCTACAACGTGACGATCGGCTTTGCCGCCCGCGCGCTGCCGAAAGGCAGCTGGATTTCGGAAGCGGTGCTGCGCATGCCGGCCGCGCGCGAACTCGAAGGCTTGCCGATCGCCACCCGCGCCGCCCCCGTCATGGAGCCCCTCGAAGGCTACACCTTCCAGGGTTTCAAGAACGCCGACGGCTCGGTGGGAACGCGCAATATCCTGGCCATTACCACCACCGTGCAATGCGTCTCCGGCGTGGTCGAACATGCGGTCAAGCGCATCAAGAGCGAACTGCTGCCGCACTACCCGAATGTGGACGACGTGGTCGGACTCGAACACACCTACGGCTGCGGCGTGGCGATCGATGCGCCGGGCGCCGAGATTCCGATCCGCACCTTGCGCAACATCACCCAGAACCCGAACTTCGGCGGCCAGGCGATGGTGGTCAGCCTGGGCTGCGAAAAACTGCAGCCGGCGCGCCTGTTCCCGAAAGGCTCGATCCCGATCCTGAGTGGCGCCGACCCCGCGCACGTGTGCCTGCAGGACGACGGCCACGTGGGCTTTCAGTCGATGATCGATTCGATCATGCGCACCGCCGAAGTGCAGCTCAAGGCGCTTAACGCGCGCCGGCGCGAAACCTGCCCGGCGTCCGACCTGGTGGTGGGCGTGCAGTGCGGCGGCAGCGATGCGTTTTCGGGCGTGACGGCCAATCCGGCGGTGGGCTACGCAACCGATTTGCTGGTGCGCGCCGGCGCCAGCGTGATGTTTTCGGAAGTGACGGAAGTGCGCGACGGGATCGATCAACTGACTTCGCGCGCCGCCAACGCCGACGTGGCCGAGGCCATGATCCGCGAAATGGCATGGTACGATGCCTACCTGACGCGCGGCGGCGTCGACCGCAGCGCCAACACCACGCCGGGTAACAAGAAGGGCGGGCTGTCGAACATCGTCGAAAAGGCGATGGGATCGATCGTCAAGTCGGGATCGTCCGCGATCACCGGCGTGCTCTCGCCCGGCGAAAAACTCAAACAGAAAGGGCTGATCTACGCAGCCACCCCCGCCAGTGACTTCATCTGCGGCACCTTGCAGCTGGCGGCGGGAATGAACATCCATGTGTTTACCACGGGGCGCGGCACGCCGTACGGCCTGGCCGAATGCCCGGTGATCAAAGTGGCCACGCGCAACGACCTGGCGCGCCGCTGGCACGACCTGATGGACGTGAACGCGGGCCGTATCGCCAGCGGCGAAGCGAGCATCGAAGACGTTGGCTGGGAGTTGTTCAAGCTGATGCTCGACGTGGCCAGCGGCAGCAAGACCTGGGCCGAACACTGGAAGCTGCATAATGCCCTGACCCTTTTCAATCCTGCACCGGTGACCTGATTATGAGCAAACCCTTCAAACGTATTTTGCTGACCGGCGCCGCCGGCGGCCTCGGACGCCAGCTGCGCGAGCGCATCAAACCGTGGGCCGACATCGTGCGCCTGTCCGACCTGGTCGATGTCGGCGCGGCCGGCGAAGGCGAAGAAGTCGTGCAGTGCGACCTGGCCGACAAAGCCGCCGTGCTGGCGCTGATGGAAGGCGTGGACGCAGTACTGCACTTCGGCGGCATGTCGACCGAAGCGCCATTCGACGCGATCATGCAGGCCAATATCCTCGGCACGGCCAACCTGTACGAAGCGATCCACAAGTGCGGCGTCAAGCGCGTGGTGTTCGCCAGCTCCAACCACACGATGGGCTACTACAAGACCACCGACCTGGTCGACGCCGACATGCCGCCGCGTCCTGACGGCATGTACGGCGTGAGCAAGGTGTTCGGCGAATCGCTGTCGCGCTACTACTTCGACCGCTTCGGCATCGAAACCGTATGCCTGCGCATCGGTTCCTGCTTCCCGGAGCCGGCCAACCCGCGCATGATGATTACCTACCTGAGCCTGGACGACCTGGTCGAAGCGCTGCGCTGCTCGCTGTTTGCCGCGCGCGTGGGCCACACCATTGCGTTCGGCGTGTCCGACAACAAGGCGAAATGGTGGGACGACCGTCATTCGCGCCACCTCGGCTTCGTCGCCAAGGACAGCTCGACCCAGTTCGAACACAAGTTCCCCTTCGGCGGCAACTACGCGCCGGCCGACGACATCACCATCACCTACCAGGGTGGCGGATTCCTGCTTACCGGGCCGCAGTATAACTAGCCTGGCCCCGCTGGTGCTACGCAGCGCGCAGCTCTCCGCCGACATCCTTCCGGGTTGCGGCGGCGCCTTGTCGCGCCTGGACTGGATCGGCGGCGGTGCGCCGGTGCCGGTGCTGCGCCCGTACGCCGGCGGCGCGGGCGGCGGCGCGCCGCGACCGAACCAGCTGGCCTGCTTTCCGCTGGTGCCATGGTCGAACCGCATGGCGGGTGGTTTTTCGTATGGCGGCGAGCGTTACGACATCGCGCCGAACCGCGAGGGCGATCCGTTTCCGATTCATGGCGAAGGCTGGCAGCGGCCGTGGACGGTGGCGTTCCAGTCGGCCAGCCAGGTGCTGCTGATGCTCGAGCGCCGCGACGGCCTGCCGTTTTCGTACCGCGCCTCGCTCGACTACGCCTTGCGCGGCAACGCGCTGGTGGTGACGCTGGAGGTCACCAACACCGGCGCGCTGGCGCTGCCGTTCGGTTTGGGTTTGCATCCGTGGATGCCGCGCAGTCCCGGCACGACCTTGCAGGCGGGGGCGCGCAGCGTGTGGATGGACGGCGCGGATAAACTGCCGTCGCATGCGCAGGCGATGCCGGATGCGTGGTCGTTCGCGGTTGAGCGCGCGCTCCCGCAAGGCCCGGTCGACAATGTCTTCGAAGGCTGGGATGGCAAGGCGCGCATTCGCTGGCCGGAGAATGGCCTGACGCTGTCGATAGCGGCAGACTGCGGGTATTACATTGTGTACGCACCGGCCGGTGGGGATTTTTTCTGCTTCGAGCCGGTCGACCACCTGATCGACGCGCATAACATGGCGGGCGGGCCTGCCAGGCATGGCTTGACGATCCTGGCGCCGGGGCAGCGGCTGCGCCGCACCTTCAGCTTTACGGTAACTTGATTTCCACTTGCGCCACGCCGCGTTCGATGGTCTGCACCACGCGCGACGCCGGCTTTAACGCCAGCTCGATCACCCGCAAGGCCAGCTGCGGCTGCGCGTCCCCGCACATGAAAATATCGGCCGCCGCAAAGCCGTACTCCGGCCAGGTATGGATCGAGATGTGCGACTCGGCCAGCAGCAGCACGCCGGTCACCCCCATCGTCTCGCCAAAACTATGAAAATGGCTGTGCAAGATGCGCGCCCCGGCCGCTTGCGCGCCGGCGCGCAGCAGCGCGTCGATATCGGCGCTGGTCGTCAACAGCGCCGGATCAACGCCATGGAAATCGGCCAGCAGATGAATGCCGGCCGGGCGATGCGCGGCCATCGTCATTTGTGCCCGCCGCCGGAACCGCCGCCGGAACTGCCGCTGTTCGAACTCCAGCTGCTGCCGCCGCTACTGCGATTGCCGCTGCGACCGGTGTGCTGGTTGGACATGGAATCGAACATCGCGACCCAGATGATGATGGTCGTGAGCACCGTCACCGCGATCGCGTACAGTAAATAGCGTTCGTTCATTGCTCATCCTTGTTGGCGATGCGGGTGAATGCCGCCGGCAGGAAAATGGCCGCCAGCCCCACCAGCAGGAACAGCGCGGACGTGCCGAAGTTGATCAGCAGCGGAATCAGGTTCAATCCGAGCAGCCACAAGAAAAATTTGAACAGGATGTTCGACAGCGGCGCCCCGCGCACGGGTGGCGCGTTCCTGGGCGCGGCGGGGACCCGCGGCGCGCCGGGCGGCCTGGCTTTCTTGACCGGGTCGTCGAACCAGGCCATCACCTGGTCGGTAGCCAGGGGCTTGGAGCGCGACCAGGTCATCTCCTCGTCGGTGACCTCGGCCGCCAGGGTAGTTTTGCCGTATTTGAATTCCATCGTGCGGGTCCGGTCGCCGGCCTGCACGCGCCAATTGAAGGCGCCCGCAGCGGCCACTACCCGCGCCATATAATCGGCCGACTTGTTGTACTCGACCTTGTCGGCCAAAGCGACATCGGCTTGGTCCGCATGCCACGCCGGCCAATGGCTCATGACGTCGGCGCGATGCCAGCCATCGACGCTTTCGACCAGCCAGAAAAAACTCGCGCGCGTGCTGTAGAGCAGATACTGGGTCCAGGTTTCCCCATCGTCCGTATCGCAGATCATGGCGCCGATCACGGTGCACTGGCTGCCGCCGATGTTGGCCTTCGCGCCGATCTCGATCGTGGTGCGCATGCGCGCGACTTTGTCGCCGGCCGCCAGCACCCGCGCTTCGGGTCCGGCGGCGTCGAGCTGGGCCTTGCAGGCCGGGCAAACCAGGTTGGTCGCCACCCCCGGCAGGTAGCTGATGGTGCTGCCGCACGAAGGGCAGTCGAGGGCGTCGACCTTGCCGCGGTATTTGCCGGCGCTGGCGCGGATCTGTTCATCGTCGCGCAGCAGCTGGCAGCGCATCTCGGCCAAGGTGACCGCGACCCCGGTGTACACCACCGGCACGTCGCCATCGGTGTAGTCGAGCGTGAGAAAGCGCGGGCCGCTGCGAAAGTCGGCCACCCTGATACGCCAGCCTTCGCCAACCCGGAACGGCAGCTCGCCCTGGCCGGCGATGCATTCGCCGCTGCGTTTTTCCGACGCCAGCCAGCGCTCCCCGTCGATCTGGCAGGTTTGGGCCACGCCGATGGCGTTGAAACCGGGCAGGGCGAGCGTGACCGCGCGCACGCTGGTGAGGGTGAACAGACCCGAAAAGTCGCCCAGCCAGGCGTTGCTGCCGTCGTCGTACAGCACGTACCACTCGTTCCACAAGCCCCTGTCATAGCGCAGCTGGATGCGCCCGACCACCGTGAAATGGCGCCCGCCGGCGACGCCGCTGGTGCCGACCTGGATCGGCGAATAGTCTTCCAGCACGGACGACATGGTGCCCAGGTTCTTGACGGCGTCGGCATCCTTGAGCAGGGTGGCGCGACAAAACTCGCACACCGCCATGACGGCGGCGTGCGATTTGAACCGGACTTCGGCGCCGCAACTGGGGCAGGAGACAATGTGCATTTAGCCGAGCAGTTGTTTGAGCAGCTCCGTCTTGGTGCCGTTGTAGTCGTCTTGCGAGATCAGCCCCTTGTCGAGCAATCCCTTCAGTTTCGTCAGGCGCTCTTCGATCGGGTCGACCTGCGGCAAGGGCACCTGCAAGGGCGCGGTCGGCGCCGGCGGCACCTGCGGGATCAGCGAGCCGCTCATGCCTTGCGCCATGGCGTGGCCCAGCATCGCGCCGGCGCCCAGGCCCGCGCCGAGACCGGCCAGGCCGCCTTCGTTCTGCGCCGCCAGCGGAATGCTGGTGGCCACCTGGAATTGCGTGAACCCGCTCATCTTCTCGCCCGACAGGCCGCCCTTCATGCCGGCCGAGATGCGTTCGTCGAGCGCGGCCTGCAATTCTTCCGGCAGGCTGACGCTGGCGACGTTGAATTCGTCGAGCACCACGCCGTAGCGCGCGAAGGCGATGTACAGGTCGCCCTTGACCTGCTGCGCCATCAGCGCCTGGTTGGCGGCCATGTCGAGGAAGGCGACTTTGGCGCTGCCGAGCGAACTGGCCATGCTGGCCATCAGGATGCCGCGCAACTGGTCTTCGACCTCGTCGCGCGTGTAGACTTCGCGCGTGCCGCTGATTTCGGTGAAGAACAGGCGCGGGTCGGCCACGCGGTACGAGTACATGCCGAAGGCGCGCACGCGGATCATGTCGAAGTCGGCGTCGCGGATCGTGATCGGCTGCGGCGTGCCCCATTTGCGGCCGGTCTGCACGCGCGTGCTGAAGAAATACACGTCCGACTTGAAGGGCGAATCGAAGAACTTGTCCCAGTTTTTCAGGTTGGTCAGCAGCGGCAGCGTGTTGGTGGTCAGCGTGTGGGTGCCGGGACCGAAGACGTCGGCGATCTTGCCTTCGTTGACGAACAGCGCCATCTGCGACTCGCGCACGTTGAGGATGGCGCCGTTCTGGATTTCGAAGTCCTGCATGGGAAAGCGCCATGCCAGCACGCCATCGTTTTCTTCGTTCCATTGCAGGACGTCGATGAACTGTTTTCTGATGAATGAGCCAAGGGACATGTCGGTCTCCGGTAGGAATGCGTTGTTAAGCGGGGGCGGGGAGGGCGGGTCAGGACACGGCGCCGGCGTTGACCAGGCCCACCGAGATCGCGATGGCGCCGAGCAGGCCGCCGAAGGCGGAATTGTCGGCTTCGATCTGTTCGGAGGCCATTTTCAGCAGGCGCGTGGTGACGTAGTACACCAGCACCTGGACCAGCATGGCGCCGGCCGCCCAGGCCAGGAACTGATAGTAGTCGCGGGTATGCAGCATGGCCGAGCAGATCGTCAGCGAAAAACCGATCAGGGCGCCGCCCAGCGCCAGCGCGGCCGCGTGGTTGCCGCCGCGGATCAGGGCCACTTCGTCGTAAGGCGTCATGCGCGTGTAGATGACAAAAAACGCTATCACCAGCGCAACCGCTGTCGCAAGGTAGAGCAGATAGTTTAGGATGGCGGGCACGAAGTTTCCCCCTGAAAGATGGTCGTATTGTCAGCGCACGACGATCTTAGAGCAAAAAAGACCAGATGACCAAAAGAATTTTGATACTGTCCGTGTTTGTGGTGGCCTCCTGCGGGCTGGCCTACGAACTCATTGCCGGCGCCTTGTCGAGCTATTTGCTGGGCGATTCGATCCTCCAGTTCTCCACCATCATCGGTTGCTACCTGTTCGCGATGGGCGTGGGGGCGCACTTTTCCAAGTACGTGGCCGAAGAGGATGTGCTGTCGCGCTTTATCGACATCGAGCTGGCCGTGGGCCTGATCGGCGGCGTCTCGGCGGCGCTGCTGTTCATGACGTTTTCGTGGATGACGGCGCCCTTTCGCACCCTCTTGTATGTGCTGGTGTTCATGGTCGGCGCCCTGGTCGGGATGGAAGTGCCGCTGGTGATGCGCGCCTTGAACGCGCGCGACACCGCCTTCAATGACCTGGTCAGCCGCGTGCTGACGTTCGACTACCTGGGCGCGCTGGCGGTGTCGCTGCTGTTCCCGCTGGTGCTGGCGCCCTACGTGGGGCTGGTGCGCACCGGCTTTTTGTTCGGCATGCTCAATGTCGGCGTCGCCTTCTGGACCCTGTACGCGTTCCGCGCCGAACTGAGCGACATCGGCGGGCGCGTGCTGCGCGCCTCGTTCGTCATGTTCGCGCTGGTGATCGGCTTTGCCCTGTCGGACCGCATGGTGCAGTGGGGCGAGCATGGCCTGTTCGGCGACCAGATCCTGTACTCCACCAACACCCCGTACCAGCGCCTGGTGATCACGCGCTGGAAGGACGACACGCGCCTGTACATCAACGGCAACCTGCAGTTTTCTTCGCGCGACGAATACCGCTACCACGAAGCGCTGGTCCATCCGGCGCTGCAAGCCTTGCCGTGGGCGCGCAAGGTGCTGGTGCTCGGCGGCGGCGACGGCCTGGCGCTGCGCGAAGTGCTGCGCTACCCGAACGTCAGGCAGGTCACCGTGGTCGACCTGGACCCGGCCATGACCCAAGCCTTCACCACCCGCCCGGAGCTGGTCAAGCTCAATGGCGGCGCGTTCTCCGACCCGCGCGTGAAGGTCATCAACGCCGACGCCGCGATCTGGCTGCAAAACACGGACGAGATGTTCGACGCGGCCATCGTCGACTTCCCCGATCCGTCCAGCTTCGCGCTCGGCAAGCTGTATTCGGTGCCGTTCTACAGCATGCTGCAAAAACACGTGGCGGCCAAGGGGCTGATGGTGGTGCAATCGACTTCGCCCTTCTTTGCGCCGCACGCCTACTGGACCATCGACGCCACCCTGCGCGAGGTCGGCATGCGCACCTGGCCGTACCATGCCTACGTGCCCTCGTTCGGCGAATGGGGCTTCATCATGGCCTCGCCCGAGCATGACTATGTGCCGCCGACCAGCTACCGGCTGCCGATGCGCTACCTGAACGAAGCGACCACGCGCGAGATGTTCGCCTTCCCGCCCGACATGCAGCGCCTGGACATGGCGCCGAACCGGCTCAATACGCAGTCGCTGGTGCACGAATTCGGCCAGGACTGGCGCCGGGTGATCCGCTGATGGACCGGCGCACCTTCCTGGCGCTGGCCGGCGGCGCGGGAGCCGCGGCGGCCAGCGCGGGGCTGTTCCGGCAATGGCTGGAAATGACGCCCGCCGTGCATTATCCGGGCCGCGCCGAAGGCCATTTCTTGCGCGAGGGCGGCGCGCTGCCGGCGCCAAGCGAGGTGATCGAGACCGACATCGTCATTCTCGGCTCGGGCATCGCCGGCCTCGCCGCGGCCTGGAAGCTCGGGCGCGAAGGCCAGCGCAAGGTCCTGATGATCGACGGTCCGCAGCCGTTCGGGAACGCCGCCGGCGGCCATTTTGGCGAAATGGCGTATCCGACCGGCGGCTATTACCTGCCGCTGCCGTCGCCCGAATCGGTGCATGTGCGCGACATCCTGTTCGACCTCGGGATCATTGCGCGCGACCCGTACGGCGAAAAGCCTTACTACGACGAGCGCGTCATCCTGCACGGCCCCGCGGAGCGCGTGTTGTTCAACGGCCGCTGGCAGGAAGGCTTGCTTCCGACCGACGGCGTGAGTGCGCAAGAGCGCGCCGAGCACGCACGCTTTTTCGCCGAGGTCGAGCGCCTGCGCACACTGCGCGGCAGCGACGGACAGCGCGCGTTCGTGTTCCCGAGCGTGTCCTCGTCGCGCGACCCGGCCTTCGACGCGCTCGACCGCATCACGTTCAAGGCGTGGCTGGACCAGCAGGGCTACCGCTCGCCGACCCTGCACTGGTACCTGAACTACTGCTGCCGCGACGACTACGGCATCCGTTACGACAAGGTGTCGGCATGGGCCGGGCTGCATTACTTCGCCAGCCGCGGTGGACAGGCGGCCAACGCCGGTAACGGCGCCTGGCTGACCTGGCCGGGCGGGATGCAGGCCGTCGCCGACAAGCTGGCCGCCGCGTCGGGCGTGCGGCGCCGCCCCGGCACCGCCGTCTCGCTCAAGCGCAGCGGGGCGGGCGTGGAGGCGCTGTGCTTCACGCTCGACGGCGGCGTGGCGCGCAGCTATCTGGTACGGGCGCGCAAGGCGATTTGCGCGATGCCGCTGTACGTGGCCGCGCGCGTGGTCGAGGACATCGGCGCCTATGGCTTCGACGCGAAACGCCACACGCCATCGTACGCGCCGTGGCTGGTGGCGAACTTCCTCATGAAGGATTTCCCGCGCGAGCTGCCGCACGCGCCGCTGGCCTGGGACAACGTGGTGTGCCAGGAGCCGGGCCTGGGCTACGTGGTCTCGACCCACCAGGATATCCGCGTCACGCCGCCCGAGAAGACCGTGTTTTCGGCCTACGTGGCGCTGTCGGACCGCACGCCCGGGGCGGCGCGCAAATGGATGATGAGCGCCAGCGGCGCCGAACTGGTGGCGCTGGCCGGCGCCGACCTGACCAGCGCCTACGGCTGGAAGTTCGCGGCCTGCGTCGAACGGGTCGAGATCACCCTGCGCGGGCATGCGATGGCGGCGCCGCTGCCCGGCTTTCGCAGCAATGCGGGCCTGGCGGCGTTGCGTGAAGCGGATGGGCCGATCGTGTTCGCGCACGCCGACCTGTCGGGCTTCTCGGTGTTCGAGGAGGCCGCGTGGTGGGGCGTGCAAGCGGCGCTGAAAGTATTGAGGTAAGCGCTTACTCGTACGTGGCGACGATGCGCTGCCAGGCCGGATCGTTCTTGAGTTTCTTGAGCACCGGCGCGACTTTGTCGAAAGCGGCGGCCTGGCTGCGCGGCGCCAGCATGCGCCGTTCGGTGGGCGCGCTGGCCAGGGTGACCAGGTGCAGCCTGGCCGTCATGCCGTTCGCGCGCATGAAGTAGCGCGCCATCGATTCTGCCACGACGACGCAGTCGAGCCGGCCAAGCAGCAGCTTTTCGAGGTTTTTCTCGTCGCTCGGCCCTTCGCTGCGCAGCATGCGCGAGCTGTCCAGCCAGGCGTCGATGCCGGGATAGTGGTAGCCGAGCGTGATGCCGACCGAGGCGCCCACCAGGCCGGCCGGCGCGTCCGGGCTGACCGGCTTTGTCGCCAGCGACACCAGCGCGTAACGGTCGGTGGCGAAGGGTACCGACCACAGGTATTTTTTCTGCTCCACGTCGTCGAACCATTCCGGCATCATGCCGATCACCATGCCGTCGATGCTGCCGTCTTCCAGCTTGACCTGCAGGCGCTTGCGCGGCATGTAGCGCAGCCGGAAAGTGAAGGTGCCCAGCTTGCGCTCGTTCAGGTAGTCGATCAGGTCCGGATACATGCCGCGCCCGTCGGCCAGCATCAGCGGCGCGAAACTGGCGCTGGTGTAGACGGTGACCTCCTGGGCCGGCGCGCTGTTTGCCAGCAGCAGCGCGCACAGGACCGCCAGGGCCGCGACCGGGTTTTTCATGATGTCGATACCGTCTGGTCGCGCTTGAGGGCGTGCACTTCGGCGTCGAGCGTGGCCAGGAACAGGTCGCGTTCACCGTCGACGATGCGGTCGACCCGCGCTTCGTCCATGCCGAGTGCTTCGAGCACGAAGGCGGACAGTTGCAGGCTCGCCTCCAGCGTTTCGGGTACGACGATGGTGGCGCCGGCGCGTTTGAGCGCGCGCGCATGCTGTTCGTCGCGCGAGCGCACCAGGAGCGGCACGTCGGGAAATTCGCGCCGGATGCCGCGCACCGCGTGCAGGGCCGACGCCGGATGGTCCATCGTGAGTACGATCGCGGGCGACTCGCCGGCGTTCACGTGGCGCAGCAGCTCGGCACGCGCGGCATTGCCGAAGTAGACCGGCAAGCCCTGGCCGTGCATCTTGGTGGCCAGGCGCGCATCGTTTTCAAACGCGATGTAGCCGATGCCTTCGGCGGTGAGCAGCTTGGCCAGTTGCTGGCCGACGCGCCCGAAACCGGCGATGATGATGTGGCCGCGCGCGGCGCTAAGGGCCGCCTGGTCGGGCGTGGCCGCTTGCTCGTCGCCGCGCGGCTCCCAGCGCGTGCCGATTTCGCGCCCGAGGCGCGCCAGCATGGGCGTGACGAACAGGGACAGGCCCACGGCGAGCATGACGCGCGCGCCCAAGTCGGCGTCGACCAGTTTGCTGGCAGTGGCGTAGCCGATCACGATGAAGGCGAATTCGCCGCCCTGGCCGAGCAGCAGGCCGCCTTCGAGCGCGCGTCCCCAGCTCAAGCCGCCGATGCGGAACAGCGCTGCGATCACCAGCGCCTTGATGGCGATCAGGCCGAACACGGCGGCGGCCAGCCACAGCGGCGCATCGATGACCTGGCGCGCGTCCATGCCCATGCCGACCGTCATGAAAAACAGGCCCATCAGCAAGCCCTTGAAAGGCTCGACCATCAGCTCGACTTCGTGCTTGAATTCGGTTTCGGCCAGCAGCAGGCCGGCGATCAGGGCGCCGAGCGCCATCGACAGGCCGGCCGCCGCGCTCAGGCCGGCGATGCCGAGGGTCGTGAGCAGCACCAGCGCCATGAACACGTCGGGCTGGCGATGGCGCGTGAAGATGCGGAACAAGGGATGGATCAGGCGTCCGCCGACCAGGTAGATCAGGGCAATGGCGGCGGCCGCCTTGACCATGGTGACGGCCACCAGCGAGACGATGCCGTCGGACTCGCCCTTGGCCATGACGCCGATCAGGATCAGCAGCGGCACCACGGCCAGGTCTTGCAGCATGAGGATAGAAAAACCGGCCTGGCCGAGCGGCGTGTCGGTGCTGTGCTGCTCGTTCATCAGTTGCATGACCACGGCGGTCGAAGAGAGCGAGAGCACCATGCCGAGGATGACGGCGCTCTCTGTGCGGTAGCCGAGCAGCCAGATGGCCGTGCCGAGCAGGCCGGCGCTGATGCAGACCTGGGCCGTGCCGGCGCCGAACACCCAGCGCCGCAGCGACCACAGGCGGGCGGCCGACAGTTCCAGGCCGATCATGAACATCAGGAACATGACGCCCAGCTCGGCCAGCGCGACCACGCCTTCGGCGCGCGGGAAGGTGAGGTAGGCCAGCCAGGGATGGGTGTCGGCGAACAGGCCGAGGCCGAACGGGCCGAGCAGGGCGCCCACGGCCAGGAATCCGAGCACCTGGTTGATGCGCAGGCGTTGCAGGGTGGGAATCAGGATGCCCGCCAACGAGAGGAACAGGAGGATTTCCCGCAGGAAGGGGAAGGCGTGTTGCTCTTGCACGGGGTGGGGCCTGTCGTGTGGTTGGTCGCGCTTGCCATTTTATAACAGGGGGTGCGGCGTGGCGGGCGTTTATGCCTGTCGCCGGCCGAAAGGTGGGCCGCCGCGCACAGTCGCCCTGGCGCGGCTGCGCCGGATGCCGGTCAGCGGCTTGGCCTTGCCTTGCGACCGCGCAAGAGCTTGGTTGTATCCGCGAGGCAAGATGATGGACCTGCCGCCTGATCGGAGTGTCTGTATGAAGCCTTCGTTTTTTGCCGTCCGCACCAATTACCCCAGCCGCGCGTCCAGCGACCGCAGCGCGCTGTACAAGGCGATCGGCTGGGATGCCCTGATCGGCGTGACGGCGTACCAGAATACCTGCGCCACCCGGATCAGCCTGGCGCTGGTGCGCGCGGGCATGCGCCTGCCGGGTCGCCTGGCCATCCTCAGGGGCGAGTACAAGGGCAGCCTGGTCGAACCCGGCCATGCGCGCCTGTCGATCCTGCTGCAACGGCGTAACCTGCTCGGCCTGCCGGAAATTTATCGCGGCGGCCAGGCGCGCCAGGCCATCGGCAAGCGCAGCGGGATCGTGTCGTTCTGGCGCATCCAGGACGGCGACGGGCCGGACGAAGGCCATATCGATATCGTTTATCCAGACCCGAACGCGGACGGCAGCCCGGCCTGCGGCACCGAATGCTACTGGCAAGCCCAGGAAATCTGGTTCTGGCCGCTCGATTAGCCGGCCTGGCCCGGCCCGGACAGGCCCGGCCCGGACAGGCCCGGCCCGGACAGGCCCGGCCCGGACAGGCCCGGCCAGGACAGGCCCGGCCAGGACAGGTCCGGCCAGGCCAAGCCCAGCCTTGCGCTTTGTTCAGCTCGCTTGCTGGCGCCTCCCGGTCTCGGCTTGCCGGCGCGTATCGGTGCAGTGAATCGGCTGCGCCAGTTCGATGTTGTCGCCGCGCGCCTGTTCGCCACGCAGCTGCAAAAAGCGGGTGAGCGCGTCATCCAGGCCCGGCATGAGCATGCCGCGCTCGGTGTGCAGCGCGCTGTAGGCCGGGCGCGGCGCCAGGTAGCGGCAGGCGGCCCCGGGCTGCGCTTCGAGCCGGCTGGCGTCGACCCCGGCCTGGCGCGCCGCCTTGCCGGCCAGCTCGGCCCAGGTGAGCGGGTCGCCGTTGGTCAGGTGCCAGAGCCCGCTTTCCTTGTCGATGGCCAGGTCGAGGCAGGCGTTGACCAGGTCGGGCACATAGGTCGGCGTGACCGTGATGTCGCTGGCGGCCGCGAACGGGGCGCCGCTTTCCAGGCTGGCTAGCGCCTGGGTCACGAAATTGTGGCTGTCCCAGGGGCCGAAGAAGGAGCTGGTGCGCACCACCAGCGCCCCCGGTTGCCGCTCGAGGACGGCGCGCTCGGCGGCGGCCTTGCTTTTGCCATAGATATTGATCGGCGTGACGTTGTCGCTTTCCACGTACGGGCATTGCTGGCGGCCGTCGAACACCAGGTCGCTGGAAAAGGTGGTCAGGTGCACCCGGTGGCGCGCGCAGGCGGCGGCCAGCACCGCCGGGCCGGCCACGTTGTCGCGAAAGCAGCGTTCGACATCGTTCTCGGCCTCGTCCACCCGCACGTAGCCGCTGGCGTTGATGACGGCCCAGGGCTGGTAGCGCTGCATGGCGCGCTCCACCGAGACGGGGTCGGCGATGTCCATCTGCTGGCGGCTGAGCAGCCGGTAGGCCAGGTTGCGGCGCGCGCAGATGCGGGCGAAGGCGCGCCCCAGGGTGCCGGTGGCGCCGGCGATCAGGATCGGGGCGGACGCCGTGCCGACCAGGCTGTGCCCATCGGCCGTGATCGAGGTCGGCGCTTCGGGCGTGGCCACGGGCGGGCACAGGCAGCGCCCGGCGCGCCGCCACCAGCCCTGGCCGCGCAGCACCGGATGGGTGGGCGCGCGCCCGGCGGCCAGTTCGCGCATCATGGCCGCCAGCGCGGTGGGACGCGGCAGCGGCGCGCGCACGTCGAACGGCCCCGGTTCGTAATAGCCGCGGCAGGCGGTCACCAGGCAGTTCCAGTCGAACGAGCCGAGCAAGGCCCAAACGGTGACGGCGCGCAGGTCGACTCCGTTGCGCCGCGCTTGTTGCCCGGCTTCCCATACTTCCAGCAGCCAGCGCAGCTGGTCTTCGCGGTTGGCGTCGATGTGCGCTTCGGTCACCGCCAGCGCAATGCCGTAGCGGTCCCAGATTTCTTGCAGGAGCGGGCCGATGCCGGGCGTGGGCGTGGCCAGGGCGCGCGCGGTTTCGATGTCGGCGCAGGGCACGCCATTGGCGTCGCCACGAAAATGCGCCGGGTAGCGCTCGACCCGATGGTCGAGCCAGCGCTCGCTGGTGACGTAGTAATTGACGCCGATGATGTCGGGTGGACAGGGATTGTCGCGGAACCAGAGCAGCTCGGCTGGATCGGCCCTGTGGCCGGTCAGGTAGCCCCACAAGGCGTGTCCGGGGTCGACTTTGCCGCACAGCAGGTCCCAGGCCAGCCAGCGCCGCTCGTTGTAGAAGGTGGCGCAGCGGGCCATGGCGGGGGTGCTGTAGGTTTTGCCGAGGTCGTCGGTCTGGATCAGGCGGGCCTGCGGGTTGACCCGCCGGATCGCGCGCATCGCCAGCACGGTGGCGCGGCACTGGATCAGCAGCGCGCGCAGGAAACTGCGCTCGTCGCGGCCGTGCGGGTACCACAGCCCGTACAGGCCGGAAAAACGCGCCGTGGTCAGCGGTTCGTTGACCGGGGTGTAGTCGGTGATCCACGGGTAGCGCGTGGCCACGGCGCCGGCGTATTCCGCCAGCCCGGTGGCGAAGGCCGGGTCGGTCAGGCAAGTATGGCGCGGGCCGCTGCCGTGGTGTACCAGCCCGGCGATGGGGGGGACTCCGGCCTCGCGCAGGGCTTGCAGGCGTTGGTCGCACCAGCGCCAGTCGGCGCTGGCCAGGCCGTCGGGCGCCACCCGCTCCCACAGCAGCGGGTAGCGGATCTGGCTGATCCCCAGTGAGGCAAAGCGGGCCACGTCGTCGGCGCGGCCGTGATGTCCATTCCTTTCCAACTGGCTGAAGTAGTTTTCGCGCACGCGGTTGAGCGTGCATTCGAGCCCGCCCCAGAGGGCGAGCGGCTGGCATGCTGCATCGCTGTCAGTTGTTTGCATAGGGTCACTCATAACATTTAAGCAATCTGGAAAATTAGATATCCGGCGCCGTGGAAAAGTTCAGTTTGTTGATGCGCGAGCGTGCCGCGATGGCAAAAAACAACGCGAAATTGCTGGCAGATAGGAAATTTTTGTTAACGGTGTACAAAGATGATATGGATCAATGATATGATTCGCTATCAATTGCGTAACAACAGTTACTCTTAATTCAACAATTCAGGATATTCATGAAATTCACAGCACTTCTGAGCGGCTTGTTCGCCGCCGCCATGCTCGTCAGCGGCGCAGCCCGCGCTGAACTCGTTACCAATGGCAGCTTCGAAATCAACAAGTCGTCCGGTTCGTGGCAGCAATTCAACGCCGTCAACGGCTGGACCTCGAGCAACGGCGTTTTCGAAATCCAAAAAGGCGCCAAGCAGGGCGGCGTCGCCGGTTTCAATCCGTACGCAGCCAATGGCCGCCAGTACCTGGAACTGAACAGCACCGGCCTGAGCTCGGTGTGGCAAATGATCGACACCTCGACAGCCGGCCTGTACTCGGTCTCGTTCGCCTACTCGGGTCGTCCGGACACCGCCGGCGGCGCCAACAGCGCGATGAATGTGTACTGGGGCGACACCAAGTTGAACGATTCGCTGCTGATGGGCGGCACCAATGGCCAGTGGAACTTCTTCAACATCACCGACCTGGTCGCCACCAGCGCGCTGACCAAGCTGCGTTTTGAATCGGTTGGCCCGAGCTCGTCGCCGACCTACGGTTCCTACCTCGATGCCGTGTCGGTCGAAGTGACCCCGGTACCTGAGCCGGAAACCTACGCCCTGTTCCTGTTGGGCCTGGCAGTAGTCGGTTTCACCACCCGCCGCAACAAAAAAGCGTAACTGACGCCTCCAAGGTTTCCGGCGCTCAACAGCGCCAAACCGGGGTCAGAGCTTTAATTAGAAACATTTCTAATTAAAGCTCTGACCCCGGTTGTCGTTCGCTTGTCGTTTTTGTTGCTGTATGATGCGTACCGACTTCCTCCGCCTTTTTCGCAGTGCCCCCACCTAACAGAGAATTCGCATGAAAACCTTCATTCCAGGCAAAGACGCCGCCCTCGAATCCACCATCGATACCATGCAGGCCAAGCTGGCCGCGCGCGGTTTTAATCTGAACGAGTCGTCGTTGCTGCATGAGGTCGACGGCATCTGGTCGACCCATATGAAGGATAACGATTGTCCGATGCTGTTTTCGAACGGTAAGGGCGCGACCGAGCTGGCCGCGCGCGCCAGTGCCTACGGCGAATTCTTCGAACGCCTCGGCACCCACTATTTCTGGACCCACTTTCACCTCGGCGAAACACGTGCCAATCGTCCTTTCGTGCATTATCCGCAGGAACGCTGGTTCAAGCCGGGGCCGGACGGCGCCTGGCCGGCCGAGATGCTTAATCCGGAACTGCACGCCTTTTATAATCCCGACAGCGAAATCGATGCCGAGGTGCTGGTCGACCTGAACTCGGGTAACGTCGAACGCGGTATCTGCGCGCTGCCGTACAAGCGCCTGCGTGACGATAGCGAAACTTTTATCCCGGTTAATATCATCGGCAACCTGTATGTCAGCAACGGCATGGCCGCTGGCAATACGATGATGGAAGCGCGCAGCCAGGCATTGTCCGAAATTTTCGAGCGCCAGATCAAGTACCGCATCATCAGCGAAGGCTTGTGCCTGCCGGAAGTGCCGGACGAGGTGTTGGCGCGCTTTCCGAACATCAAGGCCGGTATCGATGGCTTGCGCCGCGCCGGTTTCGGCATCCTGGTCAAGGATGCTTCGCTCGGCGGCAAGTATCCGGTGATGAATGTGACCTTGGTGCATCCGAAAGACCAGGGCGTGTTCTCCAGCTACGGCGCGCACCCGCGCTTCGAGATCGCGCTGGAACGCGCCATGACCGAATTGCTGCAGGGCCGCGCGCTCGATTCGCTGGAAGGCTTCCCGGAACCCGGTTTCGACATGAGCGAGATCAACGCCGTGGCCAACCTGGAAATCCATTTCGTCGATTCGAGCGGTGTGATCAGCTGGAATTTCATGGGCGACACGCCGGATTACCCGTTTGTCGACTGGAACTTCAGCACCACCACGGAAGAAGATTACAACTGGCTGGTCGATTGCATCCATGGCGAAGGCAAGGATATCTACGTCGCCGATTTCAGCGAGCAGGGCGCGTACAGCTGCCGCATCCTGGTGCCGGGCTTCTCCGAAATTTATCCGGTGGAAGACCTGGAGTGGGAAAACAACAGCATCGGCAACCTGATCCGTCCAAAGCTGGTGCGGCTCGATACCCTGAGCGAGGAAGAATGCACAGCCTTGCTGGAAGACTTGCAGACCATGAACGTGAACGACGAGCGTCCGCTGTGGGAAATCCTGGGCCTGGCCATTCCGCTCGGCACGCCGTGGAAGCAGTTGCGCATCGGTGAACTGAAAACGCTGCTGGCGCTGGCGGTGGGCGATCAGGACGGCATCCTCGAAGGTTGCGACTGGATCCACCACTTCAAGGACCTGGCCCCGGCGCGCCGCCTCGTGTACCGCTGCATCGAGAGCATGCTCAACGTGGAAGACGTGGACAACTACCGCCGTTCGATGGTCTTGCTGTACGGCGAAGACACCGTGCGCCAGGCCGCGGCCTTGCTCGACCGTAGCGAGCGCTTCTTCGGGCTGGACACGCTCGGCGCGGACATGCAGGGCAGCGCCATGCACCAGACCTTGCTGGCCGCCTACGACAAGCTGTTCGTGTAAATCGTCAGCGCCAATAAAAACGCCGCCGGGTTGATCGCCCGGCGGCGTTTTTTCGTTCTGGGATGAGCGGGACCGCAGTCCCGTCTGATCATCAGTCCTTCAGGTCGGCCGGCACCTTGCCGCCGTTAGCCGCCAGCTTGTTCATGACCTGGCGGTGCAGCCAGATATTCATCGACGCCGAATCGCTGGTGTCGCCGGTGAAGTGGAGCTCGGCCGCCAGTTCCTTGCGCGACTGCAGGCTGCTGTCCAGGTTCAACAGTTTCAGCAGGTCGACGATGGAGGTGCGCCAGTTCAGGCTCTGGCTCTGTGGCATGCCGTTGAGAATGGCTTCCACATCGACCTGGTCCAATGCCGCTGCCGGGGCGGCAGCTGGCGCCGCTGCGGGTGCGGCCGGGGCCGCGCCTGCGGCTGGCGCCGCCGGGGTGGCGCCAGGTTGCACGGCCGGGTGCGACGAAGGGAAGATTTTGTGGAAAATATTGCTGAGAATGCCCATGTATTACCTCTTTTTTGTTGGTGAATGAATCGAAACGGATTAGAGCCTACGCGCATGTCGCCATCAGCCTCCCCCGATCTGCTGAGATAGGCTCTTAGTGCTTCATGCCTTCGGCCATGCGGCCGAGCACGATCGCCAGCGCCGCGCCGCCGATGGTCTTGACCAGGGTCGGATGCTCGGCGTAAAAGTCGCCCATGCGGTCGACGATGCTTGGATTGTTGCGTTCGGCGTCTTGCGCGATCTGCTGGACTTGCTCGGGCGTGAGCTGGGCCGCTTGTTCCGGCGTAATCGCGGCCGGCGTCTCGCCGCCACGGAACAGGTTGCCGAGAGCGCCGCCCGCGATCGAGCTGAGCAGGCCAGGGCCGACGTTGCTGATCAGCTGGTTGAGCATGCCGGCGCGCTGGTTGGCGTCGCTGTGGCCGAACAGTTGGCCGATCATTTGCGGGAACGGCGGCGTCTGGTCGGAACGCAATGCCTCCGACACACCCTGGGCCACCGTGCTACGCGGCGCGTTCTGCGCGACCTGGTCGAAGTCGTCCACGGCACGCCCGCCATTGTTCCCGGCGGCGCCGCCCAGGTATTGCTGTAACAGATTGCCAAGATCGAAAGCCATATAACCTCCACTGAAATTGAGAAGACCAGCGCTGACAGTGAGCGCGAAGCCGATGCGGGAGCTTAGGCCGGCACGCCCATGGCATCTGTACGCCAGCGCACCGTTGGAGGTGGAAATTTGCTTATCGAGCAAGTTTACTCTATTTACGGGAAATGGTTGCGTGGCAAGCCGGCGCACTCTAAGCTGGCGCATTTTCACGCTCCTGCCGATGCCCTATTTGTCGATCCTGTTGTTTGGCGCCGTGTTCGCGGGCGCCGTGCTCGCCTGGCATGTTCCGCTGTGGGCGGGCGCGCTGTACCTGCCCGCCAGCGTCGTTTGCTTCGTCGTCTACGCGCGCGACAAGGCGGCCGCGCGCGCCGCACAGCGCCGTACCCCGGAGCGGACCCTTCTGCTGCTCGGACTGCTGTGCGGCTGGCCGGGCGCGGTGCTGGCCCAGCAGTGGCTGCGGCACAAGTCGTCCAAGCGGCCGTTTCAAATGGCGTTCTGGGCTACGGTGCTGTGCAATGTGGCCGCCTTTGTTTACCTCGTTTCGCCGCTGTCGTTTGTCCGCATGCTGTAAGCGGCACGCTAGCGTACGCTCAGAACGGGATCACACGCGCCGCCAGCCGCGCGGCGCCGTGCTGCTCCACGTGGCGGACCAGGTCTTTGGCCATCTGCGGCTGCTCGTCCGGCGTGCCATTGCCGAAGGGTGGAGCGGGATAGTATTCGATGCCGAGCTGAATCGTTCGGGCCAGCTGTTCGCCGCCAATCAAGGCCGCGAGGAAGAGGGCGGCATCGATGCTGGCTGAAACGCCAGCGCCGGTAATGAGCTTGCCATCGCGCTGGTAGCGTTCGGTGCCGACCAGCGCGCCATAAGCGGCAACATGCTCGCGCGCGAACCAGTTGGTGCTCACCTTCTTGCCCTCGAGTAGCCCGGCGGCGCCCAGAATTTCGGCGCCGTTGCAGATACTGAGCGTCCAGGCGGTGCTCGGGTGCAGGCGCCGCACGCAGGCCATCAGCGCCACGTTGCCGAGCGCGGCGGCAACGCCAGGGCCGCCCGGCACGTACAGGATATCGGTCGCTTCCAGCTGGTCGAAGCTGCGGTAGGCGGCCATGCCGAGGCGGCCGGTGTCGCTGGCGACCAGTCCGCAATGGTTGGAGACGAACTCGATTTCCATGGCGGGAATGTTCGCCAGCACTTCATAGCCGCCCACCACGTCCAGCGCGGTAAAGCCGTCGAACAACAAAATCGATAATCGCATGGGTTTCTCCTGTCGTGAGTCGTCATTGTCGGCTTGCGCGCCAGCGCGGGGAAGTGGCGATATCGCCATCTTTCATGGCATACTCGCCAAATGAAAACCAAGCGCATCGCGATGTTGGCGTACCACGGCTGCATGGGCATGGAAGTGTTCGGCCTGTGCGATACCTTGTTGCTGGCCAACCGGGTCGGCGCCGCGCTGGACGCGGCCGCGCCGCCCCTGTTCGAGGTCATCGTTACCAGCCTCGGCGGTGGACAGGTCAGGGCGGCGGGCGGCATTCCGATCGGCACGCGCAAACCGGTCGCCGCGCCGGACTTGCTGGTGGTGCCGGGCATGGAGTTGGCCGACCGTCATGGCTGCATGGCGACGATCGATGCGCTGGCCCCCGAAGTTGCCTATCTCGCCAGGGCGTTCGCGCGCGGCACGCCGGTGGCCGCCGTGTGCGTGGGCGCATTCCTGCTGGGCGATGCCGGCTTGCTGGACGGGCGCCGCGCCACCACCTCATGGCTGTTCGCGCCCGACCTTGCGCGGCGCTTTCCGGCGGCCAGGGTCGATCCGGCGGCCATGCTGGTCGACGATGGCGGGGTGACCACGACCGGCTCGTTTACCGCCACCTTCGACCTGGCGCTGCACCTGGTCAGGCAGAGCGCGAGCGCCAGGGTGCAGCGGGCCGTGGCGCGCATGGGTTTGCTGGACGACGGGCGCACCAGCCAGGCGCCCTTCATCGATACGCGCATGCTGGCGCGGCCCGAAGGCACGTTCGCCGCCAGCGTATGCGCCTGGCTCGATCAGCGCTTGGCCGCGCCGTACGACCTCAAGCGGATCGCGGCGGCGTTTCACGTCAGCGACCGCACCTTGCTGCGCCGGGTGAAGGACGAAACGGGGCAAACGCCGCTGGCGTATTTGCAGCAGGCCCGCGTCGGCAAGGCCAAGCTGCTGCTGGAGTCGACCTCGCTGAGCGTGGCGCAGGTGACCGAACGGGTCGGTTATGCCGATGCGGCCACCTTCGGGGCGCTGTTCAAGCGCCACGTCGGGCAGTCGCCGGCCGGGTACCGGCGGCGTTTTTGCGCGGCCAGGGGGATGGCGGGAAATTAGCCCGGTAAAACGCTTTATGATAAGGTGCACCTATGTGGAACTACCCCAAATTCCTGGCCCATCGCGGCGGCGGCAAGCTTGCGCCTGAAAACACCATCGCCGGCCTGCGTTGCGGCTTCGCGCACGGCTTTCGCGCGGTCGAGTTCGATGTCATGCTGGCGCGCGACGGCGTGCCGGTCGTCATGCACGACCCCTACCTCGGGCGCACCGTCGCCGGCTCCGGCAATGTGTTCGATTACGACGCCGCCGAGCTGGTCGCCATGGACGCCGGCAACTGGTTCGGCGCCGGGTATCGTGGCGAAACGGTGCCGCTGTTCACCCAGGTCGTCCAGTTCTGCAAGGACCACGGCATCTGGATGAATATCGAGATCAAGCCCGCCCCCGGCTTCGAGGAGCAAACGGGCAGGGTGGTTGCCAGCCTCACGCGCGCCCTGTTCGGACTCGAGATCGCCCAGGACAACCCGCGCCGGGTGCCCTTGCTATCGTCTTTCAGCCCGGTGGCGCTGGCGGCCGCCATGCAGGCCGCGCCCGACCTGCCGCGCGCCTTGCTGCTCGACCGCCTCGGGCAAGGCTGGCAAGACCAGGCCGGCGCGCTGCGGGCGCTGGCGATCCACACCAACCACAAGCACTTGACCCAAGCGCTGGCGCAGCAGGTCAAGGATGCCGGCTATGGCCTGTTTTGCTACACCGTCAACGATGCGGAGCGCGCGCGCGAGATCCTGGGCTGGGGCGTGGACGCCTTCTGCACCGACAGGATCGACCTGATCGGGCCCGATTTCGCGTAGCACGCGGTCGGCACAGCCTGGCCCGGTGTTTACTCCGGTTCCATACGCTATAATCGTTTTTTTATAGCATGCTGCCTTCTTACGCCCATACGACATGAAATCATCCGAAATCCGCGACAAATTCCTGAAGTTCTTCGAATCCAAAGGCCATACGATTGTCCGTTCGAGTTCACTCGTACCGGGCAACGATCCGACCCTGATGCTGACCAACAGCGGCATGGTGCAGTTCAAGGATGTGTTTACCGGCACCGACAGCCGTCCGTACACGCGCGCCACCTCGGTGCAGCGCTGCGTGCGCGCCGGCGGCAAGCACAATGACCTGGAAAACGTCGGCTACACCGCGCGTCACCACACCTTCTTCGAAATGCTGGGTAACTTCAGCTTCGGCGACTACTTCAAGCGCGACGCCATCAACTACGCGTGGGAGCTGCTGACCAAGGTGTACGGCCTGCCGTCCGAGAAGCTGACCGTCACCGTCTACATGGAAGACGATGAAGCCTATGACATCTGGGCCAACGAAGTGGGCGTGCCGAAAGAGCGCATCATCCGCATCGGCGACAACAAGGGCGCGCGCTACGCGTCGGATAACTTCTGGCAGATGGCCGACACCGGCCCGTGCGGCCCGTGCACCGAGATCTTCTACGACCATGGCGCCGACATTCCCGGCGGCCCGCCAGGCTCGCCCGACGAAGACGGCGACCGCTTCATCGAAATCTGGAACCTGGTGTTCATGCAGTTCAACCGCGACGAAGCGGGCGTCATGCACAAGCTGCCGAAACCGTGCGTCGATACCGGCATGGGCATGGAGCGCCTGGCGGCCGTGCTGCAGCACGTGCATTCGAACTACGAGATCGACCTGTTCCAGGCATTGATCAAGGCGGCCGCGCGCGAAACCGGCGCCACCGACCTCGAAAACAAATCGCTGCGCGTGATCGCGGACCACATCCGCGCGTCGGCCTTCATGATCGTCGACGGCGTCATTCCGGGCAGCGAAGGGCGTGCCTACGTCCTGCGCCGCATCATCCGCCGCGCGCTGCGCCACGGCCACAAGCTGGGCCAGGCCAAGCCGTTCTTCTTCAAGCTGGTGGAAGACCTGAACATCGAGATGGGCGCGGCCTATCCGGAACTGGCCGCGGTCAAGAAGCGCGTCGCCGACATGATCGAAGCCGAAGAAATCAATTTCGGCCGGACGCTCGAAAACGGCATGAAAGTGCTGGAAGCGCAGCTGGCCAAGAACCCCGGCAAGCTCGATGGCGCCACCGGCTTCCTGTTGTACGGCACCTATGGCTTCCCGCTCGACCTGACCGCCGACATCTGCCGCGAGCGCGGCATCGACTTCGATGAAGCGGGCTTTCACGAAGCCATGAAGCGTGACAAGGAAAACGGCGGCGGCGTCGCTGGCGTCAAGCAGAAAAACGTCGAATACACGGGCGAGAAAAACAAGTTCGTCGGTTACGACGGCCTGGCGCACGCCAGCCGCGTGGTGGCCTTGTACGCCGACGGCAGCGCGGTGCAGGAACTGGCGGCCGGCCAGAGTGGCATTGTGGTGCTCGACACCACCCCGTTCTACGCCGAATCGGGCGGCCAGGTGGGCGACCAGGGCGTGCTCGCGTCCGATGGCGCCACGTTCGCCGTGCAGGACACCCTCAAGGTGCAGGCCGACGTCTTCGGTCACCACGGCGTGCTGACGACCGGCGTGCTCAAAGTGGGCGATGCGGTCAACGCCAACGTGGACGAAGCCAGGCGCGCGCGCACCATCCGCAATCACTCGGCAACGCACTTGATGCACAAGGCGCTGCGCGAAGTGCTGGGCGAGCATGTGGCGCAAAAAGGCTCGGTGGTCGATCCGGACCGCACCCGTTTCGACTTTTCGCATAACGCGCCGCTGACGGCGGACCAGATTGCGCAGGTCGAAGTCATCGTCAACCGCGAGATCCTCGAAAACCACGCCACCGCCGCGCATAACATGACGTTTGACGACGCCGTCAAGCATGGCGCGATGGCGCTGTTCGGCGAAAAATACGGCGACGAAGTGCGCGTGCTCGACATCGGCTCGTCCAAAGAGTTGTGCGGTGGCGTCCACGTGGGCCGTACCGGCGACATCGGTCTTTTCAAGATCATCGGTGAAGGCGGCGTCGCCGCCGGCATCCGCCGCGTCGAAGCGGTCACCGGCGAAGGCGCGCTGGCGCTGGTGCAGTCGCTCAACCGCCGCGTGCAGGAAGCGGCCGGCGCGCTGAAAACCACCCCGGACGAACTGACCAGCCGCATCGCGCAGGTGCAGGATCATGTCAAGTCGCTGGAAAAAGAACTGGCCGCACTGAAGTCGAAACTGGCGGCAGGGCAGGGCGATGAGCTGGTGACCAAGGCAGTCGATGTGAACGGCATCAAGGTCGTCGCAGCGGTGCTGGAAGGCGCCGACTCGGCACGCTTGCTCGAAACCCTGGACAAGCTGAAAGACAAGCTGAAAACGGCGGCCATCGTGCTGGCCAGCGTGGCCGACGGCAAGGTGAGCCTGATTGCCGGCGTGACGGCCGATGCGACGTCCAAGGTCAAGGCGGGCGAGCTGGTGAACTTTGTCGCGCAGCAGGTGGGCGGCAAGGGCGGCGGACGTCCGGACATGGCGCGTGCCGGCGGCACCGATCCGAGCGGCCTGGATGCGGCCTTGGCTGGCGTGACGGCGTGGGTGGCCGAGCGCGCGTAATGTAGGCGTCCTGCCCCCCCCCCCGGCGCGCCCCCCCCCCCCGCCCCCCCCGGCGCGCCCCCGCGGGGCGGCCCCCCCCCCCCGCGCCCTGGCCGGCGAGCGCGCGCCGCTCGATCACCGCCGCATCGCGCGCGATTCGCTGCGCCTGCGCCGCCATCGC
>NZ_WHJI01000045.1:0-59935 GCF_011682155.1 Massilia sp. CCM 8734
GCAACGTCATGTCCCTGACTCCATTACAACGCTACGCGCGCTCATCGCCAGTGCAATCGCAACTCAACTACAGCGTTGCCCTTGCTGCTTTCAGATTAAACTTACTTTGTGACACAGTAAGACTAGTGCAGCGCCGTCCCCGCCGTCTCCGGCGGATCGTTCTGATAATCGCGCGTACCGCTGCGGCGCATCAGCACCGTGAGCGTTTCCGGGTAATCGAACCCGGCCCCGGTGCGCTTGTCGAGCAGGTATCCCAGCCCCGCGGTCAGCACCGCGTTGCCCACGGTGGCGCTGGCGTTGGCACTCGACGCGACCCGGTCCTGCCCCGCACCCACGCCATCCTTCCTGCAATCGATGAACAGATTGCCCGCGCTCTTTTGCACGGTCACGTGGCCGGGGGACGTGACGAACCAGCGCCCCTTGTCATTGGTCAGCACGCAGCCGGCGCCGCCAACTTCGCGGTTGTCCAGGATGGTATGCAGCATCAACGTCTGCTGGTTCGACTCGCTGATCGTCGCGCAGCCGCCCAGGGCGGCCAACAACGCCAGCGCGCCGGTCCGTAAAAAAATCGCCATCGCGTTCATCCAAGGTAGTAGTTCATCCTGTTTACGGCAGCCGCCCAGGATTTCTGAATACTACCCGATGAAAACTACTTGAGCGGAATCGGCTGGTTGGCCGGCACCGGCACCGCGGTCACGCTGTTTTTCGGGCTGCCGTCGATCAGGCGGTCCGAATAGACCAGGTAAGCGAGCGCATTGCGCTTGGCGTCGACCATGCGCACCACGCGTACGTGCTTGAAGAAGATCGAGGCACGCTCGCTGAACACTTCTTCCTGGCGCGGCACTTTGCCGTTGAAGGTGATCGGGCCGACCTGGCGGCAGGCCACCGACGATTCGGCCTTGTCTTCGGCCAGGCCCACGGCGCCCTTGATGCCGCCGGTCTTGGCGCGCGACAGGTAGCAGCTCACGCCGCCGACGACCGGGTCGTCGAATACTTCGACCACGACCTTGTGGTCGGGGCCAATCAGCTTGAAAGCGGTATCGACCGAGCCCACGGTTTCGGCAGCGGCGCCAAAGGCGGCAGCCGACAGCGCGAGGCTCAAAGCGAGGCGAATCATTCGCATAATGTTATTCCTGGAGAGTGGTGCGGGAGAGTGATGCTGGAGCTTGCACTCCAGTTGGCAGGCAAGACTAGGGCACCGGCGCAAAGCGCGGCACCAGAATGCCGTCGACTTCGACCAGTTGAAAAAACACGTCTTTCGGCCGCGTCCATAATGAACCGTCCGCTGCGCGATACACGATCATCTCTGAGAGATCCGATTCAAGAGTGGCCACGCACACCAATTCGTACAGGCCACCCTTGTAGTGCCGGTATTGCATCAACTCTCGGTCTTGTCTTCGGCCAGAGCTTTCTGCTTCTTCTTCAAGCCCTGGATGACCTTCAGGACACCTTCGATACCAGCGGTATCGTCGAGATCGCTAAAAGCATCAAGAACCTCATTCAGAACCCGGTTACGCACTGCGGTTTCATCCGACGCCGGTGCGCTTGCGCGTACCGGTTCGGCCGACTCTTTCGAGGCGGCCTTTTGCGCCGAATACTTCGCTGTCGCCGCGGCTGTTTTGCCGTGCGCCAGCGCCGCTTGCCAGATTACCCAGCGACGTTGTGTTTCAAACACGAGATATTCATCGGGTTTATCTTCTCGGCGTCGAACGATATGACCATCGCGCTGCGCCCATGCTTCAAATGCACTTCGCATTTTAATCCTTTACAAATGCTGTCTTCGCATTTCTACACTAATCAAAACAGAATTGTTTTAACTAGTACCACCTTGCAGAATGTGTCATGAAGCCGTCACAAACTTTAAGGGCGTGTAACTCTTCACGCTAGGGGTTCCGACCGTTGGTTCTCACCACCACCGACCAGATTTAAGTATATTACCCCGTGCGTTATAAGAATGCAATTTTTTATTCCCCGTGAGTAACAATAGTCCAAAATCGTTGTTTTGTCTGCCTCTTGTTACATCTAATTACATCTTGCGAGTGGTTAAATCTCGGGGACAACAAAGTTTAACATCTCCACGGTATTTTTTCGATAAAAGTGTTGATAACACAAGCGTATGCATCTTGCATACATGGCCAAACTTGTTAACTAACAGCATGTTCTTGCACGAACGCACCATTTAACGCGATACTAAGCGTTTTTAGCACCAATGGCGCTCTGGAACCCCCTATGAAAATAGCAACATGGAATGTTAATTCCCTCAAAGTACGACTTCCTCACCTCCTGCAATGGCTGGAGGCAAATCCGGTCGATGTACTTTGCTTACAAGAGACAAAATTGACGGACGATAAGTTCCCGGTTTCTGAAATTAAAGCTGCCGGCTATGAAGTCGCCTTCAGCGGTCAGAAAACCTATAACGGCGTCGCAATATTATCTAAATTACCACTTAATGACGTTATAAGAAACAATCCATTATTTCCGGACGAGCAGCAACGGATACTCGCGGCGACGATCGGCGGCACGCGTTTTATCTGCGCCTATGTACCGAATGGGCAGGCGGTCGGGACCGACAAATACGCCTATAAACTCGCATGGCTCGCATCGCTGCGCGAATGGCTCGCCGACGAAGTGCGCGCGCACGCCGGCGCTGGCCTGGCGATCCTCGGCGATTACAATATCGCCCCCGAAGACCGCGACGTGCACGACCCGGTTGCATGGGCCGGCCAGGTGCTGTGTTCGGACAAGGAGCGCGCGGCGTTGACGGCGCTGACCGACCTGGGATTGACCGATGCGTTCCGCCTGTTCGAACAGGCCGATAAATCATTCAGCTGGTGGGATTACCGGCAGCTCGGTTACCAGAAAAACAAAGGTCTGCGGATCGACCACATATTGCTGTCGGAAGCCTTGGCCAAGCGTTGCACGGCGTGCGCGATCGACCGCATTCCACGCAAATGGGAGCAACCATCCGACCACGCCCCCGTCATCGCCACCCTGGACTGACAAACCTCTCCTAACCGGGATCAGCGCCCCCAAACCGCAAACCGGGGTCAGAGCCTTAATTCGCAAGTTTTTGCTCGCACCAGCCAGATCTCATCCTGTTCGGCAACTGAAGAACGCGAAGGGCCTGAGGGTATGCCCGTGCGGACCAAAAAATGCGCATGTATAAGGCGATCGGCATTGGTGAAGGGAAAGAATTTCTAATTAGAGCTCTGACCCCGGTTGTAGGAAGACGCTGATTCTGCTTGGGGAATTAGTGACTGGAGAGGTGCTTGCGGGCCTGGTCGGCGGGCCGGGGTTGGGCGAACAGGTAGCCCTGCGCGTACTGGCAGCCATGCCCGCTCAGCAGCGCGTACTGGGCTTCGGTTTCGACGCCCTCCGCTACCACCGACAACTGCAAGCTGTTCGACAGCGCCATGATGGCCGCCACGATCGCGCGGTCTTCGGTGCTGCTCTCGAGGTCCTTGATGAAGGCCCGGTCGATCTTGATCTTCTTGACCGGGAAGCGCTTGAGGTAGGCCAGGCTCGAATAGCCGGTGCCGAAATCGTCGATCGACAGGCGGATGCCCATGCCGTTGATCTGCCCCAGGATCTCCATGGTCTGTTCGCCATGCTGCATCAGCGCCGTTTCGGTGATTTCGAATTCGATCAGGGCCGGGTCGATCCCGGTTTCGTCCAACACGCCCCGGATCGATTCGATCAGCCCGCGGTGCATGAACTGGCGCGGCGATAAATTGACCGCCAGCGGCACCGCCGCCATCCCCTCGCGCTGCCACGCCATGCTTTGCTCGCAGGCGCGCCGCATCACCCATTCGCCGATCGGCACGATCAAGCCGTTTTCTTCGATGATGGGGATGAAGTGGTCGGGCAGCACCAGCCCGTGCCCCGGACGGCGCCAGCGCAGCAGCACTTCCATGGTGTGCACCCGGCGCGTACCGATGTCGATGATCGGCTGGTAAAACAGCTCGAACTGCCCGAGCGTCAGCGCGCCGCGCAGCGCGCTCTCGAGCTCGAAGTGCTGCGCCGCCGCCACGTTCATGCGCTCGGTGAAGTACTGGTAATTATTGCGCCCGTTCGCCTTGGCGTGATACATCGCCGCGTCGGCGTGCCGCATCAGGGTCGCCACATCGTCGCCATCGTCCGGATACATGCACACGCCGATCGATGGCGTGATGTGCAGCAGGCGATCGTCGACCGGGAACGGCAGCGCCAGCACGTCGATGATCTTCTGCGCCACCTGGCTGCTTTCGTCAGGCCTGTCGATACCCGGCACCAGCACCACGAATTCGTCGCCGCCGAGGCGCGCCACGGTGTCGCTGGCGCGCACCGCATGGCACAGCCGCCCGGCCACTTCCTTGAGCAGGCGGTCGCCCATCAGGTGCCCGAGCGAGTCGTTGATGGTCTTGAAACGGTCAAGGTCGATGAACATCACGGCCAGCTTGGCGCCGGAACGCTTCACGACAAGCATGGCGTGGGTCAGCCGGTCCGACAGCAAGGCGCGGTTGGGCAGGCCGGTCAGGCTGTCGTGATAGGCCATGTGGTTCACGCGCGCTTCGGCCTGGCGCCGTTCCACGATCTCGCCCTGCAGCAGGGCGTTGGCGCCGGCCAGTTCGGCGGTGCGCTCGAGCACCCGAACTTCGAGTTCGTCGCGCGCGCGCCGCACCGCTTCGCCGGCCTCGCGCCGCGCCGTCACGTCGTCGACCAGCCACACCGAGCGCCCGGTGGCATGCGCCAGGTCGAACGGGCGTCCCGACAGGCGCGCCCAGAAGGTGCTGCCATCCTTGCGCACCAGCCGGTATTCGGCCATGTGCACGCGCCCGGCGTGGAAGTCGCGCGTGGTCTCGGCGCGCGCCAGGTCCCAGCTGGCGCGGTCCGGATACAGCGCGCGCACCGACAGCCCCGCCACTTCGCCCGGCCCGTAGCCGAACAGTTCTTCCATCTTGGCGTTGCAGCGCAGGTTCATGCCGTGTTCGACCACCGCGATGCCGAGCACCGCGCTGTCGAGGATGGCCTGGTTTTCCAGCAGCGCGTTGCGCAGCGATTCTTCGGCGCGCTTGGCATCGGTGCGGTCTTCGATGATCCAGATCGTACCCTGCGTCGGGTCGGCCGGATTGACGACGTAGGCGATCAGCTGCGCCCACAGCACGCTGCCGTCCTTGCGCGCCATCCCGACTTCGGTATGAAACGGTTTGCCGACCGAGAGCAGCGGGCTGGCTGCGGCGCCGATGGCGGCGTAGACCTCGTCGCTCGGATACAGCGCGCGGCCGGGCAGGCCCAGTCCCTCGCTGCCCTGGTAGCCGAACATGTCGGCAAAACCGCGGTTGTAGCGCGTGATGATGCGGTTCTTGGTGAACAAAATGCTGACCGAGGCGTTGGTCATGATGGCCTGCACCTCGACCAGGGTCTGGCGCGCTTCGGTCACGTCTTCCAGTATCCAGATGGTGCCTTGTTCGCGCCGCTCGGCGTCCACCGTTTGCGCCCGCACGCGGCACCAGAACAGGGTGCCGTCGCGCTGGCGGAACTGGCATTCGGGGCTTTCGAACGGCAGGCCGTTACCGAGCACCGGCCCGGCGGCGAGGCCGAATTCGTCGTACGCCGCGGGCGACGGAAACACCGCCACCGCCGGCAGCCCGGTCATCTCTTCGCGCGTGTAGCCGAACATCTCGGCCATGCGCGGGTTACACGACAACATGATCCCGTTGCGGCTGAACAGGATGCCGACCGAGGCATTGTCCAGGATCGCCTTCTGCTCCAGCAGCACCTGGCGGGTCGCTTCCTCGGCCGCCTTTTGCGCGCTGCGGTCGTCCACGATCCAGATGGTGTCCTGCTTGCCGCGCCCGGCGTTGATGGCGTAAATGTAGGCGTGCGCCCAGAACACGCTGCCGTCCTGGCGCAGCATCTCGATGTCGGCCTGGTAGGGATGGCCGGCGCTCAGCAGCGGCTGCGCTTCGTGTCGCAGCGCCTCGTAGGCGGCGCCGGACGCAAACAGCTCGGCGGCCGCATGTCCGAGCCCGGTCTCGCCGGCAAAGCCGAAGCAGCGCCCGAACTGCTGGTTGTAGCGCAGGATGCGGTTGTCGCGCTGGAAGGCGATGCCCAGCGGCGCGTTGTCCATGATGGCCTGCATTTCGAGCAGCGCGCGACGCAGGCGCGTTTCGTTCTGGTGCAGCTCGTCGATGTCTTCCACGATCCAGATGGTGCCGTGCGACTCGTCGCGCGGATCGACCGCGCGCCCGTACAGGCGGCACCAGAGCAGCACGCCGTCCTTGCGGCGCAGGCGCAGTTCGCCGGCGTACGAGCCGCCCGCGGCGAGCCGTGGACCGGCCTCGCCGCTCATTTGCTCGTAACTGCGCACGCTGGGGAAAACGGTGACGGTGGCCGCGCCGATCAGTTCGTCGGCGGTGTAGCCGAAGATTTCGGCGGCGCGGATATTGCATTCGCGGATTTCGCGGTTTTTGCTGAGGATGATGCCGACCGCCGCGTTTTCGAGGATGGCCTTTTGCTCCATCACCGTCTTGCGCAGCGCGGCCTGGTCGCGGTCGTAGCGCCGGATGTCGGTAAAGACGAACGTCGCGCCACCGCCCGGCAGCGCCTTGTCCAGCACCTGGACCGCAATCGGCTGGCCGTGCGCGTGCAACGCGCTTTCCCATAAGCGGTCGGCGCCGTCACCCGCGCGCAGGCGCAGCGAGGCGTCGTGCCGCGCCGCAGGGGCGAACAACTCAAGCAGGGGGAGGCCGACGGGAGGTGCGCCGAGCAGGTCGCACAAGGCCGCGTTGGCGGCATGGACGATGCCGTCCGCGTCGCAGGCACAGGCGGGCGATCCGATTAACTGGAGCGCTTCAGCGACGAAATCAGGCTTGGTTGATAAGCGATCCATGTCCCCACGACGGCGTAAGTCCGCCGCCTCTGTGATGGGCAACGGAGAGCTTGATCATAAACCACAATTGACCGCAATTTACGGGAAAATCCGGGAAAACCCAAAAAACAGAAACGCCCACCACGCACGGGGCGGGTGGGCGCTTTGCCAAAACGTTCACGCAGGGCCGTTAAGGCCCCTGCAAGGCGTCGCCGGGGATACGGACCCATCCTTCCATCAGCACGCGCGCGCTGCGGCTCATGATGGCCTTAGCGACGCTCCAGTCGCCAGCGACCTGGGTTGCTTCGGCGCCCACGCGCAGGGTGCCGGACGGATGGCCGAAGCGCACCGCGTTACGCACTCCCCCGCCGGCCGCCAGGCTGACCAGGGTGCCGGGAATGGCGGCTGCGGTGCCGATGGCCACGGCGGCGGTGCCCATCATCGCGTGGTGCAGCTTACCCATCGACATGGCGCGCACCAGCAGGTCGATGTCCCCAGCCGCCACCGCTTTGCCGCTCGACGACACGTAACCGGCCGGTGGCGCCACGAAGGCCACCTTGGGGGTGTGCTGGCGCGTGGCCGCTTCGTCCACATGCTTGATCAATCCCATGCGCACGGCGCCGTGCGCGCGAATCGCCTCGAACATGGCCAGCGCCTTGGGGTCGCCGTTGATCGCGTCCTGCAGCTCGGTGCCGCTGTAGCCGATCGCCTGCGCATTGACGAAAATGGTCGGGATGCCGGCGTTGATCATGGTGGCCTTGAGCGTGCCCAGGCCCGGCACCTCGAGGTCGTCGACCACGTGCCCGGTCGGGAACATGGCGCCGCCAGCGCCTTCTTCATCGGCCGCCGGGTTCATGAATTCGAGCTGCACTTCGGCCGCCGGAAAGGTGACGCCATCGAGTTCGAAGTCGCCCGTTTCCTGCACCGCGCCGCCGCTGACCGGTACATGCGCGATGATGGTCTTGCCGATGTTGGCCTGCCAGATGCGCACCAGCGCCACGCCGTCGTGCGCAATACGGGCGGCGTCGACCAGCCCGGCGCTGATGGCGAACGAACCCACAGCGGCCGACAGGTTGCCGCAGTTGCCGCTCCAGTCCACAAACGCCTTGTCGATGGCGACCTGGCCGAACAGGTAGTCGACGTCGTGCTCCGGCCTGGCGCTTTTGGACAGGATCACCGTCTTGCTGGTGCTCGAGGTGGCGCCGCCCATGCCGTCGATCTGCTTGCCGTAGGGGTCGGGGCTGCCGATCACGCGCAGCAGCAGCGCGTCGCGCGCGGCGCCGGCCACCTGCGCGGCCTCGGGCAAGTCGTCCAGGCGGAAGAACACCCCCTTGCTGGTGCCGCCGCGCATATACGTGGCGGGAATCCTGATTTGAGGTAGGTGCGCCATCATGCCTCCTTGACGGTCGATTCGAGGAAGTCCTGGGCGAAGCGCTGCAGCACGCCGCCGGCTTCGTAGATCGCCACTTCCTCGGCCGTGTCGAGCCGGCAGATGACCGGCACTTCCACCACGTCGCCGGAAACGTGCCTGATCACCAAGGTGAGCGTGGCGCGCGGGGTGCGCTCGCCCAGCACGTCGAAGGTTTCGCTGCCATCGATCGCCAGGGTGATGCGGTTCTCGCCAGGCTGGAACTCCAGCGGCAGCACGCCCATGCCCACCAGGTTGGTGCGGTGGATGCGCTCGAAGCCTTCGGCCACGATGGCTTCCACGCCGGCCAGGCGCACGCCCTTGGCGGCCCAGTCGCGCGACGAGCCCTGGCCGTAGTCGGCGCCGGCGATGATGATCAAGGGCTGCTTGCGCTCCATGTAGGTCTGGATCGCTTCCCACATGCGCGTGACCGTGCCATCCGGTTCGATGCGGGCCAGCGAGCCCGCCTTGACCTTGCCGTCGACCTTGACCATCTCGTTTTTCAGGGTTGGATTGGCGAAGGTGGCGCGCTGCGCGGTGAGGTGGTCGCCCCGGTGGGTGGCGTAGGAGTTGAAGTCTTCCTCCGGCAGGCCCATTTTCGCCAGGTATTCGCCGGCTGCCGAATCGAGCATGATCGCGTTCGATGGCGACAGGTGGTCGGTGGTGATGTTGTCGCCCAAGACCGCGAGCGGACGCATGCCCGCCAGGGTGCGGGCGCCGGCCAGCGCGCCTTCCCAGTACGGCGGACGGCGGATGTAGGTGGTATTCGGACGCCAGTCGTACAGCGGGCTGACCTTGACGCCGTCGTCTTCCTGCTTGGCGAACATCGGAATATAGACCTTGTGGAAGTGCGCCGGCTTGACGCTGGACGCCACCAGTGCGTCGATCTCCTCGTCGCTCGGCCAGATGTCCTTGAGCGTGACCGGCTTGCCGTCGGCGCCGGTGCCCAGCACGTCCTTCTCGATGTCGAAGCGGATCGTGCCGGCGATCGCGTAGGCCACCACCAGCGGCGGCGACGCCAGGAAGGCCTGCTTCGCGTACGGGTGGATGCGGCCGTCGAAGTTGCGGTTGCCCGACAGGACGGCCGTTGCGTACAGGTCGCGTTCGACCACTTCTTTTTGAATCACCGGATCGAGCGCCCCGGACATGCCGTTACAGGTGGTGCAGGCGTAAGCGACGACACCGAAGCCGAGCTTTTCCAGTTCCGGCATCAGGCCGGCGTCTTCCAGGTACAAGGTGACGGCTTTCGAGCCCGGCGCCAGCGAGCTTTTTACCCAAGGTTTACGCGTCAAACCGAGCTTGTTGGCGTTACGCGCGATCAGGCCGGCGGCGATCATGTTGCGCGGGTTGTTGGTGTTGGTGCAGCTGGTAATGGCCGCGATGATGACGGCGCCGTCGGGCATCAGGCCCGGTTCGTTTTCGACCACGCCGCTGATGCCGCGCGCGGCCAGTTCCGAGGTCGGCACACGGTTGTGCGGGTTGGACGGACCGGCGATGGTGCGCACCACCGACGACAGGTCGAAGCGCAGCACGCGCTCGTACTCGACGTTGTTAAGCGTCGTGCCCCACAAGCCGGTGTGTTTCGCATACAGCTCGACCAGTTTCACCAGTTCGTCGTCGCGGCCGGTCAGCTTGAGGTAGGTGATGGTCTGCTCGTCGATGTAGAACATCGCGGCGGTCGAGCCGTATTCCGGCGCCATGTTCGAGATCGTGGCGCGGTCGCCCAGAGTCAGGTGGGCAGCGCCTGCGCCGTAGAACTCGAGATAGGACGAGACGACCTTCTGCTGGCGCAGAAATTCGGTCAGCGCCAGCACCGTGTCGGTGGCGGTGATGCCCGGCTGCGGTTTGCCGCTCAGTTCGACGCCGATGATGTCCGGCAGGCGCATCCACGAGGCGCGGCCCAGCATCACGCTTTCGGCTTCCAGGCCGCCGACGCCGATGGCGATCACGCCGAGCGCGTCGACCATCGGGGTATGCGAGTCGGTGCCGACCAGGGTGTCCGGAAAGGCCACGCCGCCCTGCACCTGGATCACCGGCGACATGCGCTCCAGATTAATCTGGTGCAGGATGCCGTTACCCGGCGGGATCACGTCGACGTTCTTGAAGGCCTTCTTGGTCCAGTTGATGAAGTCGAAACGGTCTTCGTTGCGACGATCTTCGATGGCGCGGTTCTTGTCGAAGGCGTCGGGATCGAAACCACCGCATTCGACCGCCAGCGAATGGTCGACCACGAGCTGGGTCGGCACCACCGGGTTGACCAGGGCCGGGTCGCCGCCCTGCAGGGCGATGGCGTCGCGCAGGCCGGCCAGGTCGACCAGCGCGGTTTGCCCGAGGATGTCGTGGCAGACCACGCGCGCCGGAAACCACGGGAAGTCCAGGTCGCGCTTGCGTTCGATCAGCTGGCCGAGCGAGGCGTTCAGGGTCGCAGGGTCGCAGCGACGCACCAGGTTCTCGGCCAGCACGCGCGAGGTGTACGGCAGCTTGTCATAGGCGCCAGGCGCGATGGCGTCGACCGCGGCGCGCGCGTCGAAGTAATCGAGCTTGGTGCCCGGCAGGTTTTTGCGGTGGTTCGTGTTCATGTCAGATCCTTACTTGCGGTCAGCCAGCGGCACGAAGGTCAGGTCGTCCGGGCCGACGTAGTTGGCGCTCGGGCGAATGATCTTGTTGTCGATGCGCTGCTCGATCACGTGGGCGGCCCAGCCGGAGGTGCGCGAGATCACGAACAAGGGCGTGAACATCGCCGTCGGCACGCCCATCATGTGGTACGACACGGCCGAGAACCAGTCCAGGTTCGGGAACATCTTCTTGACTTCCCACATGACCGTTTCCAGGCGCTCGGCGATATCGAACATCTTGGTCGAGCCGGCGCCTTCGGACAGCGAACGCGCCACTTCCTTGATGACTTTATTGCGCGGGTCGGACACGGTGTAGACCGGGTGGCCGAAGCCGATCACGACTTCCTTGTTGGCGACGCGGTTGCGGATGTCGGCTTCGGCTTCGTCCGGGTTTTCGTAGCGCTTCTGGATATCGAGCGCGACTTCGTTGGCGCCGCCGTGTTTCGGTCCGCGCAGCGCGCCGATGGCGCCGGTGATGGCCGAATGGATGTCCGAACCGGTGCCGGCGATCACGCGCGCGGTGAAGGTCGAGGCGTTGAATTCGTGTTCCGCGTACAGGATCAGCGAGGTGTGCATCGCCTTGACCCAGGCTTCCGGCGGCTTGAAGCCGTGCAGCAGGTGCAGGAAGTGGCCGCCGATGGAGTCGTCGTCGGTTTCGGTGTCGATGCGGCGGCCGTTGTGGCTGAAGTGGTACCAGTACAGCAGCATCGAGCCGAAAGACGCCATCAGGCGGTCGGCAATCGAGCGCGCGCCCGGCACATTGTGATCGTCTTTTTCCGGCAGCACGCAGCCGAGGGTGGATACGCCTGTGCGCATCACGTCCATCGGGTGGCTCGACGCCGGCAGCGCTTCGAGCGCGTTCTTGACCGCCTGCGGCAGGCCGCGCATCGATTTCAGGTGCGCCTTGTAGCCACGCAGTTCGCCGTCGTTGGGCAGTTTTCCGTGTACCAGCAGGTAGGCGATTTCTTCGAACTCGCAGCTGTCGGCGACGTCGAGGATGTCGTAGCCGCGGTAGTGCAGGTCGTTGCCGGTTTTTCCAACCGAGCACAGTGCGGTGTTACCGGCGGTGACGCCGGACAGGGCGACCGATTTTTTCGGCTTGAACGGGACGGCTTCGGCCGGGGTGGTGATGTCAGTCATGTGAGGCTCCGCGATTCTTCTAAATTTGTGTGATTACTTTTCTTTACCCTGGGCGAACAGCGAGTCGAGCTTTTGCTCGTACTCGTGGTAGCCGAGGTAGTCGTACAGCTCCATGCGGCTTTGCATGGTCGATACGACGTTTTTCTGCGTGCCTTCGGCGCGCAGCGTCTTGTAGAAATTGAGGGCCGCCGCGTTCATGGCGCGGTAGGCGCCGCAGCAGTACAGGGCGATATCGACCTTGTGCGCGCGCAGTTCGTCGAGCGTAAACAGCGGCGTGGCGCCGAATTCGGTCAGGTTGGCCAGGATCGGCACCTTGACCGCGTCGCGCACCTGGCTGTACATCTCGAGCTTGGTGATCGCTTCCGGGAAGATCATGTCGGCGCCCGCTTCGACGTAGGCGCAGGCGCGGTCGATGGCGGCGTTCAGGCCTTCGACGGCGAGCGAATCGGTGCGCGCCATGATGACGAAGCTTTCGTCATGACGGGCGTCGACGGCGGCCTTGATGCGGTCGACCATTTCTTCCTTGCTGACGATTTCCTTGCCCGGGCGGTGGCCGCAGCGCTTGGCCGAGACCTGGTCTTCCATGTGCACCGCCGCCACGTCGGCGCGGATCATGTGGCGGATCGTGCGCGCGATGTTGAAGGCGCCGCCCCAGCCGGTGTCGATATCGACCATCAGCGGCAGGCCGCAGGTGTCGGTGATGCGCTGGGCGTCGGTGATCACGTCGTCCATGGTGCTGATGCCGAGGTCCGGCATGCCGAGCGAGTTGGCGGCCACGCCGCCGCCGGACAGGTACACGGCCTTGTAGCCGGTTTGCTCGGCCATGCGCGCGGTGTAGGCGGTGATGGTGCCGACGACCTGCAACGGCGACTCTTCCTGGACTGCGCGGCGGAACATCGCGCCTCGTGATTCTCTCATTGCGTTTTCTCCTCGGGTGATGCGTTGGAATGCCATGCTGTGTGCATTGCAAGCGGCGTGCCACGCCCGACCATCGCAAGGCCGCGCCCGAAACATCTTTATATTCAATGCCTTGCGCGGATTTGAAACAAACCCCGCCATTCCTGGCATGTTTCATTACGTTTCACATTGAAACACTTGAAACGCAACTGGAGTAAAATTGAAACATGCCCTACTCTTCCCGTACCGCTTCCGACGCCAACGACAAGCCGGTCATCTGGACCGTGTCCGTCTCGCGCCTGTCCGACCTGTTCCGCGATATCACGCTCGAATACGACCATCTGGCGTCGATCGAGCCGGTCAACCTGGGCTTCGACGAGGCGGCGCGGCATATCCGCGAGCGCATGGCCAGCGAACGCTGCGACGTGGTGATCGCGGCCGGGTCGAATGCGGCTTACCTCAAGGGCCGCGTGTCGGTGCCGGTGGTAATCGCCAAGGCCAGCGGCTTCGATGTGATGCAGGCGCTGGCGCGCGCGCGCCGCGTGGCCGAGCGCATTGGCGTGATCACCTATCAGCAGCAGTTGCCCGAACTGGCCGAATTTGCCAGTACCTTCGGCTTTCATATCGCCCAGCGCTCCTACGTCACCGAAGAAGACGCGCGCGCGCAGATCAACGACCTGAAGGCGGCCGGCATACAAGCCATCGTCGGCGCCGGCCTGATTACCGACCTGGCCGAAGAAGCGGGACTGACCGGCGTGTTCGTGTATTCGGCGGCGTCGATCCGCCAGGCCTTCGACGATGCGCTGGAGCTGGCGCGCCTGACCCAGCTCGAATCGAACAGCGGCCGCCGCCCGGTGGTCAGCGACACCTTACGCACGCGGCATGGCCTGAACGACTTGCGCGGCGAGTCGCAAGCCATGGAGACCTTGCGCCAGGCGGTGGTGCTGTATGCGCGCTCGCCCGCCACGGTATTGATCGAAGGCGAAACCGGCACCGGCAAGGAGCTGGTGGCGCAGGCGATTCACCGCGAAAGCCCGCGCAGCCTGGGCGCGAACCGGCCGTTCGTGGCCGTCAATTGCGGAGCGGTGGCCGAGTCGCTGCTGGAATCGGAACTGTTCGGCCACGAAGAAGGGGCGTTCACCGGGGCGCGCCGTGGCGGCCACGCGGGCCTGTTCGAGGCGGCCAACCGCGGCACGCTGTTCCTCGACGAGATCGGCGAAATGCCGCTGCCGCTGCAAACACGCCTGCTGCGCGTGCTGGAAGAACGCGAGGTGGTGCGGGTCGGCGGCACGCGCCCGATCGCGATCAATGTGCGCGTCATCAGCGCCACCCACTGCGACCTGGAGCAGCGGGTGCGCGAGGGGCGCTTCCGGGCCGACCTGTTTTACCGGCTGGCGGTGCTGCGGCTGTCGCTGCCGCCGCTGCGCGAGCGCGCGCGCGACGTGGTGGGGCTGGCCGAATGGTCGCTCAAGAATGCGCTGGCGGCGCTGGGCGCGCGCCCGCATCCCAATCTGCATGCGGAAATGGCGGGTTGCGCGCCGCTGCTCGAGCGCTACGGCTGGCCGGGCAATGTGCGCGAACTGCGCAACCTGATGGAGCGGGTGGCGCTGTTCCTGGCGGCCGAGCCCTTGCAGGCGCTGACGCCGGCATTCGTGCTGTCGGTCGCGCCGGAACTGGGGCGGGAGGCGCAGGCGCCGCTGATTGCGCAGGCGCCAGTCGTTGAAACGGTAGACGAGGTCCTGGCACGTTTGGGGGGGCGGCGCGATGAAGCGGCGGCGTATCTGGGCATCAGCCGCACTACCTTGTGGCGCAGGTTGAAATTGGGTTCCCGCCTGCGCGGGAACGACGAGCGGTAGGAAACGCATCGCATTTGCGCAAACCGGATCAGGATTCATATATCAAAGCATAGAATTATTCGTTCCATTGCCGTTATCGCACGCCTATGATCCGCCCTTTTTCCGCCGCAGCGGCTGCCCACAAGGCTGCCACGCCCGGCTTTCGGAGGTTCTTATGTCATCCGCACCGCAGCCTGCCCTGTTTTCCCTGATCGGCAACACCCCGCTGGTCGAAGTGACCCGCATCGACACCGGCCCATGCCGCCTGTTCCTCAAACTCGAATCGCAAAATCCCGGCGGCTCCATCAAGGACCGTATCGGGCGCGCCATGATCGAAGCGGCGGAAGCCGACGGCAGCCTGCAACCGGGCGGCGTGGTGGTCGAGGCGACCGCCGGCAACACGGGCCTCGGCCTGGCCCTGGTGGCGCGCCTGAAAGGCTACCGCGTGGTGCTGGTCGTACCGGACAAAATGGCGATCGAAAAAATCCTGCACCTCAAAGCGCTGGGCGCCGAAATCCACCTGACCCGCTCCGACGTCGGCAAGGGCCATCCGGAGTACTACCAGGATGTGGCGGCGCGCCTGGCGCGCGAGATTCCCGGCTCCTGGTTCGCCGACCAGTTCAACAACCCGGCCAATCCGCTGGCGCACCAGAACACCACCGGCCCGGAACTGTGGGAGCAGACCGGCCATGCCCTCGACGCCATCGTGGTCGGCGTCGGCTCGTCCGGCACGCTGAGCGGCCTGTCGCGCTATTTCGAGACGGTGCAGCCGGACCTGGAATTCGTGCTGGCCGATCCGGAAGGCTCGATCCTGGCCGACTACATCAACACCGGCGTGCTGCGCGACGACGCCGGCTCGTGGGCGGTGGAAGGCATCGGCGAAGACTTCATTCCCGCCATTGCCGACCTGTCGCGCGTGAAAAGCGCCTACACCATCAGCGATGCCGACAGCTTCGGCAGCGCGCGCATGCTGCTGCGCGAAGAAGGCATTTTGGCCGGGTCGTCCAGCGGCACCCTGCTGGCCGCCGCGCTGCGCTACTGCCGCGCGCAGACCACGCCGAAAAACGTGGTGACGTTTGTCTGCGACACGGGCACGCGCTACCTCACCAAGGTCTACAGCGACGGCTGGATGGTCGACCAGGGCCTGCTGCAGCGCCCCACCCTGGGCGACCTGCGCGACCTGATCGGCCGCCGCTTCGACGATGGCGACGTGGTGACCGTGGCGCCGTCCGATACGCTGCTCACGGCCTTCAACCGCATGCGCAGCGCCGACCTGGCACAGCTGCCTGTGATCGAGAATGGCCGCCTGGCCGGCATTGTCGACGAATCAGACCTGCTGCTGCATGTGACGGGCGACGCCACGCGCTTTCGCGACCCGGTCGGCACGACCATGACGTCCGAACTGCAAACCCTGCGTCCGTCCGCCAGCATGAGCGAACTGCGCGATATACTCGACCGCGGCCTGACCGCCGTGATCAGCGAAGACGATCATTTCCATGGCCTGATCACCCGCTTCGACCTTCTCAACCACTTGCGCAGGACCTTATCGTGAACAAACCCGTGACTGATTCGAATACCAAGAAACACCTCTCCACGCGCGTGATCCACGGCGGCCAGTCGCCCGATCCGTCCACCGGCGCGGTCATGCCGCCGATTTACGCCACCTCCACCTACGTGCAGGAGAGCCCGGGCGTGCACAAGGGCCTCGATTACGGGCGCTCGCACAATCCCACCCGCTGGGCGCTGGAGCGCTGCGTGGCCGACCTGGAAGGCGGCGCCCAGGCGTTCGCCTTCGCCTCGGGGCTGGCCGCCATTTCGACCGTGCTGGAACTGGCCGACGCCGGCTCGCACATCATCGCCGGCGACGATATGTACGGCGGCACCTACCGCCTGTTCGAGCGCGTGCGCCGGCGCAGCGCGGGCCACGACTTCACCTACGTCGACCTGACCGATCCAGCCAGGCTGCTGGCGGCGATCCGTCCCGAAACGCGCATGGTGTGGGTCGAAACGCCGACCAACCCGATGCTCAAGCTGGCCGACCTGAAAGCCATCGGCGACATCTGCCGCGAGCGCGGCATTATCTCGGTGTGCGACAACACCTTCGCCAGCCCGATCGTCCAGCGTCCGCTCGAACTGGGGATCGACATCGTGGTCCACTCGACCACGAAGTACATGAACGGGCATTCGGACGTCATCGGCGGTATTGCGGTGATCGGCGCCGAGCCGCACCAGGCGGCGTGGGGCGAGCAGATCGGCTTTCTGCAAAATTCGGTGGGCGCGATCCAGGGGCCGTTCGACAGCTTCCTGGTCCTGCGCGGCATCAAGACGCTGGCGCTGCGCCTGGAACGGCACTGCGCCAGCGCCCTGGACCTGGCCGCGTGGCTGGAAAAAGAACCGAAGGTCGGACGTGTTTTCTATCCGGGCCTGGCCTCGCATCCCCAGCACGAACTGGCCAGGCGCCAGATGAACGGCTTCGGGGGCATCATCTCGATCCAGCTCGACACCGACCTGGCCGGCGCGCGCCGCTTCCTGGAACGCTGCGAGGTATTCACCCTGGCCGAGAGCCTGGGCGGCGTCGAGAGCCTGATCGAGCATCCCGCCCTGATGACGCATGCGACCATTCCCCCGGCGCAGCGCGCGCTGCTCGGCATCAGCGATGGCCTGATTCGCCTGTCGGTCGGCGTGGAACACGTGGAAGACCTGCGCGAGGACCTGCGCGCCGCGCTCGCGGCCATCTGAACGCCTGTTGACCGGCTCAAGCCGGACAGGCGCCACCAGGCCGCTCAGTGACTGCGCACCTGCCCCGCCGCCTGCTGCACGTGCACCAGCACGAATTCGCCAGCCTTGAGCGGAGCGAAACCGACGGTGATGTTGAGCACCCCATGCTCGACATCGTCGCCGCTGGTGGTCTCCGGTCCGCAGCTGACAAAAAACGCTTCGTGCGGCGCCTTGCCCTGGAAGGCGCCCTGGCGGAACAGGCCGACCATGAAGGCGTGGATGCACAGGCGAACCTGCGCCCACAGCTGGTCGTCGTTCGGCTCGCAGGCGACCCAGCGGGTGCCGCGCACCAGGCTTTCTTCGATATACAGGGCGGTGCGCCGCACCGGGATGCATTTGCCCTGCGCGCCATCGGGGTCGTCGCTGTGCAGGGTACGCGCGCCCCACACGATGCGCCCGGCCGCCGGCATGCTGCGCAGGCAGTTGATGCCGAGCGGGTTGAGGATGCCGTTGTCGCTGTCGGACACCGGCACGCTCAGTTCCGGTACCCCGATCAGGATGGCGTCCATGCCGACGGGCGCCTTCCAGACGCCGCGCTGCTGGTCGGTGCGGGCCATGATGCCGGCCACCGCGCCGCATGGTGCCAGCCGCGTGAGCTGGCCGCCGCGCTGGTCGACCGGCTGCAGCAGGCGCGGGAAGAACAGCGCCGCATTCCTGCTGCTGGTGCCGAGTGCGGCCACGCCTTCGAGGGCGTTGTCGACGCTGCGCCAGGCCGGCGGCGGATCGACCAGCAGCATGGCGCGCCGCAGTTCGCAGTAAGCGCCCGCTTCGGCCATCAGGGCGCTGTGCACGCCCGCGTCGAGCAGGTCGCCGCCGTTGTCCAGGTAAGGAGGAATGCACAGCAGGTTGAACAAATCGGCCCGGTCCAGCGCGTACAGGCCGGCCTTGCGCGCCATGTTGCCGCTGCCGATGAAGTCCGCCAGCGTGAGCGGCAGTTCGTCGGCGGCGCGGTCGGCCTGCATCACGCCGGCGTTGCTGGCGGCGCCGCACTCCCAGGCGTCACCGTGCTCCGGCGCGCGCGGATGGCTGGCGGGGCGTTGGGCGGGCAGCTTGCCGCTCACGCTCACCAGGCGCGAGATGCTGCGCAAGACCAGGTCGACCCGGCGCGGATGGGACGCGCCGAGCGAGACGTTGCGAAACAGTTCGACCTGGCCGGTGCCGCTGTCGCGCACCGACAGATTGAAACTGTCAGGATCGCCCGAGAGCAGTTCATGGTCGACGCGCACCTGCAGCGCGTTGCCCCATGTGCCGGGGTCGCGCGCCTGCAGGGTCAATGCGCCGGCGCGCAGGATGGCGTGGCTGGGCGCCACGCCATCGACCGGCGCCGGGGCGCGGTACAGGCGCACGATAACTGCCTGCATGCCGCCATTGAGGAAGAAATCGCGCACCGCGAAGCCGAGCGCACTGTCCTCCCACAAGCCGCCGAACAGGCGCTCGAACTGGGCGAAGCTGGCGATGCTGACCGGTTCATCCACCGGTCCGCGCAAGGCGCGACCGACGAACGCGGTGATCGCGGTGGCCACACCGGCTATCGGGTGCACGGCTGTGCGAAGCTGCTCGTTCACGGTGCTGGCGTAGCTTATTGCGGCATGCATGGGATCTCCTGTTTCATTCGACTATTCACGGCCGCGTGAAATTGCGGCGACATAGCTATTAGATGCGCTTTGAAAACGATATCTTTGACATTTGTCAATGAAACAGGCGGACTCGGCAATAGATTTGCGCAATCGGCTTGACATTCGTGGAGGAAAATCCGGACGATGTTCGCATCCATTGGCTGGCATGCAATATGCAGAGTGGTTGTTTATCCCGCATTCCCATTCCGGTGTCAGGTCTGACAAACGGACACGAGCTCTGCCGCAATACTGCCGAGGCCGTGTCCGAATGTCAGACCTGACACCGGCGGTGACACCGGCGGTGTTGTCGCGCTGGACATTGACACGTTCCGGTGTCCGTTCCGGTGACACCGGCGGTGTTGTCGCGCTGGACATAAAAAAGCCCGCATCGTCTGCGGGCTTTTTGCTTTTTGCTTGCTGCCAGTGCTTATTCGATTTCGACCGTTTCCGGTGCCGCCGGTGGAGGCGCGGCGTCGGACTCGGGGAATTCGAGCGTGACCGCATCTTTGTCGTCCATGTCGACCGTGACCCGGCCACCACTGACCAGGCGGCCGAACAGCAGTTCGTCGGCCAGCGCCTTGCGGATCATGTCCTGGATCAGGCGCGCCATCGGCCGGGCTCCCATCTGCGGATCGAATCCTTTCTTCGCGAGGAACTTGCGCAGTTTCTCGGTGAAGATGGCTTCGACTTTCTTCTCGTGCAGCTGTTCTTCCAGCTGCATGAGGAACTTGTCGACCACGCGCAGGATGATTTCTTCGTCCAGTGCGCGGAAGCTGATGGTGGCGTCGATCCGGTTGCGGAACTCCGGCGTGAACATGCGCTTGATGTCGGCCATCTCGTCGCCCGCCGCCTTGGAGTCGGTAAAGCCCATCGACCGCTTGGTCAGGCTCTCGGCGCCGGCATTGGTCGTCATGATGATGATCACGTTGCGGAAGTCCGCCTTGCGACCGTTGTTATCGGTCAGGGTGCCATGGTCCATCACCTGCAGCAGGATGTTGAAAATATCCGGATGCGCTTTTTCGATCTCGTCGAGCAGCAGCACCGCGTGCGGCTTCTTGGTGATGGCTTCGGTCAGCAAGCCACCCTGGTCGAAACCGACGTAGCCCGGCGGCGCGCCGATCAGGCGGCTGACGGCGTGGCGCTCCATGTACTCCGACATGTCGAAGCGAATCAGCTCGATGCCGAGGATGAAGGCCAACTGCTTGGCCACCTCGGTCTTGCCGACGCCGGTCGGACCGGAGAACAGGAAGGAACCAATCGGCTTGTCGGTCTTGCCCAAACCGGCGCGCGCCATCTTGATCGCCGACGACAGCGCATCGATGGCGGGCTCCTGCCCGAACACGACGTTGCGCAGGTCGCGGTCGATGGTCTGCAACTTGCTGCGGTCGTCCTGGTTGACCGTTTGCGGCGGGATGCGCGCGATCTTGGCAATGATGTCCTCGATCTCGGCCTTGCCGATGGTTTTCTTCTGCTTCGACTTCGGCAAAATACGTTGCGCCGCGCCGGCTTCGTCGATGACGTCGATCGCCTTGTCGGGCAAATGACGGTCGTTGATGAAGCGCGCCGCCAGTTCGGCCGCGGTGGAGAGCGCTGACGACGAATACTTCACGCCGTGGTGCTCTTCGAAGCGCGACTTGAGGCCGCGCAGGATCTGGATGGTCTGTTCGACGGTCGGCTCGTTGACGTCGACCTTCTGGAAGCGACGCGACAGGGCGTGGTCTTTTTCGAACACGCCGCGGAACTCGGTGTAGGTGGTCGCGCCGATGCACTTGAGCTGGCCGTTGGCGAGCGCAGGCTTGAGCAGGTTGGACGCGTCGAGCGTGCCGCCGGACGCCGAGCCGGCGCCGATGATCGTGTGGATCTCGTCAATGAACAGGATGCCGTGCGGGGTTTCCTTGAGCTGCTTGAGGACCGCCTTGAGGCGTTGTTCGAAGTCGCCACGGTACTTGGTGCCGGCCAGCAGCGCGCCCATGTCGAGCGAATACACGATGGCATTCTGCAGGATTTCGGGCACTTCTTCCTGCGTGATACGCCAGGCCAGGCCCTCGGCGATCGCGGTCTTGCCGACCCCGGCTTCACCGACGAGCAGCGGATTGTTCTTGCGGCGACGGCACAGGATCTGGATCACGCGGTCGACTTCGTCCTCGCGCCCGATCAGGGGATCGATCTTGCCTTCGGCAGCGGCCTTGTTCAGGTTCTGCGTGAACTGGTCGAGCGGACTTTCCTTGGCCTGGCCTTCGACTTGCGCCTCTTCCACGCCTTCGGACGTTTTTTGCGAGTCGACCTGCTGGTCCTTGCGCACGCCATGCGAAATGAAGTTGACCACGTCGAGGCGGGTCACGCCCTGCTGGTGCAGGTAGTAGACCGCGTGCGAGTCTTTTTCGCCGAAGATCGCCACCAGCACGTTGGCGCCGGTGACTTCCTTCTTGCCATTGGAGGCGGATTGAACGTGCATGATGGCACGCTGGATCACACGTTGAAAACCAAGCGTCGGCTGCGTGTCGACCTCGCCCGTGCCAGGCACGGTCGGGGTGTTGTCGCCGATGAAATTGGTCAGCGTCTTGCGCAGGTCTTCAATGTTGACGGCACAGGCGCGCAGCACTTCCGCGGCCGATGGGTTGTCCAGAAGCGCCAGCAGCAAATGCTCAACGGTGATGAATTCATGCCGTGCTTGCCGAGCTTCGACAAAGGCCATGTGTAAAGAGACTTCCAATTCCTGCGCAATCATACTTCCTCCATCACGCACTGCAGGGGGTGCCCCGCCTTGCGCGCATGCGTTAATACAAACTCCACTTTGGTACACGCTATATCTTTGGAAAACACGCCACACACTCCCTTGCCATGACGATGAACGGACAGCATGATCTGCGTGGCCGTCTCTCGGTCTTTGTTGAAGTATTCCTGGATGACGGCGACCACGAACTCCATGGGCGTGTAGTCATCGTTCAGTAGTGCTACCTGGTACAGCGGCGGCGGCTTGACCGTCTGCCGCTCCAGCAGTTGTTCGGTATCTTGCTTAGTGGCCATACGCTTATTCTAATGCTTTCGACGATGATGCTATGGGTAAATATCAGGGCATGTACATTTGTTTTCCATCTTACGCGTTTTCCGATCTATGCGCAGATGGGACCCCAATTCGGTAAATCAAGAGTTGCTTTTTCGCAGAGTGTGAAGAATTTGGCAATTCCAATGCAAAAGCGCTTGACTTGAATATTTTTTCAACCAACAATGCGGTTATCGACTTGTACTTATGTACTTGTTGATAAGAAGTGAGCAGGCTGAGGAGGGGGCAGAAGCTTCTTGCTTTTATGGCTCGTGTGATTGGTTATAATTTTGAAAGTTCTTTTATGGCAACAGGTACAGTTAAGTGGTTCAATGATTCCAAAGGTTTTGGCTTCATCACTCCAGATGACGGCGGCGAAGATCTGTTCGCGCACTTCTCCGCAATCAACATGAACGGTTTCAAGACCCTCAAAGAAGGTCAAAAAGTTCAATTCGAAGTCACGCAAGGCCCTAAAGGCAAGCAAGCTTCCAACATCCAGGCTGCTTAAGCACTCACCGATGTAAAAAGCCCCGCTCTCGAGCGGGGCTTTTTTATCCCCGCTACACATTCCATGACGATCATCTTACAGCTTCTCAGCCTTGCCGACCTGCGCACGCTTGCCGCCGCGCGCGTTCCACGCCACCTCACCGGCCACGCCGCCCCCGGCGCCCTGCCGCCCCCCTTTGTCGCCCAGCGCGCGCTGGCGCTGATCGAGGCCGGCAAAAGCCCCGCCTGGTGCGCCACCTTTGTCATGCTGCGCGTGAGCGACCAGATGGTGGTGGGCGCCTGCGGCTTCAAGGATGAGCCACAGGACGGCCAGGTCGAAATCGGCTACGGCGTCTCGTCCGACTGGCATGGCCAAGGCATCGCCACCGAGGGCGTGGCCGAACTGGCGCGCATCGCCTTTGCCAGCGGCGCGGTCGAGCGCGTGCTGGCGCAGATCGCGAAGGACAATACGGCCTCGCTGCGCGTGGTCGGCAAACTCGGCTTCGAACCTGGCGCCACCGTCGTCGACGCCGAGGGCGACGCCCTGGTGCAGTGGGTGCTGCGCAAGAGCGCCTGATCAGGCTCGCTCGAACGCGGCCATCTGGTCGCGCAGCGCTTTGCGGAACGCGGGGCGCTCTTCGCAGCGCGCCTGGTAAGCCTTGAGGGTCGGATACGCGTCGAGGATGGCGGTGTGGCGCAGCAGGCGCAGCACCGTGGTCATCATCAGGTCGCCCGCGCTGAAGGCGCCGTCGAGATAGTCGCGCTCACCAAGCCACGCGGCCAGCTGTCTCAAGCGCACGTGCACGTCGTCCAGCGCGCCGGGGCGACGCAGCCCGGCCCACTCCTCGCCGGCGAAAAACAGGTCGATCGCGGCCAGTTGCTGGATCGGCGGCTCGAGCGTATTCAGGGCCGCGAAGATCCAGCTGGCGGCGCGCGCCCTGCCCGCTTCATCCTTGGGAAACAGGGCGCCGCTGCGCTGCGCGATATGCAGCACGATCGCGCCCGATTCGAACATCGCAAAGTCGCCGTCCTGCAGCATCGGCACCTGGCCGAACGGTTGCAAGGCGAGGTAGTCGGGCGCGCTCTGGTCGGCCCGCCCGATCAGGCGAACGTCGTAAGGCAGGCCGGCTTCTTCGAGCGCCCAGCGCACGCGCAGATCGCGCACCACGCCCTGGGCGAAGGGAGGAACGTATTGGAAGGCACTGATCGTCGGCATGGCGGGATTCTCCGGAAAGTTGATCTTGATTCCGGATCATAAACCGTTCTGGCCGTCGGGCGCGCCGCCCGCCAGCTGCGGCGCGCCTCATCGACCGATCAGAAGGCCTGCAGTCCCACGCTCTCCTGCGACTCGGGCGCGCCCGGCGCATTGCGATTGACGCAAACGACACGCCAGTAGTACTCGCCGCCGCTCACCAGCTTCAGCGGCGCCCAGCGCATCGAGGTCGGCGCGTTTTTGTTGTCGTACCACGTTTCGAAGAATTCCACCGGGAGCCGGCGGTAAGCCTCCGCCGTGCACGATGTTGCGTTCGTCACCTGGTAGGACACGGTGACGGGAACGCTGGTTGACACAGGCGGCACGCCATTGGTCGTCGGCACGCCGTCGACGCTGAACGTGATGACCGGCTCCAGGCCGCGCGCCACCCGCGCCGACGCACTGGCGCTATTAGTCTCGCCATTGGCGGAACGGCAGTCGACATCCCAGCGGTGCACGCCCGGGGCGCGCGTCACGCTGCCCCAGTTGAAGGAGGTCGGACCGGCCAGCTTTTGCTCGACCAGGTTGCCGTCGACATAGGCACGCATATCGCAGCTTTGCGCACCCAGCGCCTCATAGCGCAGCTCGAACGGGGTGGCGGCGGTCAGCGCCGGGTTGGGCGCCACACCGAGCATGGCCGGGTTGGGGCTCGAGCGCTGGCCGCCGATCTTGAATTCGACAGTCGGCTTGGCCTTGTGCGCGGCGCCGGCGATGCTGGCCACCCGCAACGGCGTGCCCTGGGTCAGCGCACCGCCGCTGACCAGGCGCGCGCGGATCGCGTTTTCCACCTCGCCCGGGGTGCGCAGGGTGGGCGTGGTTTCGATCAGGCGCGCCGCCAGCGCGCTCACGTGGGGCGCCGCCCACGAGGTGCCGGAACTGACCACGTAGGTCGATGCGTAGCTGTTCATCCAGGTCGACCTGACGTTTTTGCCAGGCGCCCAGGCGTCGACGCAGGCGCCGAAGTTCGAGCCCATCTCGGTCACGCCCTTGGGGTCGAGCGGCGCAAAGGCGCCGCTGCCGTTCAGGGGCTGGGCCGGCTGGCCGTTGCTGTCGATCGCGCCAACGACCAGCGCGCCGTCGGACGGCAGCTTGTCGTTGAAGCTGTAGAAGCAGGCGTCGTTGTAGCGGTTGCCGGCCGACTGCACGAACACCGCGCCGCGATAGCCGCTGGCGCTGTCCGGCGCGATCAGGGTGCGCACGCTCTTCTGGAAAGCGGCGACCAGCGGCATGCGGTCGGGTGTCAGGTTGACCATCTGGAAATTGCTCGACAGATTAACCACGCCCATGCGTCCCTCGGCCAGGATGCGGCGCTTGGCTTCGTCCAGGGCGGCGATCACGTTGGCAAAACTGTTGCTGCCCACCGCGCAGGTCGGGTCGCCGTAGGCCAGCGAGACCAATTTGGCGCCGGCGTTGACCCCGGTGACGCCGGCGTTGTCGTTCTTGGCGGCGATGATGCCGGCCACGAAGGTCGCATGCGGATACTTGCCGATTGCGCAAGCGCCAGGGGCGTTCCAGCGCGCGCTGACCGGCACGTCCACATGGTTGGCGATGCCGCTGTCGATCACATATACGGTGGTGGCGCCGGTACTGGCCGCGCTGCCGCCAACGGCCTGCACGCCCCAGGGCAAGGTGCTCGCGCCCACCTGCACGTCGGTCCACACGGCGCTCGCGCTGGCCTCGGCCTGGATGTCCGGAGACACCGACTTGATGCGCGGATCGCGCCTGAGCGCCGTCACCTGCTGTTCGGTCAGATAGGCGGCAAAGCCCTGCAAGGTGTGGCTGTAGGCATGGGTGGCGGCCACCCGGTGCGCGGCTTCGACCTCGTGCAGCAGGCGCATCACTTTGCCGTCGTGTTCGGCGCCGAAGCGCGGGTCGCTGACCGCCTTGGCCGAATACCGCTGCGTGGCCGTGTCGGCGAACAGGACGATGTAACGGATGGTACCTGCTTCGTTGCGGATCGGCGCCTGCAGCGCTGCCGGGGCTTGCCGCAGCGCCGCAGCGCCAGCCGGCTGGCCCGGCGCAGCGCCGCCGTTCTGGGCGCTGGCGCCGCCCGCCAGCGCCGCAGCGCCGACCACGCCACCGATCACGATCGCACACATACGTTTACCAATTGCTCTTGTCATTTTCTTCCTTGTATTGGTTAGCACATCCACGGTCGTGAATATGCAGAATGCGTTGCATAAATATCAACAACGAAACAAGTTTAACGTAAGTATTGGTTAAAGATTATTAACATTTTGAAAATTAATTATTGCTGTGGAAGCGAGGATGGCGAAGCTATGCGCGGGGCATGACGCTGCTCATGACGGCTGCATCGGCACGGGTTGGCAAGCCCGAAAAAGGCTGCCGCAACGGCGCCAAGGACGTCGGGCGTGGCGTCGGCATGCGGCAGGAAACGGGGATATCCGGCACCGGGCGGGCGCAGCGCAGCATCGTGGCGCGATACCAACGGCACCGTGTGGCAGTACCGGGAGCATGCCGGCTTTACATCGCAGCCGGTCGTGCAAAACTGCCTTCCCGACCCGCACAGGAGTTCCTTATGCTACCCATCATCTTCGCCGTGTTCGCGGCGTGCTTCGTCCTCGAACGCATCATACCCGGCTGGACATTGCCGAAAATTCGCACCTGGCCGCTGCGGGTGTTGCTGATCAACGCGGCCCAATTGGGCATCGTGGTGCTGGCCGGGATCAGCTGGGAGCGCTGGCTGTCGGCCGTGTCCGTGTTCCGGCTGTCGCATTACCTGAACCCGGTCGCGGGCGGCATGCTGGCCTACTTCATCGCCACCTTCGTGTTTTACTGGTGGCACCGCTGGCGCCATGAAGTCGACTGGCTGTGGCTGCATTTTCACCAGATTCACCACAGCCCGCGCCGCATCGAGGTGATTACCTCGTTCTATAAACATCCGGGGGAAATGCTGGTGAACTCGGTCATCGGCAGCTTGCTGGTGTACACCTTGCTGGGACTGTCGCCGGAGGCTGGCGCGTATTACACCCTCTGCACGGCGCTGGGCGAGTTCTTTTATCACACCAGCGTGCGCACGCCGCGCTGGATCGGCTACGTCTTCCAGCGCCCGGAAATGCACCGCATCCACCATCAGTACGGACGGCACAAGAATAACTACGGCGATATCGTATGGTGGGACATGCTGTTCGGGACGTACGAGAATCCGGCGCGCTTCGAGGCGACCTGCGGCTTCGATGCGGACAAGGAAGAGCGTTTGCTCGATATGCTGGCTTATCGGGATGTGCACCGGGACGCGCCGTAGCGGCCTGGCCGGGCGCCTGGAAAAACCCACTTTAGGCACCCTGGCGGGACCAGGCCGGGCCTAGAAGCGCACCTGCATCTCACCGTCGGTCCGGTAGCGGTGGGCCTGCCCCACTGGATTACTCAAGGCGTCACGCGATATGCGAAATGCGACATAGGCGCCCGCAGGCGGCAACCAGCTCTGTTTCTGCGCGTCGACGGTGCGCCAGGCGCCGTCGATGAACACTTCGGCCCAGTTGTGATAATCCTGGGGGCGCGGCACGCCGTCCTGCGTCATCACGTAGCCCCCCAGCACCCGCGCGGGAATGCGATTGGCGCGTGCCAGCGCCACCACCAGACCGGCGTATTCGGTGCAGTCGCCGCCAAGCTCGCGCAAGGCGTACAAAGCGCCAAAGTCGTCCGCCAAATAACCGGCGTAGGTCAGATTGCCGCACACCCAATCGTAGATGGCGCGTGTGGTCTCGCTTGCTGTCGGCCTGCGCAGGAGCGCGGCGAGCGCCCGGATCGGCTCCGCATCGGACTCGACATAGCGCTCAGGCCCCAGCCAGTCGCCGCCATCGGGCGGCGCGGCCAGGCCCGTATCGGCAGCCGGGCTGGCATCGACCTCGGCGGTCAAGGTGACGACTTTTTGCCCCATGCCGGGAAAACGTGCGAACGACAAGCCCAGGATGCGGTGTCCCAGCGCATCACTGTGCATGGTGTGCGGCATGGATACCTGCACTTGCCGCAGGCGCTGCCGAGGTGCCAGCTCGGCCGGCAGATAGCACCAGAATGCCTGGTTCGCCAGGTCGCGCTCGAATGGATTGATGAACGTGACGGCGAAGCGCAGGCGCCGCACCGGCGCCTCTTGGCCGGCGCGCGCCGGACGCGCCAGCAGGACAAGCGGCGAGCACAGGCGCGCCGCCAACCCCGCCTTCAGAACGCTGCGCCGTTGCATGGCGTTCTACAGTCCGCAGGGAAGCTGCTTTGGTCCACTTTCGTGCGCCAGCCAGACCGCCTTTTGCACAGCCACCTGCGCCACATAGCTCTCGCGCGTGCCGGTATAGACCAGCAAGGGAATCGGGAGCAAGGCTTGCTGCATCTGTTCCAGGCGCTGGTCGGAGACATTCGACCCGGCCGCCAGCACCACGGCCGACACGCCGCCCGTTTTCATGGCGCGCCGGCGGCGCTCGAGCACGGTGCGGATCGCCAGTGCCGTGGTGTCGTTCAATTCCACCGAAAAGGCGATCTCGTTCAAGAAGGCGCTCTGCGACTTGTCCAGCACGACCAGATTGTCGCCGTTCTGTGCTTCGGTCCAGAATTCGGATGCGGCCAGGCGCTGCAATTGCGAGGCGGACGGCGCCCGGCCCAGCACCGGCTGTGCGGCGGCCAGCCACACCGGGGTGCCGCCGCGCAAAACATGCACCGACTTGTAACCGAGCTGCTTGAGCTGGGTGCAGGCGCTGTACAGTTCGCGCTCAGCCTTGCCGTTCCCGGCCAAAATGGCCGTCTTGTTGCGCCAATACGGTTTGCCGCGCAGGTCCGCCAGCGTGACATGCAAGGCGCCGTTGATACGGAATAATTGATATTCGACGTCGGGGCGCAGATCGAACAGGATGGTCTCCGGTTTTTGCAGCAGTGCTTGCGCGGCGTCCACCGTGATAGCGCATCCCAGGTCGGGGCGCGCTTCGGCCGGCTGGGCCGCGCCGGCGCCGCCGGCAACGCCACCATCGTCGCTGCGGCACACATTATCGGCGCGCTTGATACTCTTGAGCCCCTCGGCCAGGCTGCTGGACTGCGGCGCCTGGGCCGAGGCCGGCGCCGCGGCGCAGGCCAACGCGAGCAGCAAGAGGCGCGGCCACTGGCGCGTGCGCGCCCCTGTAATTGAAGACATCATTTCAAATTTTCCTGGCGATTGATTTCGGTGGTTTCTGTGGTGGCTGGGACGATGGTCGCGGGCGGCGCGGCGACGCCCGCGCCGCCCGCGGCTGGCTCGGACATGGCCAGATCGGGCGGATACAGGAATTGCCATTCCGAGTATTTCTGCTTGCCGCGCAGGGCAGCGTGCTCGGGCGCAAATCCGGCCTGCTTGATCGGTGTCTTGTCCGACAGGGAATGCACCCCGACGATGCGCCCGCCCAGCATGACCAGTCCCCATTCGGCGTTTCCGGTCATCGGATCGACGAAGATCTTGCGCAGGTGGCGACGCACGCCGGGAAAGCGGCGGTCCTCCAGCAACTCCTCGAGGCTGGCCGGGTAATCCTTTTTACCGGCCGTCAACTCGCTTTCGTGATAGCGCCCCAGCGCCGTCTGGAACTGGCGGCCAATGATCAGGAGCTCCCGCTCGCGGTCGCGGCGGGCGGCGGTCGCATCGACTTCCACCGCAACCGTCAGCCCCAGCCCCATGAAGGCGACCAGCAGCAATACCCACAAGTAGGTAAAGCCGCCCTGGCCGCGCATCCCCGGCAACCGTTCAGTATGACGCATACGGCTGCCCATCCCCGCTCTCACCGGGCGCCCCACTCTTGACGTCGACAATGCCGCCCGCATCCGGCTCGCTGGACTCGACCAGCACCCAGGTCTGGGCCGATTCGGTGATCGGGTCGAGCGGCACCGCACGCAAATAGCGCTCGCTCACCAGTTCCTCCAGCGACTCCGGAAAGTGTCCCTTGTCGCCGGAGAATTTATCCAGGCTGATGCGCATGACCTTGAGGTTTTCCTGCAGTGCGACCTCTTTGGAGCGTGCCAGCGAACCAAAATACCGTGGCACGGCAATCGTCAGCAGCAAGGCGACGATCGCCATCACCACCAGCAATTCAACCAGGGTAAAGCCGGCGCGCCGGCCAGGTAGTGCATCGTTCATTACCATTTCCTGTACGGTACGCCATTGAGACCCTGCTGCCCGGACTTGGAAAACACGTCGAACACATCGTCGCCTTCGCCCGGATCGTCGGCCGGCGAGGCGTAACTGCGCAGCCCCCAGGTCGCGGCGGCGGCGCGCGCCTCGGGCGCCATCGGGTCGCGCGGCAAGCTGCGCAGGAAATACAGCTTCTGCCGGGCCGGATTGCGCTGGTCCTCGACCCCGTCCACCAGCTCGTCCAGGGTCTTGGGATACCCCGATTCGCCCACCCTGACCAGGATCCGCCCCTGCTCCGCGGCGCGCTTGTAGGCGTCGAGCGCCTCGCGGATCTGCCCCAGCGCGGCGCGCAAGTCATGCTCCTTCTGGCGCTGCGCGGTCAGTTGCGCCAGCGGCACCGCCACCGTGACCATGACCGCCATGATGGCAAGCGTCATCATCAGTTCGATGAAGGTAAAGCCGCCCCGCCGGCGCGCCCCACGCATCAGGGCACCACGCGCATGACGTGTTCGACCGGCAAAGCCGGCGGCACGACCGACACCGGTTCGGGCGTGGCGGAGAGCAATTGCAGCTTGGTCGCGGCCGCCGCCTTGAGCGCCTTGAAGGTCACGGTCACCAGCGCGCCGCTGCCATTGATACCATTGTCGCTCCCGCTTTCGCTCTGGCGCACCAGGGCAAAAAACGCCTTGCCCTGCGCCGCATCGACACGCTGGGTAAAACTGGTCTTGCCGTTACCCTGCTTGAAGAAGTCGCCTTCCTGGACGTTGGCAACCTGAAACACCTGCGGATCGAAGCCCATCAGCGCCGGCAAACCGCGCAAGGCCTGCTCGCTGCTCAGCTTGAGCACGACGCTAAATTGCTCGCCGACCTTCACTTGCGCCGGTCCCTGCCATGCCAGGCTGAACGTGCCCACCGCGCCCGCCCTGCTGTCGGGCGCGACCGCCCCTGCGGCCGCGCCGGTGCCGGCGCTGACGGTGGCGACCTCGCGCGCGCCATCCCTGGCGGCGCCCTTGCCCGCCTCCTTGGCGCCCTCCTTGTCGGCCGGCTCCGCCAGCGCGGTCGCCAGCCTGAGCGTGGGCGTGCCGATGCTCGCCTCGGTGCCGGAATCGAATTCGGCATCGAGCATGTCCGGGCGACCGATACTGCGCACCACATGCGGCGTGATCGACAGCAGGATCTCGGTGCGCTGGGTATCGTCTTTCTGGCTGCCGAACAAGCGCCCGGCGATCGGCAGGTCGCCCACCAGCGGCACCTTGTTGGCGGTGGTGCGGTCTTCATCGCTGATCAAGCCGGCCAGGATCTGGGTCTCGCCATTTTTCAGGCGCAGCACGGTGCTGGCGCCGCGGCTGCCGATCTGGTAGGCCAGCGTACCGGAACGGCTGACGATTTCGCGCACCAGGTTCGACACCTCCAGGTTGACCTTGATGGCGACGTCGTCATCAAGATAGATATTCGGTTCCACTTCCAGCTTCAGGCCGACATCGACATAGGCCACCGATTCGGAAACGAAACCGGTCGAGGTCGAGGTGGTCGTAATCACCGGTACCCGGTCGCCGATCTGGATCTTGGCCTTGTCCTTGTTGCGCACGCGGATGCGCGGATTGGCCAGGATATTGCCGGTCTGGTCTTCCTTGTTTGCCTTGATCAGCACATTGCCCAGGGTCGCCTGGATATTGCCGCTGTTTAGTCCGCGCAAGGTGTCCAGGGTCAGCGGGTTGCTGCCCACCTGCAGCGGCGACAGTGCAAGCTGGCTCGGCCATTGCACGCCGAGGTCCATCAGGCGCGAGCGCTTCACTTCCATCACCTGCACGTCGAGCAGCACTTCGGAGTCGCCCAGGTCCTGCAGCGCGACGATGCGTTCGGCGATCCGGATCGCTTCCGGGGTATCGCGCACGATGATGATGCCGAGGCGCTCGTCGACCACCATGTCCTTGGTCTTGACAATGGTCTTGATCGAGTTCGACACCGCCTTGACGTCGGCATTGGTCAGATAGAAGCTGCGCACGGCCAGGGTCTGGTACTCCTTGAGCTTTTGCGCCGTGCTCGGATAAATCAGCAGCGAATTCTCGTTGAGGATTTTCTGCTCGAGCTGATTGGTGACCAGCAGCAAGCGGATCGCGTCTTCGGTGGTGGTGTTTTTCGCAAACACGGTCGCCTTCAGATCGGGACGAATGTCCTTGTCATAATAGAAGTTCAGCCCGGACACCTTGGCCACCACTTCCAGCACCGACTTGAGCGGCGCATCGCGGAACTCGAGCGAGATCGGCTGCCGGAAGGCGGCCGCCAGCTTGATGTCGGGACGGGCATCCTTGGCGCGCGCCTCTTCCAGGCGCGCCTTCAGGTTCATGGCTTCTTTCTGCTTTGGCCCTTCCGCCAGCACCGGGCGCATCTTCTCGATGGCATCGGCGATGTTGGCCGTCCCGCCCTGCTTGAGCAATTCCTCGGCCTCGGCCATCACCAGGCGGTGGCGCCGCGCTGTCACCAGCGACTCGAGTCCCTGGCGCGCCATCGCGTTTTCCGGCTCGAGCACCTGAACCTCGCGGTAAGCCTTCTCGGCGTCGCTCAGGCGTCCCTCGCGGCGCGCGCCCTCGCCCGCGCCGACCAGCGCGGTCACGAGCGAATGGCGGCGGTTGGCCAGGCCGATGCGCAACTCCGGATTCTTCGGGTCCATCTTGACCGCTTCCTCCATCTTTGCCAGCCCCTGCATGGTCTTGCCCTCGGCCAGCAGCGCAGTGCCCTCGCCGTAGACGCGCGCGGCGCCGCAGCCGGCCAGCAAGGCCGCGCACAACGCCACGCCCAGCAGCGCTGTTCCCGTGGCCGAGCGCATGCGTCGCAGCGGCCGGCTTTGCATCAACTTCATTGTCATTCTCACTTTTCTTCTTTCAGCGTGCGGCCCAGGTCGAGCGTTTGCGTCTGGTTCATGGGCAGGTAGCGCAATGTCAGGGTACTGCCTTCCAGGCTTTCCACTTTGTAGGTGTCGCCAATGGTGTCGCCGACCCGTACCACGTGGTTGAATTCATTTTGTTGAAGGAAGACCACGGTTTTACCGGCTTGTTCGTGCGTGCCGAGCACGCGAAATGGCAGCGGCGGCAGTTGCGCCGCCGGCTCGGCCAGCGGCGCGGGCGCAGGCGGCGGCGCAGTTGCCGCCTCGGCCGGCCGCGCCGCGCCGACGAACAGGCCGGCGTCGTCATCGTCATCGTCGTCGCCGTCACGCGCGCGTATCGCCAACACGTCGACCAGGGGGGCGCTGGCGCCGCGCACGCGCGCCCCTTGCGCCGGCCCCGGCGCGCGCGCGGGCGCGCTCGACTCGACCACAGCGCCGTCCGGAGCCGGCGCATACCACGCCGCCAGCAGCGTCGCCAGCAACGCCGCGCCGAGCAAAGCGCGCTTGAGCGCGGCGCTCATGGCGCCTCCTCGGGCAGGTCGGCGTGCGCGCCATCGGCTTGCGGCAACGCGCTCAGGACAATCCACTGGATGCGTGCCTCGACCTCGGAGGCGCCCACGGCGGCGCGCCGGAACTGCACGCTCTCGAGCGCCAGGCTGCGCTGTTCGCGCAGGGCGGTCTTCATGAAGCGCTGGATCGCTTTTCCCGAGCCCTTCACCGGCAAGGTCATGCGGTAACGCAAGAACCGGCCGGCGCTGTCGGACTGGGCGCGGTAACTGCCGCGCTGCATGATCAGCCCTTCGGCGGCGCCCAGTTCAATCATTTGCTGCACCATCGCCGGGATCTCGCCATGCGGCAGCAGCAAGCGGTCGAAGCTGTCCAGGCGCGCACGCGCACCCGCCTGGTCGAAGCTGGCGGCGCGGCGCGGCGCGCCGGCGCCACGCTCGGCGCCGCGCTGTGCCAGGCGCGCTTCGAGCGCGCCGGCACTGAGCGCCTGCTGGTGCGCCAGCAACAGCGCACCCAGCGTCAGGCCGGCGCACGCCAGCACGGACCAGCCGAACGGTCCCAGTCGCCGCACATGCCATGCCGCGCGCGCGAGAGGGCGCCGCAGCGGATGCGTCCAGCGCGCGCGGCTCAATCCTTCCATGCTGCCTCCACAGTAAAACGATACGGCCGCCCGGGCGAGGTCTCGTCGATTTCATGCTCCGTCAGATAGGCGCCGGTAAACGGTGCGCGTTCGGCCAGGAAGGCGACGTAGCGCGCCATCTCGGCCCCGCTGCCCGCCTCGGCCACCAGCTTGACATGCGACGGCTGGGCGGCGGACTGGCTGGCCGCCGTGGTCACGCTCAAGACCGACACGCGCAGGTCGGGCGGCGGAGCGAGCGCGCGCAAGATGGCCGGGAACGGCAAATTGAGTTCACGGATCGCCACGTTGACCGCCTGTACCCGCGCCAGCTCGGTACGGCTCCATGCCAGCACTGGCGCGGCCGCGCTGGTGCGCGCTGGTGTCGCCTCGAGGCGCTCGCGCAGCATGGCGGCGCTGCGGCTGGCCTGTGCCGCGTTGAGCAGCGCCGCCACGGTCACCAGCGCCAGCAGCGCCAGCAGCGCCAGCGCCGCCATGCGCGGCGGCGTCAGGCCGCTACGCTGGGGCAGCGCATCGAGCCGGTGCGCCGGCGCGCCGGCCGCTACCTGCAGCGCGCGCGAGGGTCCTGCGCGCTCGCCGCTGTCCCAGACGGGCGCGACAAACGGCGCCGCCGGCGGCGCGCCATCGGGCGCCAGGTCGAGCAGCGTCACTTGTTCGAGCGCGGCCAGTTGCGGATCGCGCAGGCATTGGCGCTGCCACAACTGGTGCAATTGCCGGGGGCCGTCGGCGTCCGCCTGCGGCGCGTAACGCACCAGCAGGTCGGCCATGTGCCTGGCCGCGCCGTCGGCGCGCCGCGCCAGCATCAGCAGGCCGGCATCCTGCACGGCCAGGGCGGCCGGCGCGCGCGCGCCATGCCGGCGCGCATATTCCCAGCACGCCACCGACAATGGCAGGACCGAGGCCAGCGGCGTGTCGAGCCGGGCCGCAGTCTGGTTCAACAGCGCCAGCAGAGCGGCCGGGTAGGCGTGCACCGCGCGCGGCGCGCCGAACGGCGCCGCGTCGACCCGCACCGTATCGGCGCCGCCGACATCGGCACCGGCGGCGGCCAGGCGCGCGCGCGCGGCGCCATCGAGGCCGACCCCGCGTTCGACCACGGAACTCCACGGCAAGGTGGCGCTGGCCAGCCAGTTGTCGGCCACCACCACGCGCATGGCGGCCAGCGGCAGCGCCACCGCAAGCCGGCCCAGCGCGCCGGCGAGGGCCTCGCCGGCGCCGGGCTCCAGCGCCTCGCTACCGGCGCAGTCGGCGCGCCACCGGGCACCGGCGCGCACGGCCCATTCGATGCGCTCGGCGCCGATCACCAGCAGCAGGGTGTCGCCGGACGGCGCGAACCTGGTATCAGCCTGCGACACGGATGATCTCCTCGAGCGTGGTCTCGCCGCAGGCCACCGCCTGCAGGGCCGTCACGCGCAGCGGGCGCAGGCCGGCCAGCGCGGCCCGTTCCTTCATGGTCGAAATCGGGGCCTGGGCAACGATCAGTTCGCGCATCGCGTCATCGAGAATGAGCACTTCGGCCACCGCCTTGCGCCCCTTGTAGCCGACGCCACGGCAATGGCCGCAGCCGCGCCCGGCCTTGAAGCGCCAGTCGCGCACCTCGTCCGCGCTCAGCCCCGCTTCGGCCAGTTGCGCCGGGTCGGGCTCGATGGCGACCGCGCACAGCGGGCAATTGCTGCGCAACAGGCGCTGCGCCACAATGCCGTTGAGCGCGGCGGCGAAACTGTAGGCGTCCACCCCCATGTGCAGGAATCGCCCGAGCACATCGAAGACATTATTCGCGTGCACCGTGGTAAACACCAGGTGGCCCGTGAGCGCGGCCTGGACCGCGATCTGGGCGGTTTCGTTGTCGCGGATCTCGCCCACCATGATCTTGTCCGGATCGTGGCGCAGGATCGAACGCAGGCCGCGCGCGAAGGTCAGGCCTTTTTTCTCGTTGACGGGAATCTGCAGCACGCGCGGCAGGCGGTATTCGACCGGGTCTTCGATCGTCACGATCTTGTCGCGCCCGGTATGGATTTCGGTGATCGCCGCATACAGGGTGGTGGTCTTGCCCGAGCCGGTCGGGCCGGTCACCAGCAGCATGCCGTGCGGCTTGGCGGCCAGCTTGCGCACCCCGGCGATGGCGTGCGCGTCGAGCCCCAGGTGCTCCAGGCGCAGCGCCTTCGCTTCCTCGGTCAGCGACTGGCGGTCGAGCAGGCGCAGCACCGCATCCTCGCCGAAGATGTTGGGCATCACCGAGACGCGGAAATCGATGTCGCGCCCGTTGACGCGCACCTTGAAGCGCCCGTCCTGCGGCACGCGCCGTTCGGCGATGTCCAGCTCGGCCATGACCTTGATGCGCGAGATGACCTGTTCGGCCATGTCCTGGCCCTGCACCTGGGTGATCGCCACCATCACGCCGTCGATCCGGTACAGCACGTGCAGGCAGCCGGCGTCGCATTCGAGATGAATGTCGCTGGCCTGCAGTTTGAGGGCGTCGTAGATGGTCGAATTGACCAGCTTGACCACGGCGCTGGCGTCGTCGTTGATGCTCGACAAAGTGATCACGGCGGCGACTTCTTCGTCGCCGCCCACGGCCAGGCCCGCCTCGAAGCCGTCCATGGCGCGCAGCAGGCGCTCCTGCTGGACCAGGTAGGCTTGCAGATCGTCCGGATGGACCAGCACCAGCACCGGATGGACGCCGCCGCAGCGGCGCAGGGCCCATTCCTCGGCGGCGCCGTCGAACGGGTCCGACAGCAGCAGCGTGGCCTGGCCGGCGCCGGCGCGCGCGCACAGCACGCCGCGCTGGACCGCGTCGGTGTAGGCGATCAGGTCGAAATCGGGCTGCAGCGCGTGCAGCTCGGCCATCGCCACGACCGGATAACCGAACTGCTCGCCCAGCGCCGCCATCAGCTGGGGCGCTGGCCAGCCGCTGGCCTGCTGCAAGGCCGCCAGCAGCGACAGGTCGCCCTGCGCGCACAGCTGCCTGGCCTGCACGAGCAGCGCCGGCGTGAGCGCGTGCGCCAGCGCTTGCGGCGCGTTCATTGCAGGCTCCCGGCCAGGTCGAAAATCGGCATGTACATCAATACCACAACAGTCCCTATCACCAACCCAATTACCACCATCAAGACCGGTTCGAGCAGGCGCGAAGCCCAGTCGATCCAGCGCGAAAATTCATCATCGGCAAAGCGCGCGGCGCGTTCGAGCATCTCGGCCATCTGGCCGGAACGCTCGCCCACCTTCACCAGCGACTCGGCCACGGCGCTGGCCAGGCCGGCGTCGACCAGGGCGCTCGACAGGCTGCGGCCCTGCTCCACCGCCAGCCGGCAGGCGGCCAGCGACGCCTGCTGGTGCGACCCGAGCAAGCCGCCTACCATGCCCATCGAGCGCGCCAGCGACACGCCCGACGACAGCAGCAGGCTCACGGCGCGGTAAAAGCGCGCCAGCCGGTACTCGTCGGCGCGCGCCGCCAGCCATGGCAGGCGCAGCACGCAGGCCAGCAGCCAGGCCCTGCCCTGCGGGCGGCTGGCGGCCCAGCCCAGCGTGCCGAAGCCGGACAGCACCAGCAGCAGCGCGACTTGCCAGTTCTGGTAAATCAGTTTGCCGAACGCGAGCAGCATGGCCGACAGCCATGGAATGTCGCGCCCGGACGATTCGTACACCACCGCAAAGCGCGGCACCACATAGCCGAGCAGGAACAGGGTGACGAAGCCGCCAACAAGCAGCAGCATGGCGGGATAGATCGCGGTCGAGGCCAGCTTCTTGCGCAGCGTTTCAAACTGGGTCTGGTAAGCGATGTAGCGCCCCAGCGCCTGCGGCAGGTCGCCGGTGCGTTCCGAGGCGCGCACGGTGGCCACATACACTTCCGAAAAATACTGCGGGGCTGCCTCCAGCACGTCGGACAAGGTGCGCCCTTCGCGCAGCGATTGCAGCAACTGGCCGAGCACGGCGCGCACCGGCGCCGAGCGCTCCTTCGCTTGCAGGGTCGAGAGTGCTTCGGTCAGGTTCAGGCCGGCGTCCAGCAGGGCCAGCAATTCCTGGCTGAACAGGATCAGGGGAAACTGGACATGCGCCGCGCTGGCCGCACTGGTGGCCCCCAACGCCTCGACGCCGAGCACGCGCAAGCCGCGCGCGGCGGCGCGCCGCACCGCTTCGGCTTCGGCCATGTCGGCCAGTTCGAGGGTCTGGGTACGGCCGTCGCTTGTTTCGACGGTCAGCCGCCAGCGCACTGCCGGCGTTACTGTGCCGGGAACGGCACTGGACGACGGCGTGGCCGTCGTCCGGTCTGCTGGCTTCATTACAATGCAACCTCTCGGTCAACGCGCGCCATCGAACTCTTTCCCGCGCTTACCGCGTCAACTGTACCGACCATTGCAAACCTCTTTTAAGTATCTCGGCGGAACCGTCGATTGTCGGCGCCCGTACCGTTACAACGGTTTCGGAACTTCCGGTTTCGCCAGCCGCGATTGTACCGAATTTCAAGGTGCCTGTAGCAGTCAAATCGGCGCCACTGATCGATGGCGTGGCCAGCGCGGACGCCAGGCCGGCCCCCAGGTTGCTCAAGCGTGCGCTGACCGTATAGTCGGACAGGGTGCCGCTGACGACGCGCGACGACAGAATCCGGATGTCGCAGACACGCAACGTTTCGTCGCCGGTATTCGAGGCCATGTACTTGATAATGCCCGTGTCGGGGGCTTGCGCGACCTGGCCGGCGAAATCCGGATCGTCGGTGCTGACCGGGCCGACGGTGACCGGGAAGAAAGCGGCTTGCTTGCTGCACTGATAAGGATAGACCGTGAACGTCGAGCGGTTACCGGACACCAGGTTGACCGGTGCAATCGGTTGCCAATGGTTGCCATTGCCCGCCACCGGCAGAAACGCCGGGGTCGTGTCCATTTTGCCCCACATGACCGTCACCGGGCGCCCAGCACCTTCGGTGGTATTGAGAATGATACGCAACACCTTCATGCCCGCACTCTGCACCGGATGCGGAATCACCACGGCGCCTTGCGCATAAGCCTGGCCCATGCCGCGCGAATCGAACACTTTCGCATACACCCGGTAGGCGCCCGGCGCCAGGGTGCTGACATCCCACACATAGCTGCCGGAGCGGATACCGCGGCCCTGGCGCAGGTTCTCGACGATCGGGGTGCCAGTATAGCTGCCCTTGTCGGTGCCGTAGTACAGCGAGACGGTCGGCTCCAGGTTCGGATCGGTGCCTTCCCAACGCAAGGTCACCTGCTTCTTGATGCCACCGGCCGCCGTCACCAGATCCGGCAGCATCGAGATGGTCGGCGTGGTCAGGGCGATGGTCGGCCCTTGCGAGCCGCCGCTGCCGACCGTGAAGGCCGACAGCAAGGACCAGTTACTGGCCGCGCCTTGTGGATCGAGCGCGCGGATGCGCCACCAGTACTTGGTGTTCTTGAGCAGCGGCACCGGCACCACCAGCGAGGTGTTCGGCGACGTGCCCGAGGCGACTTTGCTGGCCAGGCGGGTGTCGCTGTAGACTTCGAACTGATAACTGACGGCGTCCCCTTCCGGATCGGCCGCCGCGAACGCTTCCAGGATCGGCTGCTCGAACGTGGTCCAGGCATCGGCGCCGGGATTCTTGAACTTCGGCACCGCCGGCGCTTCATTGACCACACTGGCGCGGAAGCTGCCCTGGGTCCAGGCCGACTCGCCCTGGGCATCCTGGGCCTTGACCCGCCACCAGTAGAGCGTGTTCTCGGTCAGGGCGGGCGCGACCCAGTTGACGCGGCCGGCGCCGCCGGCGAGCTTGCCGCTGCTGCGCCTGGCCGGGGAATCGAAGGTGTTGGCGCTATCGATTTCGAACACATAGGTCAGCGCATCCTGCTCCGGATCGACGGCAGGCTCGACGCTCAGGGTCGGGGTCAGCGAGGCGCTGATGCCGGCGGCCGGTGCCACCAGCACCGGTGCGCCCGGCGCGCGGTTGGCGCTGTTGACCGTGAAAGCGCGCGGCGTCGACGAGGTTTTTGCGCCCACCGGCTCGGGCGCCGGCGTGGCGGTGTTGATCGCGCCCAAGGCACGCGTGGCCACCACGCGCCAGTAGTACTTGGCCAGGTTGGTCAGCGCCGGCTGCACGGTCCAGCTGGTGGTGCCGCTGGCCGATTCAGGCACATTGGCGACCGTCGCGACCACCTCGGTCAGGGCGGCATCCTTGTAGACCGTGACGGCGTAGCTGACCGGGGAGGCATTTTTGTCGGCGGCGCTGTTGGTCCACGCCAGCACGGGATTGAGGCTGCTGACCACGGCATCCGGCGCCGGACTGGTCTGGTTGAAGGCGGCCGGCGCGGGCGCGATCGACGCCGTGCGGAAATGCGAATACACCCATGGACTGTAATGGGTGCCGTCGGTGGCGCGGGCGCGCCACCAGTAAGTGGTGTCGAAGGCGAGCGGACCGAGCAGGGTCCAGGTGGTCGGCACCGGGACGGTGGCGCCACTGGCGTCCTTCTGGGGCGGCTTGTCGGACATGCTGCTGGTGAACAGATTCGTGCCGGCCTCGTCGAGGTACAGCTCATACTGGATCTTGAACGTCTTGTCGTTCGGATCCATCGAGGTCTGTACCTGCATGTCGGTGCGCGTCACTTCCACATTGGTCGCGCCCGCACGCGGCAGCGCGATCGACGGGGTGCCGGGACCGGAGGCGATCATGGTCTCTTTCACCGTGACGGTGGCCACGCGCTTGACGCTCAGGGCGCCGTCGCTGGCGCTGAAGGTGATCGGATAGGTGCCGGCGCTGCCGGCCGGCGGAGTCCAGTCGAAGGCGGCGCGCGCCAGGCCCGGCGCGGCCGGATCGGCCGCCTGCGCGACCAGTTTGGCGCCACCCGGCAGCGGTGCGGCCGAGATGGTCACCGCCTTGCCGGCCGGGCTGCTCGCTTCGACCATGAAGGAAGTCTGCTTGCCTACTTCGACGGTACGGTCGGCGATGAACTGCATGACTGGCGGCAGCACGCCGGTGTCCGGCACGTCGAAGGCGCTGTCGTAGGCACCGGTGGTGTTGACGTCGAAGAAGTTGACGTAGTAATCCCACTGATTGGTGCTGGTATTGCGCGCCTTCGACAGCCAGGTGTTTTCCGGGCCGAGCTGCTTGGCGTCGGAACGGACGATGGTGCCGACCGTCTTGGTGCCCTTGAAGGGATCGGCCACTTTCGCGTAGGCGAAGCCGGCGGTGGCCGGGAAAGTGAGGCGGTAATTGCTGCTGCCGGGCACCGGGGTGAGGCTAGCCGCGGCGCTGCGGTTGGTGACGATGGTATCGGCGCCGTCCGACTCGTAGACGCGGATCACGTCGCCATCCTGGGCCAGGAAGTCGCGCACATTGTCGCGCCCGGGCAGGTCGACCCGCACATCGTGGATCAGCGGGTGGGTATTGGTGGCCTGCAGGATCGAGGTGAGCGCGCCGCCCAGTTCATCGGCGTGGGTGAAGCGGGCGGTAAATTCCTCGAATTTGCCGGCCAGGGTGGTTTCCATGTTCCAGCGGCCCATCTTGCTGCTGTTGCCGGCGATGTCGCCGAAATCGAGCAACAGGGACTTTTGCGCCGGCGCGTCGTTGATGTAGCTGCCGGTGAGCAGGAAGTTGATCAGCAGGCCCTGCTTGTTCTCGATGATCTTCGGCTGGGCCGAGTCGATCTTCATGTTCTTGGCGGTGGCCAGGCCATTGTTCTTGATGCGCACGCCGAGGGTGAACGGCTCGGCCGCTTCGATCTGCGGCGTGAACGGGTCGTCCGCCACCACGTCTTTGGTGAGGAAGTAGTCCAGGGTCAGCAAGGGCAAGGGTTTGACGGTGATCACGTCGGGATCGAGCTCGAGCACCGAATCGGCGCCGCCGAAGCGGTATTTCAATGTTGCGCCAACCAGGTATTTCTTGCCGGCCGCGCCGGTGCCGGCCGAGCCGGGAGCGGGGATCAGCAGCCAGTTGACGACACCAGTGGTTTTCGATGCGACCACACCGCTGCCATCCACATTGGCGATGTTTTCCTTGTTCGACAGGCGCACGAAAAACTTGGCCGAGGTGTCGTTCGAGTTGTCCGACACGGCAACCGGCACGCCGTACTCGTCGGTCACTTTAATGATCACGGCGACGTTGTCGATCACGCCACTCTCGGTGGTGTTGTGAATCTTCATTTCGGCATCGAAGCCCTGGCGTTCCATTGTGAGTTCCTGCTTGATCTCGAGCTTGACGCGCGCGCAGACAGAGTCTTGGGCGTAAGCCGAAGGCAAAGCGGCCAGCGACATCAGCGCCAAAGTGAGGTGCCGTTTTCCAGCAAAAACTATTGAAGTGCGGGGCATATATTGGGTCGTTACCATTTTCGTTCGGCGGCCTTGTTCGTCTGTGTAGTCGTGATCGTTATCGAAAAGCATTTGTTGCGCCAGTTCTCCCTTATGCCAAGCACAGGCTGATTCTCGGGAGGGTGTCAGCTTTAGCGATCCTCCGTACTTCGGTCTTCGGAACGCCCCGGCTTTGCCACCTGGACGCCGCATGCCCGCAACAGCGGTTTGGTCACTAAGGCGAAACAGAGTCCCATCAACGGAAGAAAACCATGCATATCTATTAACTTTGCGTGTTCAGGAAATTGCACGCTTAGCCAATCAACTAGCAAACGCGACCCAGCCATCATTATTCCAAACAAGCCGAGCAGTAACACGATGCGCACACACCGCAGCCATATCGATTTATTTTTTCTCACAATCGCAATCCCCGAAATTCTTATTAAACTCGTCGACCAGCCAATTCGTCGCGATGCCGGCAGCATTTCCTGCCGCGCCAGCCAACGCACTTCGTCCCACTGGCTTCATAAAAGAGGTCCAGTGATGCGGGTTGGCACCTGCCGGCAGCGGCGGAAGATTGAAAGCACCTGCTACTGCGCCCCCGATCGCGCCAGCAGTAACGCTGCCTTCTTGGGCGGCGGCACCGTTAGCAATTCCCTCAAACCATGCTCCTCCCCACGAAAAGGTACCGGGACCACCCGACATCGCCCCGGAGGCAAAACCGGTCGCAAAGCCGGCGCCTTTGGACCCCCCAAAGTAGCCAGCCCCGAAACCAAGCGCCCCGAACGCCCCAGCCGCATAAGGATTGCGCGTGTTGATCGCCGCTGCAGTTGCCGCCCCTGCCGCGCCACCGATACCGTCTTTGACAGCGTCGGAAACACAAATCAAGCCGCTCGGGTCGATCAGGGTGGTCGGACTACCCAACACGTACGCATACGTATTGATTCCCCCGGCTATGCCGATCGGGTCGCTTTGAATGTAGCGTCCGATCCGTGGATCGTAGTCGCGGAAATTATTGTGATACAAGGCCGTTTCCACGTCCTCACGCTGCCCCGGCAGGCGCAGATGCGACGTAATGGTCGGGTTTGCCGCTGTCGCCACAGGCGTGGTGATGCTTGCCCTGCCAAACGCATCGTAGTCGGCAGCCCACACGATCTTTCCGGAACGGTCGGTAGCCTGTACCGGTGCCATTCGATAATCGTGATGGTAGTAGCCAACGGTATCCTCGCCATTGCTGTTTTTCGTCTTGATGAACAACACGCCGCTCGTGAACCGGGAATCGGGACGCGGACCGTACTCGGTGGTGATCACCGCCGGGCCATCGACGCCGACACTCTGGTCGGCGTTGAGCCGGATCGGCTGGGTCGCTTCCGCAATAAGGCCCTCGTCGGCATGCAGAAAGTAGGTTCGCAGCGCTTGCGCCATCGGTGCGCCAGCCTGGTCGCGGTATTGCTCCTTCCAGATGCGCCGGCCCAAAGGATCGTAGCCGTAGCGGGCAATCAATCCCTGCGTACCGTCCTTCACGGAAATGAGACGATTTTGCAGGCTATAGGCGTACTCTGTGACACTATTTCCCGGCCCAGTCCTCAGCGTCATGTTCCCGGCAGGGTCATACTTATAGGTGATGGCGCCTGGCGCCGTTCCTTGCTGTATCAGGCGGTTGTTTGCATCGTAGGTCCACGCTCCCGCAACCTGACTGTGTGCAATGCGATTGGCGACCGGATCGAGTGTGTAGGTTTCGGTATGCGCACTTGCCCCTGCACCGGACGTGCTTGCCTGTTTAAGCCGCAGTTCGTCATCATAGGCATAGCTCGTCATCGTAGTCATGCCCGCGCCCGCATTGGTGCGGCTGAGCTGCTTTGGTTCCTGCATGGCGCCATAGGCGGCATCAAGTGCCAGCAATGGTTGCTGGTCCGGCCCCTTAACGGTGAGCGTCGTCGGTTTCAACAGGCCGTTCATGCCGTAACCCTGGGCGCTGCCGCCTGGCAGCGTGACGGCGGCCGGCGCCGTCCACTTGAACTCGTTGACACTAATGCGGCCCTCGCCTGGAAGCTCGACACTGTCGAGATAGCCGTGCTTGCTGTATCCGTAACGAATCATTGTGCCGTCCGGCCATTTCAAACTTGTTTTCTTGCCAGCAGGACTATAGGTATACGAATATCCCATGCTGAAGCCGCCGGGATAGGTCACCGTCTCGCTCAGCTTGCGATCGAGATTGTCATATATCATACTGCCGCTCGCTTCGAGCGCGCCGTGCTTGCCCGTCCACTCGAGAATTTCGCCGTTTTTCCCCCACTTGTATGTCGCGTTGCGCTGCTGCGTGCCAGCGGGGTCGAAGTCAACAACTTCGATAATCTGGTTCAGGGGATTGTAGGTGTGGACCATCTTGTTGCCATTGAAGTCGACATATTCATCAATATTCCCAGCCAGATCGTACTTGATCCGCGCAGATTGCCCCAACGGCAGCGTTTCTTTGACCAAACGATCGTTGCGGTCGTATTCAAACTTCCGAATGTGAAGATTGGCGTCGGTAACCTGCAGCAAATTTCCCCGCACATCGTAGGCGAACTGATTCTTCTTCCCGTTCCTGTCAGTGACGATCAACTGGTTTCCGAAAGCATCATATTCAGCCCTGCTCGTCTTATCATAAGCATCAGTCTCGCTGACACGCAAGCCGCGCTGATCATACTTCGACAAGCTGCTCTGCTTGACCGTTTTTTGGTCTGCCTGCACGACAGAAGTGATGCGTTCGCGCTCATCGTAGCGGTTGCGTTGCACGAAGGTCGGGAACACCACTTCGGTAGGCCATCCCAAACTACCGAGTTGACCGGCAGCGGTGCCATCGCCGATTTGATAGTCGAATCGCGTCGCATTCCCCATGCCGTCGACGAGCTTGGTGATGCGCTGGAATCCGTCGTATTCGAATTTCACGCTGCGACCGTCCGCATCGCTGGAACTGGTCGCCAAGCCCGCGCTGTCGTAGTCGGTCGTCGTCATCGCCTCGAGCTCCGCGGTGGTGCGGAGCAAGCGGTTCATCTTATCGTAAGCCCATCGAATCGAATGTGCGTTCGAATCGATGCCCAGCACGCGATTGCCAGCGTTGTCATAATCCAGTGAAACCGAGCGGGAAAGGGCATTGGTCAGCTTCACCGGCTGGCCATGTGGGTTGACCTGCATATACGACCAGTGATGCCGCGGGTCTTTTACGCCAACCAGGATACCAATACGATTATGGATAAATCGGCGGTCACCGTGTTCAGGCTCGGTCCAGGTCTCAATGTTACCGAGTGAATCATACGTTAGAGACACAACTGAATCGGGCGTAACGAAACCGTTCACTTCGGTTCGGCCCTTGCGCGTCACTTTGACGGCCTGGCCAAGCGGATTGACATCCAATTCAGTAACTCGTGCTTCAGCCGTGCCGGCGGCCTGGATGATGCGAGTCGTATTGCCGTTTACATCATATTGGTACTCCGTCTTGATCCCCATCACATCGACCGCATCGAGCACCGTCAGATTCCCAGCCGAGTAATTCCATTTCAGAATGGAGCCGTCTTCCTGGCGCTGCTGCACCACTTGGTCGAATTCATTGCGCGTAAACGAGGTGATAAAGCCGCGCGCGTTGGTGCGGGTTTCAGTCCGGGATGCCGGATCATAACGTACTTCTTCATCGACACGCCCGTTAACGAGCGTGCGGACGAGCTGGCCCGCACGGTTATGGACAACCTGCTCAACACGCCGGCCTGCCGCCGATTCGGGCAAGGTGATCCGGCTCGAGAACTGCTTGTTGACATCGTCGTAATCGAAGGCGTAATCGGTCACGCCGCCGTCCGGCGCGGTATGTTTGGAAACGGTCCTGCCGACGTAGGCCAGCAAGTGATCGCGGTCCTCGGGGTCGGTTATCTTCACAATCTGGTTCGCCTTATCATAGGCATAGAAAGTGCTTTTTCCGCGGGCGTCGGTCACTGCTGTCAAGCGATTGGCTTTGTCGTAGGTGTATTTGACGCTGCGCGGAGCCAGATCCTGGCTGACGCCGGCAATGGGATAATCGCGCACCTCGGTAATCAGAAGGCCGGTGTAATGCAGCGTTAAAAGAACGCGCCCGTTTGCGTCAAGCACCCCGCGCAGCGTTCCGCTATTGTCGCGGGCCATCCAGACGGTGTTATTGTTCTTGTCGCCATACGCCACCACCTGCCCGGCGCTATTGTAGTCGATCCATTCTCCCGCCTTATCCAGCCACCGGTAGCCCGGCACCTTTTCCAGCGGCGTCAGGCTGACGCTACCGGTTTCCAGCTTCGCCGACAAATTGGCTGCGGTCAGTTCGGGCAGCGCGCTGATCTTCCGTTTTTCAATAAAAGCACGGTTCGAAAAGCCGTACCTGCCATTGGACCCCATGTACAGCTCGCTTCCGCGGCGCAGCGCCTCAAGATCCTGAACGGGTGCCGGCTGCATGCCCATCCCGGCGCACAAATTGCCATAATCAACATTGACCGAACGCTCATCGGCATAGTCCTTTTGTGCCGCGCCCTTCTCGCCCAAGCGCTTGTTGAACGAAGCAATGCGCTCCGATTGCATGGCCGGGCCCAACGGCAAGCCATCGCTCATGACAATCTCGGTCGAGCGTTTCCATTCTTCGTCGACCAGGATCCAGCAAGAAGAACCGGCATCGCCCGGCATCGCCGTCGCGCCGCTCCCGGAAGCAGCCCCTGCCGCGGTTCCGGTCAGATTGGTCCAGCTTTGCGACAAACTCTCCCAATGACCATTGAACTTCCACTCCTTGCCGTCCCAGCCACGGCTCCAGCGCACCGGACCGGCCGTGCTGGCAAGCGACAGGTCATCGATGTCGATGTTCGCAAAGCCGTTCGGCAGCGTTACGTTCAATCCCGTGCGTGATGTATCGGCGCGGGTAGATGCGGACACCGCGCTCAGTCCGCATACCAGACCAGCAAGCACCTGAAGCACCAACAGACCGGTCTGGCGCACGGCACGGGATCTTTTATCTATCTTGCTCGTATTCATTCTTTTCATCTTCGTCAAACACCGCATTGATTTTGATCATCACTTCCCGCGCCATTGTCGCCCATGCCCATGTTGCCGGAACCGCCCCAACCGCCCGGACCGCCCGGACCGCCCGGACCGGCACCGGCACCACTGGCTCCCGAGCCACCGCCAGAGCCGCCGCCGGCGCCACCTGGGCCGCCTGGGCCGCCTGCGCCGCCTGCGCCACCACCACCACCACCACCACCACCACCGCCGCCGCCACCGCGACCGCCTCGACCGCCTCGACCGCCGGCACCGCCGCTGGTTGAGGGCAGGTTGGTACAACGCTCCACATCCGCGCCGGGAAGTTTTTTAGCCGGAGGCCCCGCTGTGCCGCTTCCCCCGCCGCTGCCACCTCCCCCGCCCCAACCGCCGGCGCCACCGGCAATCGGACACGAAGAGGCACCATCGCGCGAAAAGAGGGTCCCACTGCCGCACGTCATTGTGATCACGCCATTAGCACAGTCGTAACTGCAAGTAATACCGTAACTCACAGAAAAATCCAGACAACCGCCACCGGAGGCGGCACCGCTGCCACTGATGTCCGACTGCAAAGCAATGACCCGGTAGGGGATGGTAAGCCGTTGCTTTGCCTCGAGCGTAGCTGGCACATCGACAAGAAATTCGAAACGGAAATATAAATTATCAAATGGCAATTTTTGTTTCACATTGTCCGCGCGTACCAAACCGTAGTTGGTCAGCGTGAGCTCTCCGTAGTACACATCACCTGGCTTCATATGAGGCAGTGTCACACTGGCGGGTTGCAACAACACAACCGCTGCCGGGACGTTGGTTTCGAATGTGGTGTGAAGCACAATCTCATAGCGGTCCTGAATGCTGATCTCACGCACGCTCCACTCCACCGAAATCAGGTTGTAATCGAGGAAGACACTTTGGAGCGCAGTCACACCTGGCTTGACCAGAAGGCGCCCGGCGGTTTCCTGATGATTGGCCGCCTTCGCGCGGAATTTGTAGCTGCCGGCGGGCAAATTATCGAAACGGGCCTCGCCTATCGCATCGGTGACCAGTTCCTTGGTCGTTGTCGCAACATCTTCATTGGTGACGGTAATGCGCGCGTTTGCCAATCCCTGGATAGCCTTGCCGTCCTTGCCGGGCGTGGCTGTGTAAATATCCGACGCTCGGAACACCACGTTCCCTATTCCACTCTGGCTCAGGTTGACATAGACGTAACTGTCCTGCGCCGGGAGGTTGTCACCGACCGCACGCAGCACAAATTCGTACGTATCGGCCACGGTCGCCGCTGGCGGCATGAACGAAAGATCGACCGCCCGCTCGGCCCCGACGGGCAGCGAACCGCCTGACTGGCTGGCGATCGTCGCCCACGCCGGCACGGCGCTGCCATTGCGCATGGCCAGGCTGAAGCGCAGATTGACAGCCTGTTCGGCACCATTATTCTTGACCTTTACTGTCTCGACCAGACTGCCACCTTGCGCCATTCCCGTTTCAAGAACGGCCGGAGAGTAGCCCAAAAATGGTTTCGCTTCTGTCAACATGTAGTTGACGGTCACCTGTCCCATCGGCGCGTTCTCATGCTCGGCGCTGACGAGGTTGAAGATCAGACTGCCAGAAGGCTGGGCCTCGTTGCTAGCCGTGAATATGGCCGGGATATTTTTGGTTTCGCGTTCGCCCATCAATACCGGCATAGCAAACTGAACGCTTATACCTGCAGGAATTTTCCCGGTAGGCTGGCTGGCTGCATCCAACGTCAGACGCAGCTTGCTTGCGGATGTGCCGGCTCCGGTCTTGGCGACGAACGGTATCGAGAACGGCACATTTTTCGGCACGTCAAGTTTGTACGGCGATGGCCCGACGCTAACGCGATGAATGGTAAAGGTCTTTTGCTCGGGACGATCGGTAATGCTCGGATGCACTGCACTGACTTTATACAGACCGGCATCGGTGATGGTCGGCTTGAACGTGTACTTGAAATCGCCCGCGCCGTCGGTCAGCACGCTGAACGAGCGCTCGAAACCTTCCTGGTTGAACACAATTTTCACGCGCGCATTCGGTAAGCGAGCATTGCCGATACGGTCGAGTGCATGTCCATTGATGACGATGTCTTCGTCGCCGAACGAATTTACCGGGGAAATATCGATCAACTCGGCAAAGTACGCTGTATCCAAAAGCGACACCGTGCGCGCGGAACCACGCCCCGCGACTTGAACTTCATCCGGCTCGCCGCTGTGGTAACGCAGCTTGTCGACTTCAAGCTTGACGCGGATCGCGTTCGGGCTGGAGGCTGGTACGATCAGTTCGAATACCTCGGATACATAAGTCTCGCCAGCGGCAATCCGGGCCACGGTCTGGCCGTTGGGCAGGGTCACGACGTTGGCACCGAATACCTGCTTGTACGGCTGGGTTGCCAGCACATTGCCGTCGCTGTCCAACAACTTGAAGCGCAGTTCGGTCGACTCCTTGGCGCCGCCGGCGGTCGCGGTCAACAGTTCAACGTCGACGTCGCCCGTGTTTTCGATGTTGAGCTTGACCTTGCCGGTGCCGCCGCGGGTGAACCCGTCGGTGCTGATGCCGACCACCAGCGAGCCTTCGCTCACCGACAGGGTCTGGCTGCGTGCGACCTTGACCAGGCTGTCCTCGTCCTGAGCGATCTCGACACCGACCTGCGCCAGTGGAGCACCGCCCAGGTCGGCGTAGCCACCGACGATCACCGATACCAGGCGGGTCTGGTTGGCGCCGAGCGGGAACGGATCCGATTTGTGGTCCTTGAACTGCTTGCCTTCCTTGTCGATCGGCAAACGCACGACCACGCGCACATTATCGAGCTTGCTGGCGGAGGTATTGACGACCTGCGCCTGCAGCCGGTTCATCATGCCGCGCTTGATCGGCAGGCCGCTCACGATGGCCGTGCTCACGCTTGGCAAGACGATGCTGCGCGGCTGTTCGGCGTTGTTGGCGTCCACCGAGGCGACCGTGTAGCGGCGCTCGCCGGCGGTGTAACCGGTATCGGTGAGGCTGGTGGCGCCGCTGACCGCTGGAGTCAGCTTGAATTTGGCGCTGTCCGGACCGGCGTACACCAGGTAACCGGCCACGCTGCCGTTCGGCGCGCTCCAGCTGACCACTGGCAAGTTGTTGTCGATCTGCTCCACCCTGAGCTGACGCACTGGAAACAGGCTGGCGTTCAGGTAGCTGGAGTTCGACATCGCCGACTCGTTCCCGGCCGCGTCGACCGCGGTGACCACATACGCGCCCTGGGTCGGCGACGGATTGCTGTCGTAGGTCAGCAAGGTCGTGATGCGCGACTTGAGCGGGGTCAGCCCGGCAATGCTGCCGATGCTGGTGCCGCCGGCGCGGTACAGGTTGTAGTACGCGACAGAGCTCGACAGCGGCGCTTGCCAGCTGGCCGCAACGCCCGGCCCGGCCAGCTTGAGCATCAAGCTTTGCGGCGCCCCGGGCGCATTCGCACGCGAAGTCACTTCCTGCGCGGCGCTCTGGCCGGAAACCGACTCTTGCCCGTTCGAGGCGCGCACCGTCGCCACGGCGTATTTGTAGACGCCGTCCGGACTGGCCTGGTCGATGTACTCGATGCCCGACGTCCGTTTCAGCACGGTCAGGCTTTGCTGGCCTGGCGCCTGGCGGTACAGCTGGTAGCTGGATGCTTCCTCGACTGCCTGCCAGCTCAGCTTGACCTTGCCGCCGGGCTGGGCCAGCGCGGTAAAGCCGAACGGCACGTTCAGCGGCGGCAAATCGCCCTTGTAGACCTGGAAGCGGTTGAACGCCGACACCCGGGTCGAGACATTACCCAGCTCGTCCTGCGCCACCACACTGAAACTGAGCGCTTCCGGGCTGGCCATACCGGCATTGGCCGGCAAGGTGAGCGTGCCGCTGTAGGTGGTCGCGCTGACCTTGGCCAGCCCGCTCAGCGCGGTTGGGTTGCCCGTGGAACCGGACAGCGAGAACTTCACTTGCGGCATGCTTGCCGGCGCTTCGCTGAAGCTCAGGCTGGCGTTGACCGTTATTCCTGTTTCATTCTTGATCGGCGAGCCCGGATTGAGCACGATGCCCGACAGCGCGGGGCCGGCGGTATCGATGGCCAGCGTGGCGCCGGCATCGATCTCGGTGCCGCGGTTACCGACCGCGTCGCGCGCCGAGAACAGCGCATTGGCGGTGCCGGAACCGGTCTTCTGGTCGATCACGAAGCTGCCGGTATAGGTATTGCCGGCGCCCTTGGCCAGTTCGACCGGCATCGGCGGGGTGCCCTGCACGATCAACGACAGATACGGCGCCGATTCCAGCAGTTCGCTGACGGTCAGCACCACATTCACCTTGCCCTGGCCGACCCGGCCGCTTGCCGCATCGGTCTTGCCGAGCGGGGTGTAGACAATCGACACCGCCTTCGGCGCCGTGCTGTCCGACCTGGCCTGCACCGGATTGCTCGGCAGCGAAGGCGTGCCGGCCTGGTTGACCGCAACCACGCGGTACGACCAGGCGCCGTCTTGCGGCGGGAGGTCGTCGAACTGCACCGCGTTCAGTGGCGCACTGCTCACTTTCACGGCCTGGCTGATCAAATCGAAGGGCGCGGCGGCGCGATACACGAGGTAGCCGGTGGTGTTCTGATCGACCGAGCGGGTCCAGCCCAGATGCACCTTGCCGGCCAGCTGCGCCAGGGCCGTCAGGTTGCCCGGACTGGACGGCACGGTGGCGTCGAGCGTGACGGCAAGCGCGGCCGAAGCGGCGCTGGTGCCGTACTGGCTGGTGACCGTGGCCTTGATCTCATTGACGCCGGGCGCCAGGGTCAGGCTGCCGGAGAACTGGCCGCCGCTGCCGCTGACGATGGCCGGGCCGGCGTTTTTCCCGTTCAGGACCAACTGCACCGTACCGCCTGGCACAGTGTTGCCCGACACCGTGAGCGCAGGCTCGCGGGTGGTGCTGCCGCTGGCCGGCGAGGTCAGTGCGGGCGCTGCGGGCGCCGCATGGTTGACCGTTACCGTGTAGCTGCTGGTGCTGACGTTATTGAGCGAATCGGTGGCGCGCAAGGCCAGCGTGTGGGCGCCATTGGCCACATTGACCAGGTCCAGCATCAGGGTGTAGGTCGCGCTGCCGCTGGCGGTGCCGATCACGGCGCCGTCGAGCAGCAATTCGATGCGCGCAATGCCGCTGCGGTCGCTGGCCGACAAGGTCAGGGCCGCGCTGCGCGTGAGCACGGCGCCGTTGGCCAGGGCCACGCCATTGAAACTGATATTGCTCAGGTCCGGGCCGGCGGTATCGGGTACCACGGCCGAGCGTTTGACGGTGATGGCGCTGCTGCTTTCGGCGCTGCGTCCGGCAACATCGGTGGCGACGGCCTTGATGGTGTGCGCGCCGTCGGGGCTGCCGTCGAGATTCCAGGCGTAGCTGTACGGCGCATTGACGCTGGTTGCGGCCAACACGCCGTCGATGAAGAACTGGACGTTGGCAATGCCGCCGAGATCGGTCGCGCTGGCCTGGATCGATACCGGCTGGGCGACCACGCTGCCGGCTGCGGGGGAGCTGATGCTGACCACGGGGGCGAGCGTATCGACCAGCACGCCGCCGGCGAGCGACGCGCTGACGATGGCGCCGCCCGCATTGCGGTACTGGACCTCGATCCCTTTGTTACCGTCGCCGTCGGACGTGGTAAACGTGACCTGGGCGCGCCCGTTCGTCAACGGGGCAAACGCGACGTTCGCAAAGGCGCCCTTTTCAGCGAGGCGATATTCGGTCGCGTTCAGGCACGACAGTTCGAGCGCCACCGCGTGCTGCTCGACGTAGATGGCCGGCACGGCCATGCGCAAGGTCGGATTGAGCAAGGGCTGCGCCGCCAGGTAGCTGGCGAAGTTGACGCCGGTCGAGACCTTGTCGCCCTGCCCTTGCGGATTGGCGCCCGCTTCGCGCGGACCGCTGGCGTTGCCCCACCAATTGTTGGTGGCAAGCACCGTTGTGGCCGGGGTTTTGTTATTGATCGCAAAGGCGGTATTGCCGACAAACTGGCTGGCCGAGACCGTCGGCGCGCTCTTGTCGACGTCCATGCCGGTGCCGTTGCGCATGAAGCTGGTGCCTTGCAAGGTGGCGTTGGACACGTCCAGCAGGCGCAGGCCGACCAGGTTGTCGCTGAAGTCCAGGTTCTGCATGACCGAATTGACCGCGCGCACGGTCAGCGCCGCGCCCGCGCCATCGATATCGGCGCCGCCGCCGAAGCGCAGCACCAGGTCCGACAGGTTCACGGTGCCGTAGCTGGCCGCCGATTTTTCCAGGCGCACGCCGCGCCAGTCGCCGGGGGCGGCTTTCTGCGCCGTGGCGCCGCTGGCGCCGCCGGCGCTATCGTCCTTCTGGCTGGTCAGCACGACGCTCTTGCCGACCGTGAGCTGGTCGCGCACGACCAGCTGGGCATCCTGGCCGAACTTGACGGTTACGCCGTCGGCCACCGTCAACTGGCCGGCCAGCGCCGGAAGCGGAATCATCTGGGCCAGCATGGCCGTCATCACCGCCCGCGCCACCAGGCGCTGGGAAGTGTTGGGAGTGCGGTAATCGGTCACGTTGTTATGCATGAGGTGCGCGCTTAAATTGTTCTTGAAATGAGTCATCGCCGTTCCTTAGGGTGACACGGTGATGACGTCGGACGTCACGCTCTTCATATCGATACCGCTGGCGGTCACCGTCGTGGTTCCCGCCGACACACCGGTCATCTTGACGCTTTGGGAAGTGGTGCTGCCAGCCTTGAACGTCAGCGTCGAGGGCACGGTCGCCACCCCTGGTGCGCTGCTGGTCAGGTTCACTACGAGGTCCTTGTCAGGCGACTGTCTGTTCGAGGCGCCGGGCACACTGAAGTACACCGACACGTTGCTCGCCTCACCGACCTTGGTATTGCCCGGTCCGCTCATCAGCAGCTCAGGCGCGATCACGCTCAGCGCCAGGTCCTGCAAGGCGCTATAGCCGACGGCGCTGGCGGTGACCGTGGTACTGCCGATACCGGTACCGGTCACCTGGACCGTGGCGTACGAGCTGCCAGCATCAATGACGACGCTCGGCGGTACGGAACAGATGGCGGTCGATGTACAGCTCAGGTTCACCGTCAGCGCGGCAACACCTTTGAAATCTTTTCCGTTCGAAGCGCGGTGCACGGTCAGGTCGCCGTTGTAGCTTGTCAAACCCTTGCCAACCGGGAAACTGGCTAGACTGAAGCGCAATTCCGGGGCACTGACATTGGTTCCGCTCGACGTCACGCTGGCGCCCCCCTGCACTGCTGCCCTGACCTTGTAGCTGCCGGACGTGGCTGGCGTGGCCACGTAGGTGTAGCCATTAGTCGTTCGCGAGTGAGTAGCCCCCTTGCGTATCACGACCTCGGTAATCGCGGCACCGCCGGTCTGGGCGCTGTAGAACCCTTCCACCGTGCCGGCTGGACTGGCGTCGACGATCGACAAGGCCAGCGGCAGATCGGTGGTGGCGACCTGGCTTCCCGAATTGTTGGATCCCGGCGTGGCAACCGTGATATAGAAATCGTCGCGCCCGCTGGCCGGGCTGCGGTCCGCGTCCAGCTCGGAAAAGGAAAACACGGGCGCTACGACCTGCGTCGCAACTTTTCCGGAAGCGTTGTAGCCTGCCGCTGTCGCTTCGATGGTGACCGGCGTTGCGCTCGTCAAATTCACACCGCTCACCGGCACGGATATGTACTCTTGGCCAGCCGCGATGGTGACGGTCGTCGGCACGCTGGCGCGGGTGGGATCGCTGCTGGTCAGCGTGACCGTCAGCGGGTTGGTACCCTTGAACCTGGTGCCGCCCACCGAGCGCGAGATAAACAGTTCTTCATTGGCGGTATCAAAGCCCTTGGCAACGACCACGCTTGATCGGTTAAACATCAGATCCGGTTGCGATACGGTTACCAACTCCGACACAGCACTGCCGATACCGGCCACGCTTGCCTGCATCTTGTAGCTGCCGGGCATGCCAGGGGTGCCGACGTAGGAAACCCCTTCCGTTGCATGAGTGTACGTCTCCCCCTTACGCAAGATCACCTGCTTGATCGGGGTCCCGGCGCTCTGCACGCTGTAGAACTCGGGCGCCACGCCGGCGGGATTGGCGTCGGCAATCGTCAGGTCGATCGGCGTATCCCTGGCGGCCGTCTGATCGGGGTAGTTAGCGCCCGGCACATTGACGCGAAGCAGAAAATCGTCGCGTACGCTCGCAGGAGTACGCATGGTTTCGAAGTGCGAAAACTTGAACACCGGCACAATGACTTTTGCCGTAAAGGTTACCGGCGCGATACCGCTGGCGCTGGCGGTAATCGTCACCGGGCTCGCACCTGTCTGTTCCACACCGGTCACATAAACGGGGGTTTCCGAACTGCCTGCCGGAATGGTGACCGTGGCCGGCACCGTCACTTTCGACGGATCACTGCTGGTCAAGGCCACCGTCAGGGTTTCGGCGCCGTTGTTAGCGACGCCGTTAGCGACGCGCGACACAGAGATCTCGGAACTATTGGTCCGCATGCCCTTGCCCACCACGACGACATCGGTGCGCGAGAACTTCAACTGCGGTGTTCCAACCGTCACCAGCGGCGAGACCGAGCCGGCACCACCGAAGACAGTTGCCTTCACCTTGTAGGTACCGACGGCTAGTGGCGAGTCGAGGTAGGTTACGCCACTGGCGTAATGTGTGTAGGAGTGGCCTTTCGACAAAACAACTTGCGTCACGGGGGCGCCACCGGTGCTCGCGGCGAAGAATTGAGAAACAATCCCCGCCGCACTGGCATCGACGATCGACAGGCTGATCGGCAGGTCGGCCGCTGCTGTCTGACTCGTTGGGCTGGACGCGCCTGGCACGTTGACCTGCAGGTAGAAATCATCGCGGGCGCTACCCACCATACGGTCCTTATCGAGGGCTCCAAAATTGAATAGCGGGTTGACGACTTTCACCGCAAGCTTGCCCGACGGCGCAGCATAGGCGCTCTCGCCTGGGGTGGCATTGATGGTGACGTCGGTCGCCGTCAGCTCAACGCCGGCAATATTGAAATTCACATACGATGAATTGGCTGGGATCACCACCTTGGCGGGCACGCTCACCTTGCCGGGATCGCTACTGGTCAGGGTCACTGTCAAGGCTGTGCCTGCCGAATAGGCGCCGTTTTCGGTGCGCCGATAAAGATAGACTTCAGAGGTTTGCAGACCCTTGCCGACCACGATGGCGCTGCTTTCGAATTGCAGGAACGGCTTGGCGCTGACGCTGACCGGAATACTGACCGGGCTGAGGCCCTGGGCCGTGCCTGACAAAGTCGTACTTCCCTTGAGGACGCCCCGGACCGTCGCCGCCCCGCTCGATGTTTCACCCTGAGCAATGGTGACATTTGCCGGACTCACCGCAGCCACGCCGGCGTTGCCACTGGCCAAGGCCACCACCACGCCGCCCGCCGGAGCGGGGCGTGACAAGGTCACTACCAAGGTGCTGCTGATTTCTTCCGGCAAAAACAGACTGTTCACGGCCGGGCTGCCGAAGCGGATGCTGACCGTATCGACGTCCGTCCTCATAGAGGCGGCCTCATGGCCGGCGGCGCTCGCATTGACCCATGCCGAACCAGTCCCCACCCCGGTCAAGATGAAATTGACCGAACTCTCGCCCTGCGGCACGGTGACCGATGCCGGCACAGTGGCGGCGGACGGGTTATCGCTGACCAGCTTGACCACCAGGCCACCGCTTGGCGCCGGATCGGACAAGGTGAGCGGAATCGAGCGGGTCAGGCCGGGTGCGACCAGCGCTCCGGCAGGCAGGTTCAGGGACAAAGGACGCACCTTGACCGTCGCGCTCGCCTTAACGAACTCCGGCGCATCGGCGCTGATGATGGTGCTACCCAAGGCGAGCGTGGACACACTGACCACGGCACTGCTGCTGCCTGCGGCGATGGTGACCGACGAGACCACCGTGGCTGTTGCGGGCGAACTGGAAGTGACCGCAACCACGAGGCCGCCCGGACCCGCCGGCACGCTCGAACTCAAGGTCAACTCGGCTTTGCGGCCGACACCCAGGTTCAACAGGTTAGGCGCCAATGTCAGGGTCGGAGGCGCAACAACGGTGATCTGGGCCTGCGCGCTGCCCAGTCCAACTTTGCTTGCGGTAATGGTTGTGGCACCCAGTTCGGCGGCCGTCAACTGGACCGTCGCGCTGCTCTGGCCCGCTGGCACAAGCACGCTGGCCGGCAGGTTGGCGACGGTCGGTACGCTCGAGACCAGATTGACCGACGAGCCGCCGGCCGGGGCCGGGTAAGGCAAGGTAATCGTGTACGTCCGGACCGCGCCCTTGACGATCGATGCGCTCGCTGGCGTGAGTGCCAGTTGCGCGGTCAAGACCGGCAGCGCCAATTCATTCGACAACAGGAACTGGCCTGCATTCAATGGGTCGGGGGTGCGCACCTTGATGGCCAGATTGCTGCTGGCCGATGGGGTATCAATGCTCGCACGCAGTTGAGTTGCTGAAACGAATTGGGTGGGCAGTACCGTGCCGTCGCGCAAGACTGCGGACTGGCTGGTGAAGTCGCGTCCGTTAACGGTCAGCGCGACCGTTCCCTGCCCGGTGTAGATCGGCGACGGCGAGATGCTGTTCAAGGTCGGCTGCGCCCGCGCGACGGACAGGATGTTGTTCGGGCTGGACCAGCCGGCATTCGTCAGCAGGCGCATGGTGACCGGACCGGAGGCGACAGCGCTGCCGGCCGTGACGGACACAGCGGCTTGGGTATCGGTCGCGCCCGCGAGCACTTGGGCGCTCATGCCGGCGGAATCGAAAAACACGCTGGACAGCCCGCTCAGGCGGGTGCCGGTCAGGTTGACCGTCATGGTCTGGCCGGCCTGGATCGACTCAGGCGATACAAACGAGATGGCAGGGCTGGCGCCGACCGAGACAAGGCCATTGGCAACGACGTAAGGAATACCGCGCAATGCCCACTTGACGCTGCCGGTGATATCGCCGCCCGGCACCGAAATGCCGTTGAGGATATTGCCGCTGGCTTGATTAGCAAGCCCTGATGGCGAAGCAGCCAGGTCGACCGTGATGGCCGCACCCAGCTGATTGCGAATATTGAGGAAGTTGAATACGGGCGAACTGCCCTGCACCACCAGGCCGCTGCCATGTTCGAACAGCACATGATCGAGCTGGCTGTTGACGGCGCCCGGGGAGAACAACCACTGTTTCCAGTCGCCCGCCGCGGCAGCGCCGCCGAGCCGGGTCTTTTCCGACAAGACCTTGATCGGCAGGGCCTGGGTGCCGGCTGCCTTGATGCTGCCGCCCTGCACTTTCAGGCTTGCCCCCGCGCCCATATAGGCAGTCACGCCGGGGTCGATGGTCAGCACCGCGCCATTTTGCACCACCACATCGCCCGCCACCATGTACGGTCCGCCGGCTACCGTCCAGCGCGTGTTGACGCTGATCGCCCCCGACACCGGTGTCTGCGCGATTGCCGACCCCATGCCGAGACAGAGCGCAAGCAGCCCGCAGGCGCGCGCAAGCGAACGCCGTGCGTTGGCAAAAACAAGGGTCGCCAAGCAAGCCAGAACGGCTACGGCGCCTGTCCGCGCGAGACGGACGATCGGATCAACAATGCTGGCAGTGCGCATAAAGATGGAGGGCATGAATATTCGTGTTATTAGTCGGTGGGCAAGCTGTCGTGCGGGAGGAAAACAGAATTGAACTCGCCAGGAAGCATGACGTCAAAATTGTGGCAATAGCGTGCCCTCGCCTCGCAAAGCGATGGCCGAACCGGTGCCGGGAACGCTAGGAAAGCGGGGGTTTTGTGCGATGCGACAACAGCAGGCTCATCGCTTCATGCGGGAGCCGACCAGTGGCGGGAACTTGAGGGGTAGGACGTTTTTGCATCTTCGGTTCCGACGCGACAGTGTACGAACTCCCCGAAGCTCGCCAAAAAAGGGTCTGTCACCTTGCCATCAATATTTGCAATGATGCAGAAAGGAAATTATATCGACAATAGTTCTTCTATTCAATAGTTACGAAAAGTCTATTTTTGCATTGCAGAAAAATGAGACATTTAACAAAAATACTAAAAGTAGCTCACCCGCATAGGGGGAACCGTGGTAGCTAGGTACATACGATGGTAGTCCCACCGTTTTAGAGCACGTTAAAAGTAGCGGTCAGACGGCAAGAGCTCGTTCTGTTTCGGCGTCATGCCGTCGATCGCCATGTCGGTCTTCGACGAGGCCGAGCGCGCGCCGTCGGACGACCTGGCATTGCAGTTCGAGGCCGCCAGCAACGTGCCCGACGAGGAGCGCCGCATCACCAAGGCCTTACACGACGACATGATCATCAACTACCAGACCAAACAGATGATGGGCAACTTGAGCACCTAGCCTGAATGTTTCATAAACTGCCACCGCAGTGCCGGTTCGGCGATACATGAGCTCCTCAGTGACGATCACGATGTCGCGGGCAATAGCCCCCCTACCCGATTGAACGGGACATCGAATGGAGCGGTATGCGGTTGAAGGTTGGCGGGTTGGTGGTCAGTTCTCGGCAGACCGGACGTGGCTTACTCAGGACGAGTTGAGGGACCTGGCCGGTGTCGACAGGTACAGTCGTTCGGTCAAGGTCTGGAGC
>NZ_WHJI01000046.1:0-59931 GCF_011682155.1 Massilia sp. CCM 8734
TCTCTTCGCAGTTTGGTCGCTACGAAGTAAAGGGGTAACACAGCCATGCATGCACCGTTTTTGGGATTGAAAGTTAACACCATCCTAATTCGTTTACAAGCAAAATTTGAGGGGAAGGGTCAGGGTCAGACCCCAACCGGCAACACCGGGGTCTGACCCCGGTTGTCCGGTTTTACACCAGCGTGACGCTGGCGCCGCCCTGGGCGCTGGCCAGATCGGAGAGCGCGGCGAACAGTTCGCTGCCGTCGCGCGTGTTGATCCAGGCGCCGCCCTCCCGCTTGTAGTGGAAGCCGCCCGACTTGGCCGCTACCCACAGTTCCTGCATCGGGGCCTGGCTGTTGACGATGATCTTGCTGCCGTTGTCGATGAATTCGATCTCCAGCACATTGCCGCTGCGCTTGCACTCGACATCGATGACATCCTCGTCGTTCAGCCGGTCCATCGCCTCTTCGATCGTGTTCAAGGTCGTTTCGGCCAGGTCCAAAAATTCTTTTTCGCTCATGCTACACTCCAAGGTCTGCCAATCAAACCGTGATTCTAATCGTGAAGTCTTCATCCGCGCTCAATATCGGCATCGCCGCCGTGGTCTTTGGCTTGCTGGCAGGCTGCGGCCAGGCCGGCCCGCTGTACCTGCCCAAGCCACCGGCCAAGCCCGCCACACCGGTCGTTCCACTTCCGCCGCTGCCACCTCCGCCAGCCACCCCGGCTGCTGAATAACCCTTTTCCCTCAGACCATGTCGCATTTCTTTCATCTGGACGGCGTCCTGCACGCCGAAAGCACCCCCCTGTCCCGCATCGCCGAGGAGTTCGGCACGCCGACCTATGTGTATTCGAAAGCGGCATTGCTGGAAAACTTCGATGCCTTCGCCGACGCCTGCGCCGGGCGCGACGCACTGGTTTGCTATGCGATGAAAGCCAATTCGAACCTGGCCATTCTCGACCTGCTGGCGCGCCGCGGCGCCGGTTTCGACATCGTTTCGGGCGGCGAACTGCTGCGCGTGATCGCCGCCGGCGGCGATCCGGCCAAGGTGATTTTTTCCGGGGTCGGCAAGAGCGTCGACGAAATGCGCCTGGCGCTGTCGCACGACATCCTGTGCTTTAACGTCGAGTCGATTTCCGAACTGCACCGTTTGAACGAGGTGGCCGGCGCCATGGGCAAACAGGCGCGCGTGTCGCTGCGCGTGAACCCCAATGTCGACGCCAAGACCCATCCGTACATCGCCACCGGCCTGAAAGCGAACAAGTTCGGCGTCGCGTTTGATGATGCGCTGGCCACCTACCGCAGCGCGGCCGCCCTGCCGCACCTGACCCCGGTCGGCATCGATTGCCACATCGGCTCGCAACTGCTGGACGACGCGCCGCTGCTCGAAGCGCTCGACAAGCTGATCGAACTGGTCGACGCGCTGGGCGCCGAAGGCATCGTGCTCAAGCACCTCGACATGGGCGGCGGCATCGGCATCAACTACGGTGCCGCCGGCGAGGCCGCGCCGGTGCCGGTGGCCGATTACCTGGGCCGCGTGTTCGCGCGCATCGACGCCTGGCGCGCGGCCAGCCATGGCGGCACGCCGATCAAGGTGATTTTCGAGCCGGGCCGCGCCATCGTGGGCGACACCGGGGTGCTGCTGACCCGCGTGGAGTTCCTCAAGCCTGGCGCCGAAAAGAATTTCTGCATTGTCGACGCCGCCATGAATGACCTGATGCGCCCGGCCCTGTACCAGGCCTGGATGGATGTGCAGCAGGTCCGGGCCGGCACGACGCCGGCGCTCAGCTACGATGTGGTCGGGCCGGTGTGCGAGTCGGGCGACTGGCTGGCGCGCGAGCGCGACCTGAGCGTGGAACAGGGCGACCTGCTGGCGATCATGCAGGCCGGCGCCTATGGGTTTACGATGTCGTCGAATTACAACACGCGCGGCCGCGCCGCCGAAGTCATGGTCGATGGCGACACGGTGCACCTGGTGCGCCGGCGCGAAGAGCCGGCCGAGCTGTTCGCGCTCGAATCGATGCTCAAGTAAGCCGGGCGTCGTCGCCGAACAAGCCCGCCAGACTGGGCGCAGTGACGCTGCGCTCGATCCAGGTTTCCAGTTCTTCTTGCGTGGCCCGGCCCAGGCGTTGCACGGCCTGCTCCGCGACCGCGCCGAAGCGGATGCGCAATACCTTCTCGAGCGTCGCCCGCAGGGCCATGACTTGTCCTTCCGCCCTGCCCTGCGCCCTGCCTTCCGCCCTGCCCTGCGCCCTGCCCTGCGCCCTGCCTTCCGCCCTGCCTTCCGCCCTCATTTCTTCTTTGGATATCCCGGCCAGGGCGAGCCCCTCCTGACGGCCGATCTCCCGCAACTCCTCGGCCCAGTTGATCATTGTCGCGTCCATGTCAGCGTCCTCCAAGCTAGCGATGTCAAACAATGCCTGATTGTCATTCCTGCGCGCCGCCAGCGTCTTCCACCACGCCCATACCGAAGTGCGCAGACTGGTCTGGGGCGTGTCCCTGAACCAGGCCAGCAGCGCGCGCAAATGCGTATGTAAGACATCGGGGATGTGCGAAAGTTCGATCCGGAACAGCAGCGCCAGCAGGTCGTCGTTCGCCTCCAGCGCCGCCGGGTCCAGGCGCTGCTGGTCGATCAGCACGTAACGCTGCGATGGCTGCAGCGCGGCCAGCCCGGCGGGGGCTTCCATCAGCAACTCCGCCAGATCGATGCTGGCATTCCAGCGCGGTCCGCCGTTGTACAGCACCAGCGGCAACAGCGGCGGCAAGCGCAATCCCGGCGACAGTTCGTGGCGCTTGACCAGATCCTGGCACAGCAGGCCGACGTAGGTCTGCATGCGCAGCGCCATCCAGCGGTCCACGCCGGACTGGCATTCGAGCAGAATGTAGACGTACAGAAATTCGTCGCCGAGCTGCACGCGCCAGACAAGGTCACCCTGGCGTGCCGACGGCCGCTCGCTGACGTAGTCCGTGTTGATGCGCTTGAAGGCCGACAGGGCCACCCCGTCAAGCAGCTTGAACGGCGTAAAGCCGGTGATCAGTTCGCGCACCATTTCCGGGTGGGCAAACAGGGCGCGGTAGCCGAGGTCGTGGGATTGGGTAGTCATGGGGCATTCTAGCCAGTGCCCCTGCCCCGCCTTTGCGCTGCCTCAAACGCGCGCGGCAGCCTTCTGGCGGCTCCACCACACCCGCAGACCCAGCAGTAACACGACGATGGCGCCGGTAATGAGCGGTTCGGTGAAGTTATTCTTGCCGGCCTTCATCCACCAGAAATGCAGGATCGCCAGCGGCGCGATCACATAGATGAGCCGGTGCAGCCACTGCCAGCGCTTGCCGCCGAGGCGCTTGATCATGCCGTTGGTGCTGGTCACGGCCAGCGGAATGAGGAGCACGAAGGCAATAAAGCCGACGGTGATGAAGGGCCGCTTGAGGACATCCCGGAACATCTCCGCCACATCGAAAAAATGGTCGAACCACAAAAACGTCAGGAAATGCAGGCAGCCGTAGAAAAAGGTGAACAGGCCCGCCATGCGGCGCAGCTTGACCAGCCAGTTCCAGCCCGTCACGCGCCGCAGGGGCGTCAGCGCCAGGGTGATGCACAGCAAATACAGCACCCAGTCGCCGGTGCCGCGCGTGATGAATTCGAGCGGCTCGACCAGTTGCCCGCTGACGGTCAGGTACACCATGCGCGCCAGCGGCACCAGCGCCAGCGCGAACAGGGCGGCCTTGATCGCCGACAGTTGCTTCGGAGCGGGATTGAACGCCATCGGCTCAGAAGTTCTTTTTGAGGTCGAGTCCGCTGTACAGCGAGCCCACGTCGTAGCCGTTGAACATCAAGGTCTTGCGCTTTTTCTGGAAGAAGCCGTCTTCGCCAATGCGGCGCTCGCTGGCCTGCGACCAGCGCGGGTGATCGACCTCGGGATTGACGTTCGAGTAAAAGCCGTACTCGGACGGCGCCGACACATTCCACGCCGTGCGCGGCTGGTCCTTGACGAAGCGGATCTTGACGATCGACTTGGCCGACTTGAAACCGTATTTCCAGGGCACCACCAAGCGCACCGGCGCGCCATTCTGGTTCGGCAGGGCCTGGCCGTACATGCCCAAGGTCAGCAAGGTCAGCGGATGATTGGCTTCGTCGATGCGCAAGCCCTCCACATACGGCCAGTTCAGCACGCGGCTGGAAACGCCCGGCATCTGCGCCTTGTCGGCCAGGGTGACGAACTCGAGGTACTTGGCGTTGCCGGTCGGCTCGACCTTCTTGATCAGCTCGGACAAGGAATAGCCGATCCACGGAATCACCATCGACCAGCCTTCCACGCAGCGCAGCCGGTAGACGCGCTCTTCGAGGGGCGCCAGCTTGAGCAGCGCATCGATATCGAGCGTCATCGGCTTCTTGACTTCGCCTTCGATCGTCACCGTCCACGGACGCGTTTTAAGCGTATGGGCGTTCTGGGCCGGGTCGGACTTGTCGAGGCCGAATTCGTAGAAGTTGTTGTAGGTCGAGGCATCCTTGAACGGGGTCTGCTTGTCGAGCGCGGCGTAGGCTGGATTGGGCTTGCTGGCCAGCTTTTGCGGCGCGGCCGCGAAGACTTCGCGGTTGGCCATTTCCCACAGCGCGCCGCCGGCGACCGCGCCGACCGCCATCTGGGCAATGAAGCGGCGACGCGATTCGTACACCGCCTGCGGCGTGATTTCGGATGACAAGGGCAGGTCAAGCCCGTTGGGACGACGTTTGATCAGCATGGGCGGCTCCGGCAATTCAGATAGGGTGGAGCTACCTTACACCAACTTGCCGCTGTCCGTTGATGACAGTTTCGTCATTAAAGTTTGCCATAAGAATGGAGGCCCGACAGGAACATGTTCACGCCCAAAAACGCAAAGGTGGTCACCAGGAGGCCGATCAGCGCCCACCAGGCCGCCACGCGGCCGCGCAGGCCGGTCATCAGGCGCATGTGCAGCCAGGCCGCGTAGTTGAGCCAGACGATCAGGGCCCAGGTTTCCTTCGGATCCCAGGACCAGTAGCCGCCCCAGGCTTCGGCCGCCCACAGGGCGCCCAGGATGGTGGCCACGGTGAAGAAGGCAAAACCGACCGAGATCGACTTGTACATGACGTCGTCGAGCACTTCCAGCGACGGCAGGCGGTCTTGCAGGTAGCCGGCCGACTTGATCAGGTAGGCCGAACCGACCATGGCCGCCAGCGCAAAGGTGCCGTAGCCGATGAAGTTGGCCGGCACGTGGATTTTCATCCACCAGCTCTGCAGGGCCGGCACCAGCGGCTGGATGTCGGCGGCGTCGCGCGAGTCCGCGTACCACATCAGGAAAGTGACCGCGGCGGCGATCACCGGCAGCACGAAGGCGCCCAGCTGGCGGGTGGCATAGTGTTTCTCGTAATACAGATAGAACATGGCGGTGATCATCGAGAACAGGACGAACACTTCATACAGGTTCGAGACCGGAATGTGGCCGACGTCGGGGCCGATCAGGTACGACTCGTACCAGCGCACCATCATGCCGGTCCAGCCCAGCACCACGGCGGCCCAGCACAGCTTGGAGCCGACCGAGAAGCCGAAATTGGCGCGGCTGGCCAGTCCGACCCAGTAAAACGCGGTCGAAAAAATGAACAGGGCGCTCATCCACAAAATCGCGGATTGGCTCGACAGCATGTATTTCAGGAAGAATTTCTTGTTCGCCATGGCCAGATCATGGTCGTACATCGCGATGGCCCAGAACGAGAGCAAGGCCACCAGCGGCATCAGCCAGCGCACCGGCTTCCAGTGCCAGCCGAGCGCGGCGAAGGTGGGCGCGGCCAGCACCAGGATCACCTTTTCGTAAATATCCATGAAAGCGCCGTAGCGGTTGAGCGCGAACAGCGCCGCGCCCAGCAGGACGGCGGCGAACAGCCAGTCGAGCGGATCGAGCCGCTTGAAATAGCCTGGCGCTTGCTGGTAAGTCTGCGCTGGTGCGCCTTGCGGTGGTTGTGTGGCTTGCATCATGTTCTCCAGTGCTGCTGATACGCGTGTCGGCCCAGCTTACGCCAACTGCGGCAGCTTGGCTTTCAGATCGTTAAATTCATGCTCGAAATCAAGCGTTTTTCGTTGCGTGCTCATCGCCATCAAGGCGTGCGCGGGGCCGCCTGCCTCGCCGTCGCGCACCCAGACCCACAGGCGCCGTTCGCGGATGTAGAACATGGCGAACACGCCCAGCACCAGGAACACGCAGCCGAGGTAGACCACGGCCTTGCCCGGCGAGCGCGTCACCTGCAGCACCGAGGCCTTGACTTCGACAAACTCGTCGAGCTGCAGGTAGACCGGGGCGCCGTAGAAGAAACTGTCGGACAGGGCGTTGGTGGCCAGTTGCAGGAAGCGCGCCTGGGTCTCGTCGCCGGCCACCGGTGGCAAGCCCTGTTTTTCGCGCGCGGCCTGCCACAGCTCCCACAGGGTGCCGTTGAGGATCTTCATGAAGATATTGGCAGCCTTTTCCTGCTCGGCGGCGGGGATCTTTTCAAGGAAGCGCGAAACCGCCGCGTAACCGCCCTGCTTGCCGTCGCCGGCGAAAATGGCCAGGCTTTTCGAGGACGATTCCTGCAACTGGCGCGCCAGGGCGGCGGCCGGGCTGTTGCTGGTGGACGGCATGGCGCGCCGCGCGTAGCGTTCGGCCGCCAGTTCGCGCAGGGCCGGGTCGGCCAGGGCGGCACGCAGGCGCATCCATTCCTTGACCGTATGCGCCTCGTCCGAGGGAATGCGCAGGAAGCTGAACGGCTCGTTGGGCGAGGCGCGCACGCCGGCCAGGAACACCTGGACCCCGTCGATGGTCACCGGCTGCATGTAATTCTGGTATTCGCGCGCCTGGCCGGTCTTGTCGCGCAGCTTGTACTGCACGCTCGGGCCGACGTTTTTCAAGTCCTTGTTGCCGGCGTTCTTGCCGGCCGAGCCGGAATGCTTGTCGAGCTTGGCGGCGAACTGATCGTTCAGGCTCTGGCCCTTGGTGACGGCGCGCGCATCGTCCTTGCCGCCGGTGTTTTCGACGTTGAACGGGCGGAAGGTGCTCCATTCGACCGTGTACTCGTCGGCGCCGCGCTTGAGCGGGGTCGACGAGTTCACTTCGCCTTCCATCGTAAACGACGCCTGGTCGGTGCCGCTCATCGGGTAGCCGACCAGTTTGAGCTTGCTGCCGCCATCTTCGAAGCTCGACTGGTACACCGCCACGCCCTTGTAGATCAGCGGTTCGTTGACCTTGATCGTGGCCGGGAAGCTCTTGCCGGTTTCATGGTCGCGGATCACGACTTCGCTGGCGAACAGCTTGGGCATGCCGGTCGAGTAGAAATCGATATTGAAGCGCTTTAACTGGATCGTGAACGGCAGCGGCTGCAGCAGCGAGCCGTCCGGACGCGGGATGATCGCGATATCGCTCGACTGGCCTTCGGGAATGAGGGTATTGCCGCGGTAGGTCGGATTGCCCAGGCTGAGACGGTGCTTTTCGGGAATCTCGGAAATCAGGCCGCCGCCCACGAATGGCGTCTTGCCCAGGAACCACTCCTGGAACTGGATCGGGATATCCGAATCGAGCATGCCGCCGATCAGGATGATGATGATCGAGCTGTGCGCGAAGATATAGCCGAACTTGTTGGCCGCGCCCTTCCTGGCCGCCACCAGGGTGCCATTGTCTTTTTCCACGATCTTGGCCGCGTAGCCGGCGTCGACCAGGCGGGCGGCGCTCTGGCGTGCCAGCTCGGGCCGCGACAGCGGCGCCGTCCATTCGGCCTTGTGGTGGAAATTGCGCAGCGAGCTTTCGCGCACATTGTCGCGCCAGCTGCGCATGTCCTTGATCATTTTCGGCGCGTTGCGCACGATGCACAGGGAGGTCGAGAGGATCAGGAACACCAGGATGAGCAGGAACCACCAGGCCGAATACACCGCGTACAGGCCGAGCTTGTTGAAGACATCGAACCAGAACGGACCGAACTGGTTGACATAGTTGGGCATCGGCTGGTTTTGCGTGAGCACCGTGCCGATCATCGAGGCAATCGCGATGATGGTCAGCATGCTGATGGCAAAGCGCATCGACGAGACCAGCTCGACCGCCTCGGCCAGGACGGGACGGCGCGTATTTATGACAATTCCGGTGGTGCTCATTTCTACAAATCCCTATGTGCAGGCACGACTTAGAGCCTATTCCAGTAGGCAGGAGTCGCACCTGGCGCGCCTGCCAAACGGGGGCGGCTTCGGTATTCCTACGAAATACCCTCGTCGTTGCATGGCTAGCCATGCGGCCTCCTCGCGCCTTGCCCGCGCATGGCAGGCATCGCCATGTGCTTCCCCCCGCCTACTGGAATAGGCTCAACCCGCGAGGATACCAACAAAAAGGGCAGCCCGCTTGCGCGCCGCCGCCCCTTCGACCTTCCCTGGCAAAACGCGCACCGTGCGGCACGCGTTTTGTCGTGCTTATTTCAAGCCGGCGATGTAGTCCGCGACCGCTTTCATTTCGTCGTCCGACATGCGCTTGGCCAGGGTCGTCATCTGCACGCTGTTCTTGCGCGCGCCGCTCTTGAAAGCTTGCAGCTGGCTGACGGTGTAATCCTGGTGCTGGCCGGACAGGCGCGGAAATTGCGCCGGCATGCCGTTGCCGTTGGCGCCGTGGCAGCTGGCGCAGGCGGCCACGCCGGTGGCGGCAATGCCGCCGCGATAGATGTTCTTGCCGAGCAGGACGGTATCCTTGTTCTTGGCCGCGCCCGCTTTCTGGGTTTGCGTCGACAGATAGGCGGCGATGTTTTTCTTTTCATCGTCCGAGAGCATCTTGGCGAAGCTCGTCATCACCGGATTGACCCGGTTGGGCGTGGTGAAATCGATCAGTTGCTTGTGGGTGTAGGCCTCGAACTGGGCGGCCAGCTTCGGATTGGCGGCGATGGTCGAATTGCCGGCCGCGCCATGGCAGGAAGCGCAGGCGGGCAAGCCGCGCGCGGCGTCGCCGCTGTCGTACAGGGTAGCGCCTTTAGCGGCGTCGGCCTTGACTGGGGCGGGTGCATGCTCGGCGGCGGACACGAGGCCCGACACGGCAAACGTAGCCAGCAGCAAGGATTTCACAAACGCCGCTCCGGCGGCCGGTAAAAACGCACGATTCATTCAAACACCCTGAGACAAGTCGAAAATTGGTTTTGTTGAAAATTTCCGGTCCAGACCTGCCCCGGAAATTCGGTTCTAATGTAGTGCAAACGATCTTGTGTGCTCGCCATGGCTTTTGCGTGACAACAATTCGTAACCCCTTATTGTACAATAGCTTTCTCGCGTTATCGCCCCTCTTGTTGCATTTTCTGCCCATCCCATGTCCAAACTCTGGCAAGCCCGCTTCTTTACGACCGTCAACCAACTGCGTGACCTGCCCGATACGCAGGCCCCGGAAATCGCCTTCGCCGGCCGTTCCAACGCGGGAAAGTCGACCGCCATTAACATTCTGACAAATCAGAAAGGCCTCGCGTTCGCGTCCAAAACGCCGGGTCGCACCCAGCACATCAATTATTTTTCGATCGGTGGCGCGCACGTCGGGCAACACCGCAAGGATGCCACCATCGTCGAGGAAATCGAAGCGCTGCTGGTCGACTTGCCCGGCTACGGCTACGCCGAAGTGTCCGGCTCGGCCAAGCTGCACTGGCAAAAGCTGCTGGGCGACTACGTCCAGCGCCGCGAACAGCTGGCCGCGCTGGTGCTGATCATGGATTCGCGCCGTCCGTTCACCGAACTGGACGTGCAGATGCTCGAATGGTTCGCCCCGACCGGCAAACCGATCCACTGCATCCTGACCAAGGCCGACAAGCTCAACCGCAACGAATCGACCAACGCCCTGCGCCAGGCGCGCATGATGCTCGAAAGCTATGTCGATGAAGATGGCGAAGGCTTCCCGTTCACGGTGCAACTGTTTTCGGCGCTCAAGCGCGTCGGCATCGAGGAAGCCAACGACAAGATCATCGACCTGCTCGGCCTGACGCCGATCGAGGCCGATCCGGACACGCCGCTGGTCGACCCGGTCGACAGCGACGACGAGGCCTGATTCCCTGATTTTTTGTTCACTCGGAAAAAAACGATGTCTACTCTGCCAGTGCAGTTCCCCGCCACGCGCATGCGCCGCATGCGGCGCAACCCGTTTTCGCGCGCCATGGTGCGCGAAAACACGATCACCTCTTCCGACCTGATTTATCCGGTCTTCATCGTCGACGGCGTCAACCAGCGCCAGCCGATCTCGGCCATGCCGGGCATCGAGCGCCTGTCGGTCGACCTGCTGCTGGACGTGGCCCAGGAGTGCGTCCAGCTCGGCATTCCGGTGCTGGCCCTGTTTCCATCGATCGATGTGGCGCTGAAAACCGCGGACGGGGTCGAAGCGACCAACCCGGACGGCCTGATTCCGCGCGCCGTGCGCGCACTGAAAGAGCGCTTCCCGGAACTGGGCGTGCTGACCGACATCGCGCTCGACCCGTACACCAGCCACGGCCAGGATGGCCTGATCGACGAGAACGGCTACGTGCTCAACGACGAAACCACCGCCATGCTGATCCGCCAGGCCCTGTGCCACGCGCAAGCCGGCGTGGACGTGGTGGCGCCGTCGGACATGATGGACGGGCGCATCGGCGCCTTGCGCGCCGTGTTCGAAGCACAGGGTTACATCCACACCCGCATCATGGCGTATTCGGCCAAGTACGCGTCGGCGTTCTATGGACCGTTCCGCGAGGCGGTCAGCTCGGCGGCGTCACTGGGCAAAAGCGACAAGTTCACTTATCAGATGGACCCGGCCAACGGCAACGAAGCGCTGCGCGAAGTGGCGCTCGATATCGCCGAAGGGGCCGACATGGTCATGGTCAAGCCGGGCATGCCTTACCTGGACATCGTGCGCCGCGTCAAGGACGAGTTCAAGGTGCCGACCTTCGCCTACCAGGTCAGCGGCGAGTACGCGATGATCATGGCGGCCGCGCAGAACGGCTGGCTCGATCATGACAAGGTGATGATGGAAGCGATGATGGCGTTCAAGCGCGCCGGCGCCGATGGCGTGCTGACGTATTTTGCACTCGATATTGCGCGGCTGCTCAAGGCGCACGCATGAACTGTCGTTCCCGCGCAGGCGGGAACCTAAGTTAGGTGCTTAATCGTTAGCTTCGGAACCAACTTGGGTTCCCGCCTGCGCGGGAATGACGGATGAGAGTCTACCGCCTAGCGGTGATTTTAGCGTTTTGAGACAGCCTCCTGCGCGGGAACGACGGTTTGGGAGCTGGCAGTCAGCGCCCGCGCCGGTTCTCCGGAAACATTTCCTTCTGCAAGAAATCAGCCAGTTCCGCCGTATCCTCCACCCGCGCGCTCATCTTCACCACGCGCTGCAAGCGGTGCGAATCCCATTCGAAGTCGCCGGTCTTTTCCTTGCGGATAATCTCGATCATCTTCTTGATCACGGCCGTCTCGATATCCCTCTCATTACCCAGCTCGACCGTGACTTCCTGCAGCCAGCGCCGCTTGAAGCTCGGATTCCAGCCGCGGAACTTGACCGTGGCCGTCATCGCATTCTTCTTGACCTCGAACACGCCGCCGGTATCGTTGCGGTCGTCGCCCTGGCTGCGCCCGTTGGCCGCCGCGATATTCGCCTTGGCAATGCGCATGCCGCGCTCGGCCGCGCTTTCCTCGGCCGGCTGCTCGCTCTCGGTCTGGCCGCGCGCGCGGCGCCGCGCTTCGATCGCGGCCGCCATGTCGGTCTCGGGCGCCACCGCGGTCGGGCGCACCGGCTTGGGCGGCTCGGGAACGTCGGCTTGCTTGACCGGCTTTTCATTCGGCACAGTGATGGTGTCGGGCAAACGCTGGACCCTGGCCACGGTCGGCGGCTTGGGCCGCGCCTGGGTGGTCGGCTTGGGCGTGGTTTTCGGCTGTTCCTTCGGCTGCGGCTTGGGCTTGTTCTCGGGTAGCGGCGTGACGTAGGTGATTTCCCCGCCCGAATTTGGGGGCGGCGCTTTTTTCTCTTCCTGCGGCTTCAAGACCCACAACAGCACCAACAGCACGTGCAAGGCCACCGTGACAGCCACGCCGACCGAATTGAAGCGCTTGACCTCATAACTGGGCACCGCGTAACCGGGCAAGGGCTGACCGCAATGCTCGCAGTAGCCGCTGTTCTCGGTCGAATGGTGGGAATGGTCGCGCAAAATGTAAACAGCTTTCCAGGGACGGCGCCAGCAAAATGCGGCTCAGGAGCCGAAGTCTAACCGTTTTGTGGTTTTTGCGCATTGGCAAGCTCACCCTGTGCAGCTTACAAGATGAGTGTCTTGATGGTTGTTACTATATGTATCAACGCTGCAACAATATGACCGTCCCAAGCCTCAGCTCGTCACCCGCTCGGCGCCGGCAAACACGCGCGGACGCACCTGGCGCCGCGCACTGTCGCGCTCGGCCATTTGCGCGAACAGTTCGCGCACGCAGCGCTCGGCGTCGAGCACCTGGCGCGAGTGCAGTTGCGGGCGCGGCAAGGCGTGCGTGTAGTAATGCGGCCCCTCCACCAGGTAGCCGAGCGCCCACAGGTTGCCCACCGGGCGCGCCGCGCTGTCGAGCGGATGGTTGGCCTGGTCGATGTCCACCCCGCCCGGATGGAAGGTGCCATTGTAATAAGGGCGGATGGTGCCGCGCTTGAGCAGGTTGCGGATCAAGGGGCTTTCGTCGGTTTCGGGCGAGAACACATCCAGCCGGGCCACCACCAGCGCGTCCACATGCTGGACCGTCGCCCCCGAGGCGAAGCGCGTGTGCAGGGCGAACTGGGAACGGTCTTCATCGATGCGCACGGCCGCGTTGGGACCGGCGGCCACGCTCAGCACGCCGGCTTCGAGCAGCGCCAGCCACTGTTCGTTGCGCTGGCCTGGCGGGCCGAAGGTGACCCGGTTGATGGCCGGATTGTAGACGCTGAGAAACTTGCGGTGCGACGCGGCGGTCAGGCCGCCATGCTCGATCACGTCCTGCAGCACGGCACGGGCGTCGCGCAGCACGTCGGTGGCGGCCTTGATCGGGCTGCCCAGGTTGCCCCGGCGCGCTTCCGACAGGTCGTCGGCGATCATGCAGGTGAAAAAGGTGGCAAAGTCGTCGGCCGTGGCGAACTTGCGCCCCTGCAGGGGAAACAGCATGGCGTCGATGGCGGCGCGCTCCTCGGCGCCGAGCGCGTAGTGCAGCGGATCGGGCGCGGGCGCGCTCCTCGCCTCGGCCAGCGCGCAGCGCCAGGCGTAACCCATTTCGCGGATCAGCAGCGGCAGCAGTTCGCGGTCGAAGTCGAGCTGGGGGCTGCCGCGCTCGCGCTGGGCTTGCTGGCGCAGGACGCGCAGCGCGTCGCGCGTGAAAAAGCGGGTCTGGTGGCGTCCGTTCAAGCCTTTCTGGTTGACGCCGCGCGCCGCCGCCGGCAGGCATTTGCGCGAAAACAGCAGCAGCGCCGGCTCGCGTCCCGAGGCGATGTAGCGCAGGCCGCTGCCGGACGGCTCGAAGCGCCCGCCCCGGCCCACCGTCAGTTGCGAGACCACATCGTGCGCGGTCAGGCCCAGCCCTTCGATGGCGACCCGGGCGTCGCTGGCGATGCCGACCAGCTTGTCGAGCGGATACACATGGCGGATGAAGGCCAGCTTGCCGTTGTAGCGCGCGTGGTCCTGGGCAAACTTGTGGCACCAGGCGTCTTCATCGGTCAGGTTATTGCGGCTGTGGCCGGTCGTCATGAAGACGAAATCGCTGCTGACCGAAAAACCGCTGTCGAGCTCCACCATGAAGCTGCCGTCGGGCATCTGGAACATGTCGATGGCGCGCTGCCGCAAGTGCGTCAGCGCCACCGTGGGCGGCAGCGCCGCGCGGATCGCGTCGTAGGCCCAGACCAGGTAGCGGCCCAGCAAATAGCGCGGCAGATAGTCGAGCGGGGTGATCGCGACGCCGCCCTCTTCCCCGGGCGCGACCTGCACGAACTGGCCGCCGAAGCGGCGGTAGCCCTCGGCGTGGGCCCATTCGGTGAGCGAGGGCGTGGCGCACACGGGCGCCAGCTCGACCGCCTCGCGGAAGGGGAAAATCGTGACCTGGCTGGCCACGGTATTGATCAGGAGGTGCTGCGGCTGGCCTGGCGCATGCACGCCCGGGCCGCACTCGGCCGGGTCGATCAGGTTCACTTGCAGGGGCGTGTTGTGGGCGCGCGCGAATGCGGCGATGCGCTCTAGCAGGGACAGGCCGCGCGGGCCCATGCCGATGAGGGTGACGCTGTAAGGTTTCATGGTGACCGCCTGTCAATGAAGATGCATGGCTTCCATGGTGGCAGGCGGTCAAATCATCGTGTTGTTTCCAGTCAATTAAATACCTTGTGGAAATGTCAGTGCGCTTGCGCGATATTGGCCAGCTGGGCGTCGGTCATCGGACCGCTGCCGCTGTACTTGTCGAGGAACAGGTAGATCACGGGGGTGATGTAGAGCGTGATCACTTGGGAGAACAGCAAACCGCCGACCACGGCCAGGCCGAGCGGCTGGCGCAGTTCGGCGCCGGCGCCCAGGCCGAGCGCGATCGGGAGCGCACCCATCAGCGCGGCCAGGGTGGTCATCAGGATCGGCCGCAGGCGCAGGATGCAGGCTTCGCGGATCGCTTCGGCCGGCGTGAGGCCCTCGTTGCGCTGCGCATGCAGGGCAAAATCGATCATCATGATGGCGTTCTTCTTGACGATCCCGATCAGCATCAGGATGCCGATGATGGCGATCATGGTCAGGTCTAGCCCGAAGATGCGCAAGGTCAGCAGCGCCCCGACGGCGGCCGAGGGCAGGCCCGCCAGGATGGTCAGCGGGTGGATGAAGCTTTCGTACAGCACGCCCAGCAACACGTAGATCACGCCCAGCGCGGCCACGATCAGGATGATCTGGCTCGACTGCGAATCCTGGAACACGGCGGCGTCGCCGCCGTACTTGGTGATGACCGAGGCCGGCAGTTTCATGTCCACGCCCATCTTGTCGATCTTGCCGGTGGCCACGCCGAGCGGCACGTCGGCGCCCAGGTTGAACGACAAGGTGATCGCCTGCAACTGCCCCTGGTGGTTGACCGAGGTCGGCCCGACCGTGCGTTCGACCGTGGCAAAGCTCGACAACTGCACCAGCTGGCCGCCCTTGCTGCGCACCGAGACGCGCCCCAAAGCATCCTCGGACTGGCGGTCGGCCAGTTCGGCTTCCAGGATCACGTTGTAGCTGGCGGCGGCCGAATAGATGGTCGAGACCTGGCGCTCGCCGAACGCCGCATACAGGGCGGTGCGCACGTCGGCGATCTGCACGCCCATGGCGTTGGCCTTGTCGCGGTCGATTTTCAAGGTCGCTTGCAGGCCGCGGTTCTGCGAATCGCTGGTCACGTCGCGAAAGCTTGGATCGGCGCGCATGCGCTCGAGGTATTTGTTGGCCCAGTCGCCCAGCGCGTCGGAGCTGACGCTTTGCAAGGTGTACTGGTAGCGGCTCTTGCTCGGTCGCCCGCCCAGCTGCAGATTCTGGATCGGCGAGAGGAACACCGACGCGCCGGCCACCTGGCGCGTCGCTTTGCGCAGGCCTTCGACCACCAGCGGCATTTTCACGCGCACGTCGCGCGGCTTCAAGGCGATGAAACCGCGCCCGGTGTTGCCGCCGCCCGTAAACGACGTCACATCCTGCACGTTCGGGTCGGCGCGGATCACGGCCACCACTTTCTCTTGCAGGATCAGCATGGCGTCGGTCGAAGTATCCTCGGCCGCTTCGATTGTCATGCGCAACTGGCCCAGGTCTTCCTCGGGGAAGAAGCCCTTGGGGATGGTGGTGTAGAGGATAATCGTCAGCACAAAGGTGCCGAGGGCGAGCGCCAGCACGATGAAGCGATGCGCCAGCGCGACGTCGAGCGAGCTGGCGTAGCCGTCGCGCACGCGCGCGAATCCGGCTTCGAAGTGGCGTCCGATGAAGCTCTTTTCGCCGCCCTCTTCGCTCGCATGCGCCGGCAGCAGGCGGCTGGCCAGCATCGGCACGAGCGTGAGCGACACCAGCGCCGACACCAGCACCGACAGGCCCACCACCACCGCGAATTCATGGAACAACAGGCCGATCACGCCCGGCATGAAGAAGATCGGGATGAACACGGCCACCAGCGAGATCGAAATCGAGACGATGGTAAAGCCCATTTCGCGCGAGCCGATCAGGGCCGCGTCCACCGGTTTTTTGCCCATTTCGATGTGGCGCACGATATTTTCCAGCACCACGATGGCGTCGTCGACCACCAAGCCGACGGCCAGGGTGATGCCGAGCAGCGACACGTTGTCCAGGCTGTAGCCGAAGGCGTACAGCAGCGACAAGGCGCCCAGCAGCGAAATCGGCATGGTCACGGCCGGAATGAAGGTGGCGGCGGCGCGGTGCAGGAACAGGAAGATCACCAGCACCACCAGCGCCACGGTGCCGGCCAGGGTCAGGTTGACGTCGTGGATGGCTTCGCGGATCGACACCGAGCGGTCGTTGACCAGGTTGATCTTGATCGAGCTTGGTAACTGGGCCTGGAAGCGCGGCAGCAGTTTGCGCACCGCGTCGACCACCTGCACCGTGTTGGCGTTGGGCTGGCGCTGCACCAGCAGCACGATCGAGCGCTCGCCGTTGTAGCTGCCGGCGGTTTTCACCGACTGGTAGCTGTCTTCGACCGTGGCCACGTCTTTCAGGCGCACCGGTTCGCCGTTGCGGGTGGCGACGATCAGGTCGGAGAACGCGGCCGCGTTCATCAACTGGGCGTTGCCCTGGATCGTCATGGTCTGGCTCGGACCATCAAGCACGCCCAGCGGCGCATTCGAGTTGGCGGCGCGCAGCGCCAGCGCCAGTTCATCCATCGACAGGTTACGCGCGTTCATCAGGTCGGACCTGGCGCGCACCCGCACCGCGAAGCGCTTCTGGCCATTGACCGTCACCTGGGCCACGCCGGGCAGGGTCGACAAGCTTGGCGCGACCAGGTTTTCGGCGTAGTCGTTCAGTTCCGACAAATTCATCGACGGCGACGTCATGGCCATGAACAGCACCGGCGCGTCGGCCGGGTTGACCTTGCGGTAGGACGGCAGTTCGGTCATCTCCTGCGGCAGCTGGCGCTGGGCGCCGAGCAGCGCCGCCTGGACATCGATGGCGGCCACGTTGACGTCGATGCTGGGGTCGAATTCCAGGGTCAGCGAGGTCTGGCCCTGGGTGCTGGTCGAGGTAATGAGGTTAATGCCGGCAATCGTCGAGAACTGCTTTTCAAGCGGCAGCGCGACCGAGGACGCCATGGTTTCCGGGCTGGCGCCGGACAGGTTGGCCTGGACGTTGATGACCGGGGTGTTATAGCTGGGCAGCGCCGCGACCGGAATGGCCAGGTACGACAGCACGCCCACCAGGATCATGCTCAGCGAAAGCAGCACCACCATGACGGGGCGCCGGATGCACAGTTCGGACAAATTCATTGTGCCGCCACCGCAGTCTTGGCATCGCTTTTCGGTCCGCTGGCGTCGGCCAGCCTGACCTTGCCGCCGGGGCGCAGGTTCTGCTTGCCCTCGGTGATGACTTTTTCATCGCCGTTCAAGCCCGAGACGGCCGCGTTCACCCCAAAGGCGTGCAGGCGCACCACCGGCATCTGTTTGGCGCTGTGGTCGGCGTCGACCACGTACACGAAGGTGCCGCGGGTATTGCTGATGATGGCCGCCTGCGGAATCACCACCGCGTTCTTGATCGTCTGCACCGTCACGCGCGCGCTGACGTACTGGCCCGGCCACAGGCTGGCGTCCTTGTTATCGAACAGGGCCTTGACCTTGATCGAGCCGGCCAGCGGATCGACGGCGTTATCGATGAAACTGAGCTTGCCGCTGAGCGCTTTGGCCTGCGGCCCGGCCAGCGCGTCAACCATCACCGCGTCGTTTTTCTGGGCCGCCAGCAGGTCGCCGAGCGCGCTTTCCGGCACGTTGAAAGCGATATTGATCGGATCGAGCTGGGTGATGGTGGTGAGCGACGTGGCCAGTTGCACCAGGCTGCCCGGAAACACATTGATGGCGCCGACCCGACCCGCCATCGGCGCGCGGATCGCGCTGTAGCTGGCGTTGACCTGCTCGGCCTGGAGCGCGGCCTGACCGGCGCCGACCAGCGCGCGCGCCGAATCGAGCTGGCTTTTCAGGGTGTCGACCGCGCTCCTGGCGATGAACTTTTGCGCGAACAATTCCTCGCTGCGCTTGTACTGGCGTTCCAGGTCGGCGGCGCTGGCGGCGTCGCGCGCCATCTGGGCGCGCGCCTTGTCGATATTGGCGCGCTCGCTGCGGTCGTCCAGCGAAAACATCAGTTCACCGGCCTTGACGAACTGGCCTTCCTTGATATGCACCTTGCGGATCGTGCTGGTCGTCTGCGGATGCAGGTCGACCGTGCTGACCGGGGTCACGCTGGCATTGGCCTGCAACACCACCGGCACATCCTGGCGCTGGGGCGAGACCACGTTGACGATGGCCGGCGGCTGGGCGCCACCGTTGCCGCCCTTGGCATCGCTCTTGCCGCTCTGCTCGCCAGCGGCGGCGCCCTGCCGCTCGCCCGCGTCGGCCTGCTTGTCGCGGCCCGCGAGCCATGCGCCGGCGCCGACGAGGACGGCCAGGCCGACGATGATGACGATGCTCTTCTTTTTCATGCGTTTCCCTGGTCGCCACTGCGGGCGGCTTATGATCGATTCAATTCAATGAGGCAAAGGTGAGGCAAGGCGGCGTGCGGGCTATGCGCCAGCATAGTACTCCGGCAGGACCAGGGTCACTTCCAGGCCGCCCTCCGGATGGTTGATCAGCGCGATGCTGCCGCCGTGCTGCTCGGCGATATTGCGGGCGATCGTCAAGCCCAGCCCGGTGCCGCCCGATTCGCGCGAGCGCGAGGTTTCGACCCGGTAGAACGGTTCGAACACGCGCGCCAGCTCGCCCGGGGCGATGCCGGGGCCGTTGTCGCGCACGCGGATGCGCGCAGCACCCGCGCCCGCTTCCACCGTCAGGTCGGCGCGCTGGCCGTACTTGACGGCGTTGTCGATCAGGTTCACCAGACAGCGCCGCAGCGCCATCGGCCGTCCCAGCAAGGCCATGCCGGCGTGGCCGTGCACCACCACTTGCTGGCCGGCGTCGGTGGCGTCGCAGCTGACCGAATCGAGCAGGGAATCGAGGTCGAGCGCCTGCATCGCTTCGGTGGTGTCGGTGCTGCGCGCCAGGTCCAAGCCTTCGCGCACCATTTCCTGCATGGCCGACAGGTCGCCCACGAGGCGGTCGCGCAGCTCGCCGTCGCCGACCTTTTCAAGGCGCAGGCGCATGCGCGTGAGCGGCGTTTGCAGGTCGTGGGTGATGGCGGCGAGCATCTGGGTGCGCTGGAAAATGTACTGGCGGATGCGCGCCTGCATGGCGTTGAAGGCCGCGCTGGCCTGGCGGATCTCGCTCGCGCCCGACAGTTGCAAGGGCGGGTGGTTGATGTCGTTGCCGAGGTCCTTGGCGGCCTGCGCCAGCTGCTTGAGCGGCCGGGTGGTCATGCGCGCCACCAGGTAAGCGAGGAAGGCGATGCTGACCAGGAACATGCCGATGATCATGCGGTAATCGGTTTCGTGGGCGATCACGGACGGCGGCGGCGGCAGCACCAGCAGGCGCAGCAGTTCGCCGTCGCGCAGGCGCACGTTGATGCTTTCGCACACGCCTTTCCATTGCGATTCGGTCGGGCCGAACATGCTGTTCTGGATGCGCGGCACGTCGCAGGCGGCGGGCCGGGCCGCGATGGTGGCCAGCTTGTACTGCGGCCCCATGCGCACGGCCAGGGCCGCCGTGAAGGCCGATTGGGCCGGCTTGACCGGCAAGTCGTCAGCGATGACCACCAGCTGGATGCCGGGCCGGTTGGCCACCGACAGATAGGCCAGGCGGGCCGAGGCGGGCACGGTTTCGGTGGCGGTGATGAGTTGCTCGGCACGGTCCATGGCGTGCTGGTCGCGGAAGGCTTCGATGACCCGCTGGCGTTCGTTTTCGGCCAGCAGCTGGGTCAGCACGGCCGTGATCACGACGCCGAGCAACAGTGTGAGGAACACGCGCCCGGTCATCGAACCGAAGAAGGCCTTCACGTGCCCGGCTCCACCGTCACCTGGCCGGCCAGCACGTAGCCGCCGTTGCGCACTGTCTTGATGATCTGCGGCAGGCGCGCGTCTTCGCCGAGCTTCTGGCGCAGGCGGCTGATCTGGATGTCGATCGAGCGGTCGAACGGATCGGCGTCGCGGCCCTGGGTCAGGTTGAGCAGCTGGTCGCGGTTGAGCACGCGGTTGGGATGCTCGAGGAACACGCGCAGCAAGCGAAATTCGGCGCCCGAGAGCATGATCACGATGCCCTCGGGATTGAGCAGGTGGCGCGCGGTCAGGTCGAGCGTCCAGCCGGAAAAGCGCATCTGCTGGGCGTTGTCGGAGGGGGCGTTGGACGGCATCGCGTGGCTGCGGCGCAGCACGCTGCGGATGCGCGCCAGCAGCTCGCGCGGCTCGAACGGCTTGGGCAGGTAATCGTCGGCGCCCATTTCGAGGCCCAGGATGCGGTCGAGCGGCTCGTTGCGGGCGGTCAGCATGATCACCGGCAGGGTCGAATTGGCGCGCAGCTTGCGGCACAAGGTCAGCCCGTCGTCGCCCGGCAGGTTCAGGTCGAGCACAATCAGGTCGGGGCGCGCTTCGTCGAGCGTCTTCCACATGGCCGTGCCGTCGGCGGCCGCCAGGGCGCGGTAGCCGTTCGATTCGAGGTAATCGGCCAGCAGCGAGCGGATGTCGCGGTCGTCGTCGACGATGAGAATGGTAGAAGGAGTATCCATGCCCGCAATTATCCCCACTTACCGTGGCCCCGGATAGCGGTTTTGTATCGTCATGTATATTGGCATGGGGCCGATACATATTGATACAAACTGATTGGCAGCGGAAACGGCATGGAAACATGCAAGGCAGATGATGCAGTTGCACCCCGCACATTTCATCCAAAGGAAACGCCATGAACGTACTCACTACCGTCCGCAACACCCTCGTGATCAGCCTGGCCGTCCTGGGCATGGGCGGCGCCGCCGTTGCCGTGCACGCCCAGGAGAGCAAGCCGAAAGCGGCCAGCGTGGAACGCCATCACGGCGAGCGCGCCGCGCACGTGGCCAAGCGCCAAGCCCACATGGCCGAGCGCCAGGCGCGCCTGCACGAGCAGCTCAAGCTGAGCGCGGAACAAGAACCGGCCTGGGCCGCGTGGAGCGCCGCCAGCAAGCCGGGCGAGCGCCCTGCCCGTGGCGCACGCGGCCAGTGGGCCGGCAAGAGCGCGCCGGAACGCATGGAACAGCAGCTGGACATGGCCAAGCAGCACGTGGCCCACATGGAAACCCGGCTGGCCGCGCTGAACACCTTGTATGCGACGCTCACGCCGGAACAAAAGAAAGTGTTTGACGAGCAAGGCATGCGGCGCGGCCATCACGGCAAGCACAAGCGCCCTGCCTGAGCCGTGATCCCGGCCGCTTTCCCGGGCCACAGCATGCTTGATCACGCCCTGCGCGCCCCTCCGGCGTGCAGGGCTTAATTTTTAGCAATGTTGTACTTACACCGCACTTGTTGCCCGCTGCCTCACATAAAGGCGCTACAGCATTCTCACAAAGTGTAACATAGTGTATCCTGAGGAAATCTATCCGCGCGGCAATCCAAAAACCTTTTCCGGCTGCGGCATTAAAAACCACAATCCGGAGGCAGCATGGGCACGATGGTGTACGACAAGACCGACAAGGGTCGAGAGGAAATATCCACCCGCAAGCACCAGCTGGCGTCGCGCCTGCGTACGCTGCTGGTGATGATCGACGGCCGCCACTCGCTTGACGATTTGCTGCGCAATTTTGCCGGCGTGGGCGTGACCGAGGAGAGTGTCAAGGAACTGCTGCACGACGGCTACATCTTCCTGGCCAGCGGCTCGGAACCGGATCCGGCGGCGGGGCCGCCATCGAAGCTGCCGCAGTCGGCCCGTGCGCGCCAGATGGCGCGGCGCGCGGCCGGCGTCGAGGGCGCCCACCTGGAAGCCGATGTCCCTGACGAGGCGCCGCTACCGCAGGTGGCCAGTGCGCACTTGCAATCGCCGCAAGCGCTGGCCGAAAGCCTGCTCGACGACGCTACGCGTTTCCGTCACCTGTACGATTTTTACAACCAGACCATCAAGAGCACCATCGGCCTGCGCGGCATCATGCTGCAACTCAAGGTTGAAAAGTGCAATAACGTCAGCGACTTCCGCGCGCTGCGCCTGCAGTACCTGCAAGCCGTGCTCAAGGCCAAAGGCAGCGAGATGGCGCGCAGCCTGCGCGGCCGTCTCGATGAACTGCTGGGCGGCAAACCCGAGAATGACGACTTCATCCTGCCGGATAACTAAGCTGGCTAGTTCAGCTTCCTGAGCGATGCCGTGAACTTATCCGCATTCTGATACCCGATGACGCGGCTGGCGGCGATTTCCTGGCCGCCCTTGTCGAACAAGATGATCCCCGGCGGCCCGAACAGGCCGAAGCGCTTGAGCATGGCCTTGTCGTCGGCATCGTTGGCGGTTACGTCCACCTGCAGCAGCAGGGTGCCGGCCAGTTGTTGCTTGACGCGCGCATCGACGAAGGTCAGCTTTTCCATTTCCTTGCAAGACACACACCAATCGGCATAAAAATCAAGCATCGCGGTCTTGCCGGCGTTTTGCGCCAGCGCGGCGTCGAGCTGGGCCACGGTTTTGATGCGGGTGAACGCCAGCCCATGCTGCTGCCCGCCCACGCCCAGGTGGGCCAGCGGCGCGAGCGGGTCGCGCCCACCGGTGGCCAGGCCGACCAGTTGCACCGCGCCGAGAATGGCGAAAGCGGCCCCCAGCGCCATCGCGCCCCAGTGGCGGGTGTCGCGCAGCAGATAGACGCCGTAGCCAAGCAACAGCGCGCTCCACAGCAGCATGTGCAGCAGCGGCGGCAACACCGGGGAAGTGAGCCACAAGGCCATGCCCAGCATGGTCACGCCGAAGAATTTCTTGACCTTGTTCATCCAGCCGCCGGTACGCGGCAGCAGGGAACCGGCCGACAAGCCGACCAGCAGCAGCGGAATGCTCATGCCCACCGCCAGCGAGAACAGGGCCACGCCGCCGATGACGCCGTCGCGTGTTTGGAAGATGAAGGTCAGCGCGCCGGCCAGCGGCGCCGCCACGCACGGACCGACGATCAGGGCCGAAATGGCGCCCATGACGAACACGCCGGCGAGTTTGCCGGCCGACTGGCGGTCCGACGCGCTGGCCAGGCGGCTTTGCAGGAAGGTAGGCACTTGCAGTTCGTACACGCCGAACATCGACAGCGACAGGCCGACGATCATGATGCCCACGCCGATCAGGATCCATGGCTTTTGCAGCTCGGCGGCCAGGCCTTCGCCCATCAGGCCGGCGGCCACACCGAGGGCGGTGTAGACCAGGGCCATGCCCAGCGAATACGCCAGCGCCAGGATGAAGCCGCGCGCGCGCGTGGTGTTGGCGCCTTCGCCGACGATGATCGACGCCAGGATCGGCACCATCGGCAGCACGCAGGGGGTAAACGACAGGCCGAGGCCGAACACGATGAAGGCAGGAATGATCAGCCAGAGCTTGCCGCCGCCGAGCAGCGCGGCGCTGTCGCCAGGCGCTGGGGTGGAGGTGGCCGGTGCGCTTGCCGCTTGCTCGAGGACGGCAGGGTTGCCGATGTCCTGCATCGCTGGCGTGGCGCCGGGGATGGCAATGCCGGGCTTCATGCCGGGCACGGGCGACGAACCGCCGGAACCGACCAGGCGCGCGACCGCTTCCTGCGGCGCGTAGCACAGGCCGGCGTCAGCGCAGCCTTGCGAGGATGCCGTCAAGGTGAACATGCCGGACGATTCGACGGGAATCGTGATGGTGACCTTCTTGCGGTAGGTTTCGACGTCCTTCTGGAACGTTTCGTCGAACTTGACCTTGCCGGCCGGGATGACCGGAGCGCCGAGGGTGGCGTTGGCGACAGTGAATTTGAAGCGTTCGCGGTACATATAGTAGCCGTCGGCGATGTCGTAGGTGACGGCGATGGTTTGCGGGTCGACCATGCGGGCCGAAAACTTGAAGGCCACCTCGGGGGCGAGATAGTCGTCTTCCGCGCGCGCGGGGGCGGCGAACAGGAACGAGAGGGCGAGCAGGAACAGCGCGAAGGCGTGGGCCGGCGCTTTCAACGAAAAGGCAAACATGACTTCCTTAGCGGGATGCGAAGCAGAATAGTACACCCGGGGAAGAGTTCCCGTCTGCGGCGGGACATGGCCGGGGCCTATAATGACGGCCGCAAAGTGCCGCGCTGGATCACGCACGTTCGCGATGGGTAGCAAGACAGATTAACAGGGCACAGATGAAACTGATGATTGACTTGAACACTTTCTATTCCGCGGGAGACGAACGGCGTTTCTTCCACGGCTTGGACGACAATGCCGCTGTCTCCGGATATCGGGGAATAGCGCGCCAGCTGGAAATTGGCATCATTCAAAAGCACCTCAACCGGGATGCGCTCCGGGATCTTATTGCCCTGTTGCGCCGATATCAGATTCGATTGACACCTCTGGCGCCTCTGGCGCAAAAGAAGAAGTATGCGTGGTTGGCTGAGGAGCAGCAGGACTGGCATGGAGACCTGTTCGCCAGTGCATCGTAGCGTCGACTCACAGTCCGAGTAACATTTCTTTGAGTTCGCGACAACTTTCATGGAAGTCGCCGTGCATGGGGCCATTCGGAAGGAGCTCGTTAAGCGGATCAGCAAGGAAATGGTCGATGCCGGCATTCACCGCCGCGAGAAGTTCATCCACAAAGAAGGGTCCATATTTCTTGATTTCATTCCAAACGTAAATGTGTTGTCTTTTCTGTTCAAACATCAGGGTAAATGACGAATCAGCAGCGACAAATCGTCGACTTTTCGCACCGCGCCGTAACGTAGTCAAAATATCGATCAGCTCGACGACGGACAGGTACACCATGTTCGCATAGCGGGAATTGCCCTCTGTCGACATGATTTTGTCGTCAAAAACAAACGTCAGATCGCCCATGTCGAGCACATGGGCCGGTGCCTCCCTGTCAAATCGGGAAATTCTGAATTTGACCATCCTCATCCTCTCATGGCCGGATCTCTTGATGTCGCCGCCCTCGATAGCCAATGGACGAAAAAAAGCCAGGCTGAGCCTGGCTTTTTTCTACGTACCGCGCCGATTACTCAGCGGTTGGTGCGTCTTCAACTTCGGTGACTTCTGGACGGTCCATCAGTTCAACGTAAGCCATTGGTGCATTGTCGCCAACGCGGAAACCCATTTTCAGGATACGCAGGTAGCCGCCGTTGCGGTTTGCGTAACGTGGGCCGAGTTCGGCGAACAGCTTCAACACCATTTCGCGGTCGCGCAGGCGGGCGAATGCCAGACGCTTGTTGGCCAGGGTGTCGGTCTTGCCCATCGTCAGGATCGGCTCGACTACGCGGCGCAGTTCCTTGGCTTTTGGCACGGTGGTTTTGATGGCTTCATGACGCAGCAGGGAAACGGTCATGTTGCGCAGCATTGCCAGACGGTGGGACGAAGTACGATTCAGCTTGCGAAGGCCGTGACGGTGACGCATGGTAATTCCTTTCGAGTTGTTTAAATCCAGCTCTTCGATCGCCTTTCAGCGCGGGCCGGTTGGTATGGAGTAATACGCCCGGAACCCCTGTCCCGGACGGTGCTGCGATTACTTCTCGAGGCCGGCTGGTGGCCAGTTTTCGAGCTTCATGCCCAAGGTCAAGCCGCGCGATGCCAGCACTTCCTTGATTTCGTTCAGGGACTTGCGGCCCAGGTTCGGCGTCTTGAGCAGTTCGTTTTCCGAACGCTGGATCAGGTCGCCGATGTAGTAAATGTTTTCTGCTTTCAGGCAGTTGGCCGAACGCACGGTCAGTTCCAGGTCGTCGACCGGACGCAGCAGGATCGGATCGACCAGCGGGATGCGCGACGGTGCTTCGGCAGCCGCTTCGGTGCCTTCCAGCGCCGCGAACACGTTCAGTTGATCGACCAGCACGCGCGCCGATTGACGGATCGCTTCTTCCGGCGTAATCACGCCGTTGGTTTCGATGTTGATCACCAGCTTGTCGAGGTCGGTACGCTGTTCGACGCGGGCCGATTCAACGAAGTACGACACGCGGCGCACCGGCGAGAACGAGGCGTCCAGGATGATGCGGCCGATCGTCTTGTTGGTGTCTTCCGACAGGCGACGGACGTTGCCCGGCACATAGCCACGGCCTTTTTCGACCTTGATCTGCATGTCCAGCTTGCCGCCAGCGGTCAAGTGGGCGATCACGTGGTCTGGATTGATCAGTTCGACGTCATGCGGCAGGTCGATGTCGGAAGCCAGGATCGCGCCTTCGCCTTCCTTTTTCAGGGTCAGCGTGACCGAATCGCGGTTGTGGACTTTGAAGACCACGCCCTTCAGGTTCAGCAACAGGTCGACCACGTCTTCTTGCACGCCGTCCAGCGACGAATACTCATGGACAACGCCGGCGATCGTCACTTCGGTTGGCGCGTAGCCGACCATCGACGACAGCAGTACGCGGCGCAACGCATTACCCAATGTGTGGCCATAGCCACGCTCGAACGGCTCCATCACGACTTTGGCGTGACCGGCACCGAGAGTTTCAACATCGATAATACGTGGCTTCAACAGACTGTTTTGCATGAAATGTCCTTTTCAATACCCTCGGCTCATTACACCGATAAGGCTGATGGCATTAGAAATGAAAATTCTCGCTTGCGCGAGAAACTTGACTCCCCGACCAGGGGGCCGCCCAGGTCGGGGACGGCTCCCCGCGTGGCGGGAAGCCGAAAATTAGTTCCCCGCCTGCGCGGGGACGACCGCTGGGCGGGCGGCATTGCCGCCCGCAATGCCGTCGATTAACGCGAGTAGAGCTCGACGATCAGCGATTCGTTGACGTCGTTAGCGATTTCGTTACGCTCTGGGAACGAACGGAAGGTGCCTTCCATTTTCTTCGAGTCAACCGAAACCCAGCTAGGCATACCAACTTGTTCAGCCAGCGACAGGGCTTCAACGATACGCACTTGCTTTTTCGACTTTTCGCGAACAGCGATGACGTCGCCGGTCTTGACAGCGTACGAAGCGATGTTCACAACGTTACCGTTGACGGTGAACGCTTTGTGGCTGACCAGCTGACGCGCTTCAGCGCGGGTCGAGCCGAAGCCCATGCGGTAGCAGACGTTGTCGAGACGCGCTTCCAGCAAACGCAGCAGCGCTTCGCCGGTGTTGCCCTTGCGACGGTTTGCTTCAGCGAAGTAGCGGCGGAACTGACGCTCGAGGACGCCGTACATGCGCTTGACTTTTTGCTTTTCGCGCAACTGGTTACCGTAGTCCGAGGTACGAGCACCGGATTTGACACCGTGCTGGCCTGGCTTGACGTCCAGTTTGCATTTCGAATCGAGCGAGCGACGTGCGCTCTTGAGGAACAGGTCCGTACCTTCACGGCGGGACAGTTTTGCTTTAGGTCCGATATAACGTGCCACAATGTTTCCTTTAGAATAATGACGCCCCGGCGGCATCCTGTGATGCTGGCCAGGCGCTAGTCCGTACGCAATGCGCCAGACGGTGGCTGACAATAAACCCGTGCGGAAAAACCGCGACAGGCGACAACAGCCGGGCAGTATACCCTATTCGGGGACTGCGCCGGCGATCATCAACGACTAATTTACAACAAACGGCCGGAAACGGTGTTCCGGTCGCCAGCGGGCCGTATCAGATACGACGACGCTTTGGTGGACGGCAGCCGTTGTGCGGCACTGGCGTCACGTCCTGGATTTCGGTGATCTTGATACCCAGGTTGTTCAAAGCGCGAACTGCCGATTCACGACCAGGACCTGGGCCCTTGATACGTACTTCGAGGTTCTTCACGCCGCACTCGACAGCGACCTTGCCTGCTGCTTCTGCCGCAACCTGCGCTGCGAACGGGGTCGATTTACGCGAACCCTTGAAGCCAGCACCGCCGGACGTCGCCCACGACAGGGCATTGCCCTGGCGATCGGTGATCGTGATGATGGTGTTGTTGAACGATGCGTGGACATGTGCGATGCCTTCAGCGACGTTCTTTTTAACTTTTTTGCGAACGCGCGCTGCTGCGGCGCTGCTTTGTTGCTTAGCCATGGTGTTGTCCTATTATTTCTTAAGCGATTGTGCGGCCTTGCGCGGACCCTTGCGAGTACGAGCATTGGTGCGTGTACGCTGGCCGCGGCAAGGCAGACCCTTACGATGACGCATACCGCGGTAGCAGCCCAGATCCATCAAGCGCTTGATGTTCATGGACAGTTCACGACGCAGATCGCCTTCGACTACGAAAGTGCCGACGGCCTCGCGCAGTTTTTCCAGTTCGCTGTCGTCCAGGTCCTTGACCTTTTTGTTGGTCGCAACACCCGTTTGTGCGCAGATCTTCTGTGCGCGCGGGCGGCCAACACCGTAGATAGCCGTGAGGCCGATTACGGTGTGCTGATGATTGGGGATATTAACCCCTGCAATACGTGCCATTCGTTATTCCTCAATAAATAACGTTAAATTAACCTTGACGCTGCTTGTGACGCGGTTCCACGCAGATTACGCGGACGACGCCTTTGCGCTTGATGATCTTGCAGTTGCGGCAGATCCGCTTGACTGATGCGAGAACTTTCATATTTGCACTCTCTTATGTTCGGATTGATTACTTAAATTTACTTGGTCCGGAACACGATGCGGGCCCGGCTCAAGTCGTACGGCGTCAACTCCACCGTGACTTTGTCGCCGGGCAGGATGCGGATGTAGTTCATCCGCATTTTACCCGAAATGTGTCCGAGCACCACGTGCCCGTTTTCCAGCTTTACTCGAAACGTTGCATTAGGGAGATTCTCAAGAATCTCGCCCTGCATTTGTATGACGTCGTCTTTTGCCATTCGGTCTGTACACTCCTGGTTCGCGGTAACCGCCGGTTAGCGCGTCGGAATTCCGCCCTTGAAATTTGCCTTGCGCAGCAGCGATTCATATTGCTGCGACATGACGTAGTTTTGTACTTGAGCCATGAAGTCCATGGTGACAACCACAATAATCAACAGGGAAGTACCGCCAAAATAGAATGGCACTTTCCAACGGGCCTGCATAAATTCCGGCAACAAGCACACTAAGGTGATGTACACCGCTCCGGCCAGTGTCAAGCGCATCAGGATCTTGTCGATATATCGCGCCGTTTGGTCGCCGGGACGAATCCCCGGCACGAAGGCACCACTTTTCTTCAGGTTATCCGCTGTTTCCTTGCTGTTAAAGACCAGCGCCGTATAGAAGAAACAGAAAAACACGATTGCCACCGCATACAACAGAGCATGGATAGGCTCGCCTGGCCCCATCGATGCCGCCAAGTCTTTCAGGAAACCGACTACCGGTGTGCTGGAATCTTTGCCCTTCGTGAACCAGTCCACGATGGTGGCCGGGAACAAGATGATCGACGATGCGAAGATCGGCGGGATCACGCCTGCCATGTTCAGCTTCAAAGGCAAATGGCTGGTCTGACCACCCATGACTTTGTTGCCAACCTGGCGCTTCGCATAATTGACCAGGATCTTGCGTTGGCCACGTTCGACAAATACCACACCAAAAGTAACGAATCCGACCAGCAGGATGATGAAAATCGCTGACAGGCTGCTGATGGCGCCGTTCGACACGAGTGCAAACAAGCTGCTCAGCGCCGATGGCAAACCAGCTGCAATGCCGGCAAAGATAATGATCGAAATCCCGTTGCCGAGGCCTCGTTCGGTAATCTGTTCGCCCAGCCACATCAGGAACATGGTACCGGTCAGCAGCGAAACGACCGCCACGAAACGGAAAGCCATGCCAGGATCGATCACCAGGCCCGGCAATGCTTCGAGGCCGACGGCGATGAAGGTTGCCTGCACCAGTGCCAGCACCACCGTGAAGTAGCGCGTGTACTGGGTGATCTTGCGGCGTCCGGATTCGCCTTCTTTCTTCAGTGCCTCAACGGCCGGAATTGCGAGGCCGGCCAGCTGCATGATGATCGAAGCCGAAATGTACGGCGTAATACCGAGAGCGAAAACTGCCGCGCGCTCCAGCGCGCCACCCGAGAACATGTTGAACATGCCCAGGATGCCGCCTTGATTCCTGCTGAACGTCTCAGCCAGTACATCCGGGTTAATCCCTGGAACAGGGACATGGGCACCCAGACGATACACGACCAACGCGCCGAGCAAAAACCAGAGCCGACTCCATGGGAAACCGGCTGCCGCACTTTTACCAAGTTGTGAATTAGTCGCCAATTTATGCTCCGATCAAGCTGTTAGCCTGCAACTTACGCTACCGTGCCGCCAGCTGCTTCGATGGCCGCTTTCGCGCCTGCCGTTACTTTCAAGCCCTTGAGGTTCACCGCTTTGGTGATCTCGCCGGACAGGATCACGCGCACATCGCGCGCCAGCACTTGCAGAACGCCTGCTTGCTTGAGCACCAGGATGTCGACATCGCCGACCGCCAGGTTGTTCAAGTCGGACAGACGCACTTCAGCCTTGAACGTTGCGTTGAGCGATTTGAAACCACGCTTAGGCAAACGGCGCTGCAGAGGCATCTGACCGCCTTCGAAGCCGACCTTGTGGAAACCGCCCGAACGCGACTTCTGACCTTTGTGGCCACGGCCAGCGGTTTTACCGATGCCCGAACCAATACCACGGCCTACGCGGCGCTTGTAATGCTTGGCGCCTTCAGCTGGTTGAATTGTATTCAATTCCATTGTTTTCTCCGTTCATAAGCCCGAAGGCTTACGAAACAACTTTAACGAGGTACGAAACTTTGTTGATCATGCCGCGCACCGAAGGGGTGTCTTCCAACTCGGAAACCGAGTTGACGCGACGCAGACCCAGACCGCGAACGGTAGCGCGATGCGATTCGCGCGTGCCGATCAGGCCCATGACCAACTGAACTTTGACTGTTTTGGTAGCTTGTGTCATTTTGTCCGCCTTAAGCCAGAATGTCTTCAACCGACTTGCCGCGCTTGGCGGCGATGTCGCTTGCAGTACTCATTTTCGACAAACCGTCCAGGGTAGCGCGGACCAGGTTGTAAGGGTTCGACGAGCCCGTGGATTTCGCCACGACATCGGTTACGCCCATTACTTCGAAGATAGCGCGCATGGCGCCACCCGCGATCACGCCGGTACCAGGCTTGGCAGGCATCATCATTACTTTCGATGCGCCGTGACGGCCGGTGACTGTGTGGTGCAAAGTACCGTTCTTCAGAGGAACCTTGATCAGGTTACGACGGGCTTCTTCCATTGCCTTCTGCACGCCCACTGGCACTTCTTTCGATTTGCCCTTGCCCATGCCGATACGGCCATCGCCGTCGCCCACAACGGTCAGTGCTGCAAAACCCATGATACGACCACCCTTGACCACTTTGGTCACGCGGTTGATCGCGATCATCTTTTCGCGCATGCCATCATCCGGCTTGTCGCTTTGCATTTTCGCTTGCATTTTTGCCATGACGATTCTTCCTTAGAACTTCAGACCGGCTTCACGCGCGGCTTCTGCCAACGCCTTCACACGGCCGTGGTAACGGAAACCGGAGCGGTCGAACGCAACTTCGGTAATCCCTGCTTTCAGTGCTTTCTCGGCGACGCGCTTGCCAATCAAGGCGGCAGCGGCGGCATTGCCACCCTTGCCGGACTTGCCTGCCAGTTCGGCGCGAACTTCGGCTTCGGCGGTGGACGCCGAAACCAGGATTTTCGCGTCCGGGCTGATCAGGTTGGCGTAAATGTGCTGGTTGGTACGATGTACCGACAGACGATTTACTTTCAGTTCCGCGATCTTGATGCGGGTCTGGCGTCCACGACGCAGACGTGATTCTTTCTTGTCCATGGTCAGCCCTATTATTTCTTCTTGGTTTCTTTAAGCTTAACCACTTCGTCCACATAGCGGACGCCCTTGCCTTTGTAAGGCTCAGGGGAGCGGTAAGCGCGCACTTCTGCAGCGACCTGACCAACCTGTTGACGATCGATACCCTTGATGATGATTTCGGTCGGGGTTGGGGTGGCGCAAGTCACGCCTGCTGGCATCGAGTGCACAACAGGGTGCGAGAAACCCAGCGACAGGTTCAGCTTGTCGCCGGCGGCCTGGGCTTTGTAGCCCACGCCCACCAGGGACAGCTTCTTCTCGAAGCCTTTGGTCACGCCGGTCACCATATTGTTGACCAGGGCACGCAAGGTGCCGGACATCGCGTTCGACTCACGGCTGTCGTCGACGACGTCGAAGCTCAGCGTGCCATCTTTGTTTTCTACTTTTACCAGGCCGTTCAGGGCCTGGGTCATGGTGCCCAACGGGCCCTTGACGGTGATCGCTGCTGCAGTGATCGCCACATCGGCGCCAGCTGGGACAGCGATCGGCATTTTAGCTACTCGGGACATTGTCGATACTCCTTAAGCCACGTAGCAAATAACTTCGCCGCCGACACCGGTGGCGCGTGCTTTGCGGTCGGTCATGACGCCTTGCGGGGTCGACACGATCGCCACACCCAGGCCATTCATCACGGTAGGGATGTCATCTTTGCCTTTGTAGACGCGCAGGCCCGGACGGGACACACGCTCTAAACGCTCGATGACCGGACGGCCAACGTAATACTTCAAACCGATCTTCAGTTCCGCCTTGCCACCGGTTGCGGTGACGGCGAAATCTTCAATGTAACCCTCGTCCTTGAGGACGACAGCAATCGCTACTTTAACTTTCGACGATGGCATGGCCACGGTCGTCTTTTGAACACCTTGTGCGTTGCGAATGCGGGTCAGCATATCGGCGATAGGATCGCTCATACTCATTGCTTATTCTCCTATTACCAGCTTGCTTTAGTCATACCCGGAATCTCACCACGCATGGCAAATTCACGGAGCTTGATACGGGCCAGACCGAATTTACGGAATGTGCCACGTGGACGGCCGGTCACGGCGCAGCGGTTACGCTGGCGGGTCGGGGCCGAGTTGCGCGGCAGAGCCTGCAACTTCAGACGGGCTTCATAACGTTCTTCTTCCGACTTCGACTGGTCGTCGATGATGGCTTTCAGAGCGGCACGCTTCGGGGCGAATTTCTCCACCAGGTCTGCACGCTTCTGTTCGCGGTTAATCAGTGCTAGTTTTGCCATGATCTCAGTTTCTGAACGGAAATTTAAAGGCGGCGAGCAGAGCTTTCGCTTCGTCGTCGGTCTTGGCGGTTGTCGTGATGCTGATATTCATACCGCGCAACGCGTCAATCTTGTCGTACTCGATTTCAGGGAAAATGATCTGTTCCTTGACACCGATGTTGTAGTTACCACGGCCATCGAACGAACGGCCATTAACGCCACGGAAGTCACGCACGCGCGGCAGGGCCACGGTGATGAAACGATCCAGGAATTCGTACATACGGGCACCGCGCAGGGTGACCATGGTACCGATCGGATAGCCTTCACGGATCTTGAAACCCGCGATTGCTTTGCGCGACTTGGTGGTCACTGGCTTCTGGCCGGCGATCTTGGTCAGGTCGGCGACAGCGTGCTCGAGAACCTTCTTGTCGGCGATCGCTTCACCCACACCCATGTTCAGGGTGATCTTGGTCAGGCGCGGGACTTCCATTGCCGATTTGTAGCCAAATTTGGCGACCAGGTCGGCAACGACCTTATCTTTATAAAATGCTTGGAGACGGGCCATGATGTCTTAAACCTTCACTACTTCGCCGGAGGACTTGAAAACGCGGACTTTTTTGTCGTCTACGATTTTAAAGCCCACGCGGTCTGCCTTGCCAGTCGCTGCATTGAACAATGCAACGTTGGACACGTGAATCGGCATTGTCTTGTCGACGATACCACCAGTTACACCGGTCATTGGGTTCGGCTTGGTCGCTTTTTTAGCGACGTTGATGCCTTCAACCACGACATGCTCAGCATCGATACGTTGCTGAACGATACCGCGCTTGCCCTTGTCTTTCCCGGTCAGAACGATGACTTCGTCGTTTTTACGAATCTTATCCATTACGACTCCTTACAGGACTTCAGGTGCCAGGGACACGATTTTCATGAACTTTTCAGTGCGCAGTTCGCGCGTGACTGGTCCAAAAATACGGGTACCGATCGGCTCGAGCTTGGCGTTGAGCAAAACGGCAGCATTGCCGTCAAACTTCACCAGGGAGCCGTCTTGGCGGCGCACACCTTTAGCGGTACGCACAACCACAGCGTTATAAATTTCACCTTTTTTGACACGGCCGCGTGGCGCAGCAACCTTAACGGTTACCTTGATCACGTCGCCAATGCCAGCATAACGGCGCTTGGAACCGCCCAATACCTTGATGCACATAACTTCCTTGGCACCGGTATTGTCGGCTACTTCGAGCCGGCTTTCAGTTTGAATCATAGTATTCTCTTTCCCAACTTAAGCCGAAGAATCCCCACAATGTGGGCCTGCGGTCAGTCTTGGTCCCGCCAACCTCCCCTGCTGGGTCGATTGATTGGGTGATGGACTTTCCAAAAACTTTCGTTGCAGGCCGCGGCCACCGGGGTGACTAACAATGCGGCGTTACATGAACGAAGCCCGCTAGTATCACACAATACTGGCGGGCCCGCAAGGACTAATTATCCGGAAGCTGGCTGCCGCACAAATATGCGACACCCCCATCCGGCACTACTGGCATTACTGGAAGGATCGCCCCGCTTGCGCCTGGACCATCCTTCCGTCTTTAAGTCTTAGATAACTTGCGCTGCTTGCACAACGCGAGTCACGGTCCAAGCCTTGGTCTTCGAGATCGGACGACCTTCTTGAATCTCAACCGTATCACCGGTCTTGACCGAGTTGGTTTCGTCATGCGCGTGATACTTGTTCGAACGCATGATGATCTTGCCGTACAAAGGGTGCTTGACGTGACGCTCGATCAGGACGGTAACAGTCTTGTCCATCTTGTCGGAAACCACTTTACCGACCAAGGTGCGCTTCAGGGCGACTTTAGTAGTTTCGGTCATTTGGCTTCCTTCGAGTTCATAACAGTCTTCACACGCGCGATGTCGCGGCGTACCTTCTTGAGTTGCGAAGTGTTGCTCAGCTGCTGCGTTGCGATTTGCATGCGCATGCCGAACTGTGCCTTCAACAAATCATTCAGCTCTTTCTGAAGAGCTGCCTGGTCTTTGCCGCGGAGTTCTGTTGCTTTCATATACGACTCCTTTTATTGGCCGACTTGGCGGATGACAAACGTCGTCGCCAGTGGCAGTTTGGCGGCGGCCAGACGGAACGCTTCCCGGGCCAGCGTCTCATCGACGCCGTCCATTTCGTACAGTACTTTGCCTGGCTGGATTTCAGCGACGTAGTACTCCGGGTTACCTTTACCGTTACCCATACGAACTTCAGCTGGCTTGTTCGAAATTGGCTTGTCCGGGAAAATACGGATCCAAATACGACCACCGCGCTTGATGTGACGGGTCATGGCACGACGAGCTGCTTCGATCTGACGTGCTGTGATACGGCCGCGGGCAACTGCCTTCAGACCGAATTCACCGAACGAGACAGCGGTGCCGCGTGTGTGCGAAATGCCGGTGTTACGGCCTTTCTGCTCTTTACGATACTTCCTGCGTGCTGGTTGCAGCATGATTATTCTCCTGCTTTCTCAGCTGGTGCAGCAGCAGCCGCTTCCGGCTTCTTCACTGCGACTGCAGGACGAGCACGGACGACTGGAGCGCCAGTTGGGGTTGAACCTGGACGACCGCCTGGAGCACCGGCTGGACGCGGACGACCTGCTGGCTTGCCATCATCACGGCGCGGACCGCGGCTCTTCTTCTCGTCAGCCGGGGTATCGATGACTGGTGCGTCGCCGTTCGGCGCGCGGTCACCCTTGTATACCCAGACCTTGACGCCGATGATGCCGTAGGTCGTTGCTGCTTCGCTGGTGCCATAGTCGATATCGGCGCGCAGGGTGTGCAGAGGCACGCGGCCTTCGCGGTACCACTCTTTACGTGCGATTTCGATGCCGTTCAGACGGCCCGACGACATGATCTTGATGCCCAGGGCACCCAGACGCATGGCGTTTTGCATGGCGCGCTTCATAGCGCGGCGGAACATGATGCGCTTTTCCAGCTGCTGCGAGATCGAATCGGCGATCAGCTGCGAGTCGATTTCCGGCTTGCGGATTTCTTCGATGTTCACGTGCACAGGAACGCCCATGATCTTGGTCAGCGCCGACTTCAGTACTTCGATGTCTTCGCCTTTTTTACCAATGACCACGCCTGGACGCGAGCTGTAGATCGTGAAGCGCGCGTTCTTGGCAGGACGCTCGATGACGATGCGGCCAACCGAAGCGTTCTTCAGTTTCTTTTTCAGGAACGCACGTGCCTTGAGATCTTCGTTGAGCATTTGGGCAAAGTTACCATTGCCCGCGTACCAACGCGATGCCCAGTTACGGGTTACTGACAGGCGAAAGCCTGTTGGATGAATCTTCTGTCCCATCGTGACCCCTTAGTTGCCGACAGTCACGTAGATGTGACAGGATTGTTTTGAGATGCGATCACCCCGGCCTTTAGCGCGTGCAGTGAAGCGCTTCAGGATAGGACCCTTTTCAACGTAGATCTGGACGACCTTCAGCTCGTCGATGTCAGCGCCATCATTGTGCTCGGCGTTCGCGATGGCGGACTCCAGAACCTTCTTGATGATCGTTGCACCTTTTTTCGGGCTGAACTGCAAGATGTTGAGTGCTGCGTCAACCTTCTTGCCACGGATCAGATCGGCAACCAGACGACCTTTTTGGTCGGACAGGCGCACACCTTTGAGGATAGCTTTGGTTTCCATTATTTCTTCGCCTTCTTGTCAGCGGCATGGCCCTTGAACGTACGGGTCAGTGCGAATTCGCCGAGCTTGTGACCAACCATGTTCTCGGAGATGTATACCGGCACGTGGAGCTTGCCGTTATGCACTGCGATCGTCAGGCCGATGAAGTCTGGCGAGATCGTCGAACGGCGCGACCAGGTTTTGACTGGCTTTTTGTCTTTATTCGCTTGCGCGGTTTCGACTTTTTTCACCAGGTGGGCGTCGATAAACGGCCCTTTTTTCAATGAACGTGTCATGTCTTATCCTTATTTCTTGCCGCGGCGCGAGACGATCATCGAAGTCGTACGCTTGTTACGGCGCGTCTTCTTACCCTTCGTCTGTTGGCCCCAAGGCGACACTGGATGACGACCAGCTGCGGTTTTACCTTCACCACCACCGTGCGGGTGATCGACCGGGTTCATGACCACACCGCGAACGGTAGGACGAACACCGCGCCAGCGCATCGCGCCAGCTTTACCGATCTTGCGCAGGCTGTGCTCGGCATTACCGACTTCGCCAACCGTTGCACGGCATTCGATGTGCACGCGGCGCACTTCACCCGAGCGCAGGCGCACTTGAGCGTAGGTGCCTTCGCGCGCCATCAGAACAACACCAGCGCCGGCGGTACGTGCCATTTGGGCACCTTTACCTGGCAGCATCTCGACGCAATGCATCACGGTGCCGACTGGGATGTTACGGATAGGCAGGCAGTTGCCCGACTTGATAGGCGCTTCCGAACCATTCATCACCGAATCGCCAACGGACATGCCCTTGGTTGCGATGATGTACTGGCGCTCACCGTCTGCATAGCACAGCAGGGCGATGTTCGCGGTACGGTTTGGATCGTATTCGATACGCTCGACCTTTGCCGGAATACCATCCTTCTGACGCTTGAAGTCGATCAGGCGATAGTGCTGCTTATGACCACCGCCGATGTGGCGGGTGGTGATGTGACCGTTGTTGTTACGGCCGGCAGTTTTCGATTTCTTTTCAACCAGGGCTGCGAACGGACGACCTTTGTACAGGTCCGGGTTCACAACCTTCACCATGCCGCGACGGCCTGGTGAGGTTGGTTTCATCTTTACGAGTGCCATTATTTAGCCTCCTCGGAGAAGTTGATTTCCTGGCCAGGCTTGAGGCACACGAAAGCACGCTTGGTATGGTTGCGACGGCCATTGAAACGGCCCGAACGCTTTTGCTTACCTTGGCGATTGGCTGTCTGTACCGACAGCACTTCAACCTTGAACAACAGTTCAACGGCTGCCTTGATTTCAGGCTTGGTCGCATCCGGCAATACGCGGAACACGATCTGCTCGTTCTTTTCCGCGACCATGGTGGCCTTCTCGGAAATGACCGGCGCCTGGAGCACCTTCATCAGGCGCTCTTCGGAAAATTTGATTACGCCGCTCATGCGAACATCTCCTCGATCTTGGCCAGTGCCGCTTTGGTGACCACGATTTTTTTGTAGAACACCAGCGACATCGGATCAGCCTGATGCGGCTCAACGACGAGCACGTTCGGCAGGTTGCGCGATGCCAGCAACAGGTTCTGGTTATCCACGAGGTTGTCAGCGATGATCAGGACCGATTCCAGGCCCATGCCCTGCAGCTTTTGCGACAGCAGCTTGGTCTTTGGAGCATCGATGGTCATGCCTTCAACCACAACCAGGCGCTCTTCGCGGGCCAGTTGCGACAGGATCGAGCAGATACCTGCGCGATACATCTTCTTGTTCACTTTGTGGGTGAAGTTTTCGTCAGGCGAGTTCGGGAAAATCCGACCGCCGCCGCGCCACAGTGGCGAGGACGACATACCAGCACGCGCGCGGCCGGTACCTTTTTGGCGCCATGGCTTCTTGGTCGTGTGGTGAACTTCTTCACGATCTTTCTGCTTGCGGTTACCGCTACGTGCGTTGGCAGCGTAGGCGACGACGATCTGGTGGATCAGCGCTTCGTTGTAGTCACGACCGAAAACGGTATCGGCTGCGGCGACGTTCGAACCTGCTTGACCTTGCTCATTCAGAAGCTTGAGTTCCATGATTAAGCTCCCTTCTGAACTTTGGATTTAATAGCTGGCGAAACGATCACCTGGCCATTTTTCGCACCTGGTACCGCGCCTTTGACCAGCAACAGCTGACGGTCGGCATCAATACGGGCGATTTCGAGATTCTGTACGGTACGATTCACGTCACCGAGGTGACCGGTCATGCGCTTACCAGGGAAAACACGACCTGGATCCTGCGCCATACCGATGGAACCTGGCACGTTGTGCGAACGCGAGTTACCGTGCGTTGCGCGACCGGAAGCGAAGTGGTAACGCTTGATGACGCCGGCGTAACCCTTACCGATCGTAACGCCTTGGACATCGATCTTCTGACCGACTTCGAACAGGGAAGCGGCGACAACATCGCCAGCTTTCAGTTCGGCTGCTTTACCAGCGTCGACGCGGAATTCGCGCAACATGGTGCCAGCTTCGACGCCAGCTTTGGCGTGGTGACCCGCAACAGCTTTGGTCACGCGGGAAGCGCGACGTTGACCGAATGCGACCTGGACAGCGGAATAACCATCTGTTTCAGGGGTTTTGATTTGTGCGACACGGTTGTTCGACACGTCCAGAACGGTGACAGGGATCGAGTCCCCTTCATCCGTAAAGATGCGCATCATTCCAACCTTGCGACCGAGAAGGCCTAGGCTCATTTTTTCTCCATTCCCACCTGCGATTGGGCGGGGCTGACTGTTTAACTACCAAGTAAAGGACAGATCCAAAAACACACGAATCCATACCGAAGCCGGCTAGGATAGCACGCAAAAAGGCTTGACGCAACAACTTAGTTGGAGGTATGTCGATGTGTTGTACGGCGGGGGATGCGGGGCTTGATGGACAGGTGCCGGAGCGTGTTTTTTTGGCGTCTGACAGTACATGAAGGCGCATACCGCCTGCTTAGTGCGCTAACCTTTTATCCGTCATTCCCGCGAAGGCGGGAACCCAAGTTTTGCGATAAGCCGTTGGCAGCGCTACCTCCTTGGGTTCCCGCCTGCGCGGGAACGACGGTCTCCAGGCTAGCTGCCTTACATTGCTAGCGCGCCAGCGGCTGTCCGCCCGAGCCGAGCCGCAGGCGGGCCCAGAACTGCGCCAGGCGCTCCCACAGCCCGCGCCGCACCTTGCCGCTGCGCAGGCGCGCCTCGCCCGCCATCGGCACCGCCATTTCCCAGCGCACCGGATAAATATTCACGCGCTTGGTATACCGGCTCAACAAGGCGGTGGTCTCGACCCCGGCGAAATCGAGGTGCCGGTCGAGTAGAAACACGAACATCGGCTCGACATGCTGCTTCTTGCCGCGCGTGCTGACCTCGACGCAGGACGGCAGGATCACGCCATCGCTCAGGGTGGTGTTGGCCGCCACAATATAATGACCGGGGCCGTCGAGCGGCACCGCGTCCAGGCTGGTCGGGCGCACGAAGGACTCGCCGTTGCCCAGGTTGACTTCCTCGTCGATCGCCCATTCCCAGATGGGATAGGCGGCAAAGTCGGCATGCGAGACCTTGCGGATGGAACGGCGGATAGCAAGATCTGGGGTCATGGACAGGGTGGCGACGCTTGGAGGTAACCTCGTCAGTTTATGGCCAGCGGTGATTTCTGTCCAGCAACGCTCCCGCCGGCGTGACGCGAAAACCTCAAAAACAAAATTTAGGGCTTGCCTACTAATCAAGTGCGCCCATATACAGGCGGGCAAGCACGTTGTATATTACGACCGGAAATTGCAACACTGTAATTTTATTATCGCCGCCAGTACGCTGGCGTGAAAGTGTCCCTCAACCCGTTACAAGGAGTTTTACATGGCAATCAGTTTGCAAAAAGGCGGCAACGTCAACCTGAGCAAGGAAGCTCCGGGCCTGACCAAGGTCGTTATCGGCCTCGGCTGGGACCCGCGCGCGACCGACGGCAGTGCGTTCGACCTCGACGGCAGCGCTTTCATGCTCAAGGCTGACGGCAAGGTCCGCGCCGACGCCGATTTCATTTTCTACAACAACCTCAAGTCGAGCGATGGCTCGGTGGCGCACGCGGGTGACAACACCTCGGGCGCCGGCGAAGGCGACGACGAGAAGGTCAATGTCGACCTGAGCGCGGTGCCGGCCGAGATCGACAAGATCTCGTTCTGCGTGACCATTCACGAAGCCGAAGCGCGCAAGCAAAACTTCGGCATGGTCGGCAAGGCCTACATCCGCTGCCTGAACGCCGACGGCGACAAGGAACTGGCCCGTTACGACCTGTCGGAAGACGGCTCGACCGAAACGGCGATGATCTTCGGCGAACTGTATCGCGCCGGCGCCGAGTGGAAGTTCAAGGCGATCGGCCAAGGCTTCGCCGGCGGCCTGGGGCCTCTGGCCAAGTCCTTCGGCGTCGACGCTTAAAGCCAGACCCGCACGACCCGCAGGTTTGCGCCCGCAAGGATGGCTGCTCAAGCGCAGCGCCTTGCGGGCGTTGTGACGTGTGGGCCTGCGTATGTATATTTGTGCGCGTCGACAAGCTCCAGCTGTTGAGCCGTCTTTCCCGCGCAGGCGGGAACCCATAGCACCTGTGCTCAGCGAAGGTGCTATGGGTTCCCGCCTGCGCGGGAAAGACGGTCTTTAGGGCGACGGACAATACGTCGCACCGCTTACCTGACTCTTCCTGAAAACAAACACCATGGAAAACTTATCACGCGGGCAGCGCTTGCCGCTGGCCGGCATCGCCCCCGACGGCCGCATCGACATTGGCCTGTCCGCCGCCGGACTGCGCCTCGACTTCGCCTGCTTCGGCCTCGGCGCCGACGGCAAGCTGCTCGATGAGTCGTACATGACCTTCTTCAACCAGCCGCGCACGCCCTGCGGCGGCGCCAGGCTGACCAGCATTCCCGGCGACCTCACCGGCTTTTCCATCGATACGGGCCTGCTGCCGGCCAATATCGACCAGTTGGCCATCACCGCCAGCGTGGACGGCGACGGCACCATGGCGCAGCTGAGCGGCGGCTACCTGCGCCTGCTCGCCGGCAGCGAAGAAAAAGCCCGCTTCGCGTTTTCCGGCAACGATTTTGCCCAGGAACGCGCCATCATGCTGGGCAATCTGTATCGCAAGGACGGCCAGTGGCGCTTCATGGCCGTCGGCCAGGGCTTCAACGGCGGCCTGGACGCGCTGGTGGCCCACTTCGGCGGCGCTGTCGCGGCGCCGGCCCCGGTGGCCACCCCGGCGCCGGCCCGCATCTCGCTCGAGAAACGCATCGCCAGCACGGCGCCGCACCTGGTCAGCCTGGTCAAGCATGCCACCGTCTCGCTGGAAAAAGCCGGTCTTGCCGACCACCGCGCCAAGGTCGCCCTGGTGCTCGACATTTCGGGCTCGATGGGTGCGCTCTACCGCAAAGGCCTGGTACAGCAGTTCGCCGACCGCATCCTGGCCCTGGGCTGCAAGTTCGACGACGACGGCGAGATCGACGTCTTCCTGTTCGGTAAACATGTCCACCAGCCCGCCCCCATGAGCCTGGCTAACGCGCGCACCTATATCCGCGACGTCGTCCAAGCCCATCCGCTCGAAGCGGACACCTGCTACGGCAAGGCGATGGAAGCCGTGCGCCGTTTCTACTTCCCTGACGCCAACGGCGGCGAGCGCAAGAGCCCGCTGTCGGCCCCCGTGCCGGTGTTCGTGATGTTCGTCACCGACGGCTCCACCTCGGACAAGGCACTCACCGAAAAACAGTTGCGCTGGGCCAGCCAGGAACCGATTTTCTGGCAATTCATGGGCATTGGCAAAGGCAAGAAATCGAAGAGCAAAAAGCTGGCGGCATTCGCCCACTCCGACTTCCCCTTCCTCGAGCAACTCGATGACCTGTCCGGCCGCCTGATCGATAATGCCGACTTCTTTTCGGTCGAATCGCCCGACGAACACTCGGATTCCGGGTTATACGACTTGCTCATGGCAGAATACCCAGGCTGGATCAAAATGGCAAAACAACACCGCCTGCTCGCCTAGCACGACAGCAACAATAGCAATAATCGCAACAATTACGATTCAATAAGAAAGCAACTCATGCGTGTCTGGTTCAACAGGACGTTCTCGTCCGTGTACGCGGCAATCGGCCTCATCCGCGAAGCCGATCTGGAAGGCCGTTTCCACCTCATCTACAGCAATGCCAATCCACACGCCCTGGCCGGACGCGTGGCGCACGACTTCTTCGTCGAGCCGACCGGCCTGGACAACGAGCAATACATCGACTGGTGCCTGGCCTTTTGCCGCGAGCAGCGGGTGGACATCTTCATTCCGGGCCGCCTGTCGACCGAACTGGCCAGCGCCCACGCGCGCTTTGAAGCGCAGGGCACGCGCGTGCTCAGCGCCGCCACCCAGGAGCAGCTCGAACTGATCCACGACAAGGCGCGCTTCTACGCCACCACCAAGCTGGCCGGCGCCCCGGTGGCCGAATTCCGCGTGTTCGAAAACGTGGCCCAGTTCGATTGCGCCTATGCCGAGCTGCGCGCGCGCTATCCCAAGCTGTGCGTCAAGCCCTCGCGCTCGGTGTACGGCCTGGGCTTTGCCATCCTCGACGAAGAGCGCAGCAGCGCCGCCCTGCTGCTGGCCGGCGCCGAATATCACATCGGCCGTGACGACATGCGGCGCGGCCTGGCCGAGCTGGGCGAATTCCGCACCATGCTGCTGATGGCCTACCTGGACGGCCATGAATACAGCGTCGACTGCGTGGGCGACAAGGGCCGCCTGGTGGCCGCCGTGGCGCGCAAGAAACCGATGACGGCCGGCCGCGGCCAGCTGATCGACATGCGCGACGACATCCTCGAAGCGACCGCCGAACTGACCCGCATCCACGGCCTGAACGGCGCCTTCAACGTCCAGTTCCGCGAAGGCGACGGCAAGCTGCACCTGCTGGAAATCAATCCGCGCATGTCGGGCGGCATCGGCATGGCTTGCGTGGCCGGTCCCAACCTGCCCTACATCGCCCTGAAGGGCTTTGCCGACGGCTTCGACAAGGTGCTGGTGCCGCCCGTGCGCGACGGCATCCGCGTGGCTGAGCTGAGCGCCCCGGCCGAGCTGCACTCGGTGGACCTGCTATGAGCATGCCTGACGCACTCCACGTGCAGCGCCACCGCCTGAGCCTGCCCACCGGCGAGCTCGAACTCGACATCCACGACAGCGCCTTTGCGCTGGACGAGGTGATGGGTTTTGCCGCGCGCGCCAACGCCAAGCGCGGCTTCCTGTTCCTGAGCAAGGTGCTGGGCAAGCACTGGCCGGTCACCCCAGGCATGATGCGCACCGTGCACCAGAGCCTGGCCGACACCGTGCCCGAGCTACCCGGCCCGGTGGTCTTCATCGCCATGGCCGAAACCGCCATTGGCCTGGGCCAGGGCGTGTTCGAAGCCTGGCTGGCCGCCCACCCCGGGCGCGAAGGCTTGTTCCTGCACACCTCGCGCTACCGGGTCGGCGACGCCCCCATCATCGAATTCGAAGAAGCGCACAGCCACGCCCCGCGCCAGTTCCTGCACATGCCGCCGGACGCGCACACGCGCGACCTGCTGCTGGGCGCAAAGGCCCTGGTCCTGGTCGACGACGAAGCGAGCACCGGCAACACCTTCCTGAACCTGACCGAGGCTTGCCGCAAGCTCAATCCCGGCATCGCCCACGTGCACCTGGCGACCATCACCAACTTCATGGGCGCCACCGCCACCGAGGCCCTGTCGGCGCGTTTCGGCCTGCCGGTGACGATGGGCGCGCCGGTCAGCGGGCAATACCGCTTCACCCCCGGCCAGCTGGCAAGCGCCAGCGCCCCGGCGCAATTGTTCGACCCGGCGGCCGATCGCGGCGCCAGCGGCGACTTCGGTCGCTACGGCCTGCACCGCGCCCTGAGCTTGCCAAGCGGCCTGGCCGAACGCCTGGCGGCCGATGTCAAGCCGGGCGAGCGCGTGCTGGTGCTCGGCACCGGCGAATTCATGCACCCGTCCTACCTGCTCGGCGCCGCCCTGGAACAACTGGGCGTGGACGTTGTTGTGCAATCGACCACGCGCTCGCCGATCCTGACCTGGGGCGCGGTCGCAGCCGCGCTCACGTTCCCGGATAATTATGGGGAAGGCGTGGCCAATTTCCTGTATAACGTCACCCCCGGCCAGTACCGGCACGTCTTCATTTGCCACGAAACCGCCCCAAGCAAGGCGCTGCGCGACCTTGCGGACACGCTAGGCGCGCGCCTTTTCCACTTTAAGACCGAGACCCATATTGAAGAAGTTTGAGAAATTCCTGTTCGCCGACCTGGACGACACCCTGTTCCAGTCGCTGGAAAAGTGCGAGGGCCGCGGCACGCCAATCGAAGCGGCCGCCTTCCTGAAGGATGGCAGCCCGATTTCGTACACCACGCCGGGCCAGCGCGCCTTTCTCGCCTTTGCCCAGGATGGCATGACGATGATCCCGACCACGGCGCGCAACGTCAATGCGTACCGGCGCGTGGGCATCGACTTCCACAGCTACGCCGTGCTCGACTACGGCGGCATCGTGCTGTTGCCGGACGGCTCGGTCGACCAGGAATGGCTGGAACACATGCGCGGCGCCATGCAGGCCGCCCTGCCCGGCCTGCAAGAACTGGGCGGCCTGATCGACGCCTGGGCCGAACGCACCGGTTTCGGCAACCGCGCCCGCCTGATCGAGGATTTCGATACGCCCTTCTATCTGGTGGTCAAGGACCCGCAAAAAATCGCGGCCAACCTGGAGCCGATCGAGCGTGACGTGGTCCAACCATGGATAGCCTCCGGCAATCGCGACTACTTCATCCATCGCAACGGCAACAACCTGGCGATTTTGCCAACAGCGCTGAACAAGGCGCACGCGGTGGCGCACGTGAGCGCGCGCCTGCGCGCCGAACATGGCGACATCCTTACCTTCGGCATGGGCGACAGCAAGTCCGACGCGCGCTTCATGGCCGCCTGCGACTACGCCATCATGCCGAGCCGCACCCAGCTGGCCGGCCTGACCCTGGAGACCCTATGAATTTTTCCGGCAGTTACCGTTCGGAAGACGTCAGCTTCCTGCTCAAGCCGCTGGCGATGCAGGACTTCGTCGATGTTCCCGAAAAAGAATTCCTGATCCAGTCGGGCCAGCGCCACTACAGCGAAATGCTCTCGCCCGAATCGCTGCCGTCGGAGCGCTACCTGGCCGTGTTCCGCGCAGCCTGCGCGGCCAACACGGCGCGCATGGCGCGCGACTGCCTGACCCTGGCCGGCCTGATCGCCCAGCGGCGCAGCGGCCCGGTAACCCTGGTCTCGCTGGCGCGCGCCGGCACCCCGGTCGGCGTGGTGTTGAACAGCCTGCTGCCCAAGGTGTTCGGGCGCGCCAGCACGCATTATTCGGTCTCGATCATCCGTGACCGCGGCATCGACCAGGTTGCGCTCGAACATATCCTGGCGCAAGGCCACGCCCCCGAATCGATCGTCTTCATCGACGGCTGGACCGGCAAGGGCGTGATCTCGCGCGAACTGTCCGCCGCCATCGACGAATTCAACGCGCGCCGTGGCACCGCCATTGACGGCGGCCTGTACGTGCTGTCCGACCTGGCCGGCAGCGCCGCCTGCGCCGCCTCCTGCGACGACTACCTGATTCCGTCGAGCATACTGAACGCCACCGTCTCCGGCCTGATCAGCCGTTCGATCCTGAACGAGGCAATCGGACCCGGCGACTTCCACGGCTGCGTGTACTATCAGCAGTTCGAAGCGCACGACCAGTCGCAAAGCTTCGCCGACGGTTTGGTGGCGGCCGCGCTGGAAATCGCCGCCGCCGATGGCACGCCCGATGCAGAAGCGGTCGACCGCGAGCAGGCCGGCGACGTTTCGCGCGCCTACATGCTGGCGGCGCTTGCGCAGCATGGCATCAGCGACGTCAACATGATCAAGCCGGGCATCGGCGAAGCGACCCGCGTGTTGCTGCGCCGTAGCCCGCGCCTGTTGATCCTGCGCGACGCCGACGCGCCCGACGTGGCGCACCTGGCCCTGCTCGCGCAGGAAAAAGCAATTCCCGTGATCGTCGACAGCAGCTTGCCGTATCACGCCGTTTCATTGATCAGGAGTGCACTGGATGGTTAAATCGATGGGAGCGTCGCTGTACGTACCGGCGAATCACAAATACTTGATGGACGTGGCCAATGGCGAGCGCATGGGACACGTGCGCTCGCTGATTTTCTGCACCGAAGACGCGGTCGCCGACGCCGACCTGAGCTGGGCGCTGTTCAACCTGTCCGTGGTGCTGGCCAATATGCGCACCGACGGCACGGCCGAACGCTTCGTGCGCGTGCGCAATCCCGAAATCATGGCGCGCGTACTGGCCATGCCGGGCGCCGACAAGCTGACCGGCTTCGTGATCCCGAAAGCGACGCGCACCAACTTCGATGCCTACTTCAAGCAGATCCGCAACACCGACCACATGCTGATGCCGACGCTGGAGACAGCCGAAGTGTTCAACGACTGGGAAATGCGGCAATTTCGCAAGATGCTCGAAGCGCCCGGCGTACGTCACCGCATCCTGGCGCTGCGCATCGGCGGCAACGACCTGCTGGCCCTCTTGGGCCTGCGCCGTCCGCGCACCATGACCTTGTACCGCACGCCCCTGGGGCCGGTCATGGCGCGCCTGGTGACCACGTTCCGCCCGTACGGTTTTGTGCTGACCGCGCCCGTGTTCGAACACCTCGACCTGCCCGAACTGCTGGACCAGGAAGTGATCGAGGACCTGGCGCACGGCATGGTCGGCAAGACCGCCATCCACCCGAGCCAGATCGCGCCGATCGAGCAGCACTACCGGGTCAAGCCGAACGACCTGGCGGCCGCCCGCGCCATCCTCGATGTCGATGCGCCGGCTGTGTTCAAGATGCATAATTCGATGTGCGAAGTGGCCACCCACCGTGCCTGGGCCGAACGCACCATCGAACAGTCGAAGGTATTTGGCGCTCATCACGACGTCCCGCCGATGAGCCCGGCAATTCCACGGGAACTCTGACCATCACTTCAGTGAAAAGGACCACAACGTGACACATTTTTCGCGCGGACAAAAAGGCAAGCTGGCCGACCTGGGCTTGACCGCCCCCTTCACCGTCATGGTCGACATCGACACGGCCGGGCTGGTGGTCGACATCTCCTGCTTCGGCCTGGACGGCAGCGACAAGCTCTCGGACGAGCGCTACATGGTGTTCTACAACCAGCTGGCCAGCCCCGCCAATGAAATCAAGATGACCCTGGCCGGGCGCGCCGCCAGCTTCGCGGTGAACCTGGACGCCTTGCCGGCCTCGATCGCCAAGCTGGTGTTCGTGGCCGCCATCGACGGCAACGGCACCATGCGCAGCGTCGGCGCGAGCAGCATCAAGCTCGGCGACAGTGTGCAATTCCCCTGGTCGGGCGCCGACTTCCAGGATGAAAAAGCCGTCATCGTTGGCGAAATTTATCGAAAAGAAGGCATCTGGCGCTTCGGCGCCGTCGGCCAGGGTTTCAATGGCGGCTTGTCGGCCCTGCTGAAACACTTCGGCGGCACCGAGGCGGTGCCGAGCGCGGCGCCGACGCCACCGGCGGCGGTGCCGATTCCAGCTTCGGCGCCGCCACCGCCGCCACCCGCGCCACCGCCGCAAAAGCCGGTGTCGCTGTCGAAAGTCACGCTCGACAAGCGCGGCGACAAGGTCTCGCTCGACAAGCGCGGCGGCAGCGGGGGTTTCGGCCGCATCCACGTCAACCTGAACTGGAACCGCGGCGCGCCCGCCGCGGCAGCGCCCAAGCAAGGATTCTTGGCGCGCCTGACCGGCGCCGCCAATGCCAACAAGGGCATCGACCTGGACCTGGGTTGCATGTACGAACTGGCCGACGGCCGTCCGGGCCTGGTGCAGGCGCTGGGCAACGCCTGGGGCGACTTTGACCGTCCACCGTACATGCGCCTGGCGGCCGACGACCGCACCGGGCAAGCGACGGACGGTGAAAACCTGACCATCAACGGCGACCACTTCAACGACATGAAGCGGGCCCTGATCTTCGCCTTCATCTACGACGGCGCGCCGAACTGGGCCGCCACCGACGGCGTAGTGACCATCAACATGCCCGACCAGGCGCCGATCGAAGTGCGGCTCGACCAGGGCGGCAACCAGATGATGTGTGCGATCGCCATGATCGAAAACCGGGGCGGCAGCATGCAGGTGACCAAGCTGGCCGAGTACTTCTCGCAGGTCGGCCGCCAAAGCGCGCACGAACTGATGGACCGCCGCTTCGGCTTCGGCCTGCGCTGGGCCACCGGCTCGAAAGACTGAAAGACTAGGCGTGCATGCCGCCGGACCTGCCCTGTGCAGGCCGGCGGCGGCGGTGCTTCAGGACACTACTTCAGGCCACCACCGTGACCGGCTCCGCGTCGGTCTTGCCGACCTGGTACCAGTCCACCTTGCGGGTTGCCACCATGATCGCGCCGAGCACCGCGAACAGCAGGATACTGCCCAGCACCAGCGCATTATTCTCCGACACCAGCAAGCCATACAGCGCGCCGTAGAGCACGGTCAGCGCCACGCCGAAACCCAGTCCGCGCATCCAGTTGCGCAGCACGAAACTCAGATAAAAACCCAGCAGCAAGATGCACGCCGTGCTGGCGATGGCATATGCGACGACAAACTGGATATGCTCCGACAAGCCCACCAGCAACAGGAAGAACAGCACCAGCGCCATCCCGACCAGCAGATATTGCACCGGGTGGATCGGCAGGCGCTTGAGGATTTCGAAGATGAAGAAGGCGGCAAAGGTCAGCGCCACGAACAGCAAGCCATACTTGGTGGCGCGCTCGGCCAGCGAATAGACATTCACCGGTTCGATGAAGGCCACGCTGAAGCGGTCCACCTGCACCGCCGGACGCGCGGCGGCGGCTTGCCCGGCCTGCGCGGCATCGGCGCTGGCCGCCCCGTTATGCAGGGCCAGCAACTGCTGCTGGGCGGCAGTCGACAAGGACGAGATCGCCCAATTGGCCTTGAAGCCATCATCGTTGATGACGCGGTCCTTGGTCGACGGCAAGAAGTTACCGGCGAACTGAGGGTGGGGCCACTTCGACGTCAGGCTGACCTGGTTATTGCGTCCGACCGGCGAAAAATGCTGGCGTTCGATGCCGTCCAGGCCGAGGTTGAAGGCGAAGGGAACGCGCGCGGTCTGTTCGAGGTCCATGGCCGGCAGGTCGGCATGCAGGCCGCTGCCGAGGGCGATGGAACCGGTACCCTGCTGGAATTCGATCGACTGCTTGCCCCAGGCGATGGTGGGGATATTCCGGATCCCGCGCACATCCTCGATGCCGACCGCGATGCTGACCTGGCCGAGCGTGATGCGCGAGAGCGAGTTGGCGCGTGGCAGCGCCGATTTCAGCGGCAGGTCGAAGTCGCCCGTCAGCTTGTGCTGGCCGCTGTAGAACAGTACCCGGTGGATGCCGCGATAGCGGTAATCGGTATCGAACTTGCCCTCGACATTGAGCTGGTTGGGGAACACCAGGTGCACGCGGCTGACCGAGCGTTTCACGGTTTCCGATTTGCTGGCATCGTTGGCAACGGGCACCGTGACGTCGAACTCGTCGGTGTAGGGAATGACCATGACCGGGCCGATGATCGACTGTTCGCGCACCGAATCGGCGGCGATGCTGGCGACCGCCTCGGCGCGGAAATCGCTGCGTTCGCGGATGGTGCTCTGGATCATTGCCAAAGGCAGGCAGATCAGCACAGTGAGCGCCAGGATGGCGAGTATCTTGTACAACAGTGTTTTTTGCATGGGGGCTCCCGATTGGTGATGGCACCAGTGTAGGGAGCGTGTATGCGTTCAATATGCGCTGCGTGTGAAGTGAAGTGCGAATAGCGTCATTCGGCTTAGCGCCGATTCCTGCGGGCAGCTCAAGGTTCGGGGGGTATGGCCTTGCTTGCGGAAGGACCTTGCGCCACGGGATCGGTCGTTTGCTGCCATGCATCAAGAGGCATGGCGTTCAAGGCACTTTGCATCTGGGTGAACAAGTCACCGACCGACGACGCCAGGTAATCATCGTAACCGGCGACGTTCAGCGTTCTGGCGATCGTCGACGAATCGATGAAGCGCGTCATCTGAGCCTTGAATTCCTGGCTCTTGACGATCTGCGGGATCTGCTCGATTGCGCGCGCCAGCAGCCCGGGGTAGTCCACCACGCCGTAATCCTTGATCTTTGCGACCACGAGCTCCGGAGCGAGCTTGGCGCGACGCGTCGCCATCCAGGCCAGATCCCAGATGTCCCGGTGGCGAATCTTGGCTGAGTCAGGCCCGACCGGCCGACCTTCATTGTCCAGGAGTGATGTCGGGAAGGCCAGCACCTTATCCGCCATGATCTCGTCTAGAGACTCGGTGTTGACCATCACCATCGGCATGCTGCTCAAGACATCGTAGTTGGCCTTCAGCGGCACAAGCTCGCGGGTATGAGCAGGAATGTTCGCGATTTCCAGCTTGATTTTCTGTCTCGGCATCGCAGGATTCTCCGGCGAGGTCTGAATCGATATCCACCACTTGTCGACTCGGACATGCTTGGTGCCATTCTCGCCGACTTTGGCCGGCTTATTGTTGACCAAAACATTCAAGCCGAATCGCGCACCGATACGCTTCTCGACGCACTCCTTGATCTTCTGCATGCTCTCGGAAGAGAAATTCACGCCGCCGGCGAAGTCGAGGTCCTCGCTGAACCGATCCGACCCGCGGCATAGCCGTAGCGAGGTACCGCCCTGGAACACCAGATCTTTGAGCAGGCCCTCGGCGTCAAGCGCCTGGAAGATCTCGTAGTGCAGCAGTTCCTTCTCTACCACCGGCCTCATGGCCGACAGTCCCGGGTTGGCCATGACCAAGTCGACCAACTCACTGAAATCCTTCATGTCCACACTCATGCGTCTTCTCCTTGTGACTCGTCTTCGAGCTCGCTCTGATCGATCATGTTGGTGTTACGCCCGACGCGCAAGAGGTCGCGGATGGCCGCGCGCTTGGTGGCAATGCGAAGAGGCCGCCCCTTAGCCAGCATTGTTCGCTGGATGATCTGCGCGACGCCACGTTTGGTATGGGTGAACTCGATCGTCCCAAAAGGGGTGTCGACCACGCCGCTCTTCCCGGTCGTCATCACGGTCATCCGGTTGATCGGAATTTGCGAAATTGCCCCGTACTCGGACAGGATCGACTCCAAGCTTACATAAGAGAGGCAACCTGGACGTAGCGCCTTGGCGATCTCCTCGGCAACCCAGCGATTTTTGCTCGTCGCGGCCGGGTTCAGGTAGAGTCCCTTGGCGACCCGCTGAAGAAAGCCATCGGCGACCATCCGCTGCAAGGATTTCTCCATTGCCTTGTCCCCCTCTTCGGGGAATAACTTCTCGATATCGCGTCGGGCCATGATATACACCCCGCGTCTATCAAGTTCCGATAACTTACGGATCAATTCGGTTTTTTTCATAAGTATCCTAAAACCCTATATTAAAGTAGGGTACCGGTGGACTTAGTCTAAGCTCATGTCGATCTGAGGTCAAGTACAAGTAATCGATTACCCTATTTTTTTGTAGGGTTTTAGGTCACTTACTGGTGAGCTGGGGATGTGAACCAGGGTCTGCTTGAGCGATGCTCTCACATTCGTCCAGAGTCCTGTGGGTCCCAATATTGCCTAAAAACAAGTTCCCGCAAAGGCGGCATCCAAAGACACGTTGGCTAAGTGATAGATACTTGAATTCTTGCTTGCGCTGCTAAGGCGGCGCTGATGCCAGCGGCAATTAAGCTGAAAAGACGGCGTTGATGTTAGCGGGCTCCATTCCGCGCCTGGTCAAGAAACCAGCACCATCGGCAGGTGCAGCACGGCGCGCACTCCGCCCGACTGAGCATTCTCAACCGTCACCGTGCCGCCATGCAAGGCCATCACCTCGCGCACGAAGGGCAGGCCCAGGCCCGTGCTTTTGGCGCCATCCGGGCGCGGCAGCGAGTAGAAACGCTCGAACAGCCGCTCGCGCGCGAACGCGGGAATGCCGGCGCCGCAGTCGCTCACGCTGATGATCACCTCGTCCCCCACTGTCTCGGCGCGCATGGTGATCACCCCGCCCGGCGGCGAGAAGTCGATGGCGTTGTCGAGCAGGTTGCCCACCGCCTGGCGCAGCAATAGCGGGTCGCCTTTCACGATCAGCTTGTCGATAAAGGTTTCCAAGCTCAGCCCGCGCGCGAGCAAACGCGCCGACACATCGGCCCGCACCTCTTCGGCCAGGCTGCGCAGCGCGACCGTCTCCGGCGCGCTCAGGCGTTGCTGCTTTTCCACGCGAATGAGGGCCAGCAACTTGTCGATCAGTTGCTTCTGGCGCAGGTTCTGGTTCAGGATATTGTTCAGGAAATGGCGGCGCTCGGCGGCCGGCATGTCTTCCTGCATCAGCTCGGCCGAACCCTGGATCGCCGCGATCGGGCTCTTGAGCTCGTGCGCCAGGGTGTGCATCAGCTCTTCCACGTATTCCTTGCCTTCGAGCTGGTTGCGCATCGCTTCGAGCGCGCGCCCGAGCGTGCCGATTTCATTGTTGCCGAGCGCCGGCAAGGTGGCCTTGCGGCCGGCCTCGACATCGGCGATGTAGCGCATCAGCATTTGCAGGGCGCGGTTGAGCCAGTAGGCGAAGGCCATCCCGATCAACAGCGACAGCACCAGCAGCACGGCGCCGCGCGTGAGGATGATGCGCTGGCTGCGCTCGACGAAGGGTTGCACGGTCGAGACCGGCTTGGCGACGGTCAGCACGCCGATGATGCGCTCGCCATCCATGATCGGCGCGGCCACGTGCATCACGGCGCTGGCGTCGTCGGACCTGGCGTCGCGCGTGCTGCGCGCGCCGTATTCGCCGCGCAGGGTCAGGTAGACATCGTTCCAGCGCGAATAATCCTTGCCCAGGTCGTGCCCGCTGGAGTCGAAGGTGACGCGCCCTTGTACATCGGTGATGTAGACCCGGTAGTTCAGGCTGCGCTTGTTCACGCCATCGATCGAGACGTCCACATGGCGCCGTCCGAACGATTGCAGGCGCGCGAGAATCCGGGAATCGTCCATGCTGCCCGCCTTGACATCGTCGGCGACGACCTCGGCCAGCAGGTGGGCGGTGTCGAGCAGGGTGTCTTCGAGGGTCGAGCGCACGCCCGGCTTGACCTGGGCCACGAACACGTTCAGCAAAAACCACGCAGCCAGCCCGACAATCAGAAAATAGCCGAGCAAGATGCGCAGGCCGATTCTCATGGGCCCGCCAGGCTGTAGCCCATGCCGCGATGGGTCTGGATCGGATCGTCGTCGGCGTCGACCAGGCGCAGCTTGGCGCGCAGCGACTTGATATGGGCGTCGACGGTGCGGTCGAGCGTATCGGGCGCGTCGGCCCAGACCCGGTCCATCAGCTGCGCACGCGAGAGCACATGGCCGGGCCGCTCGCACAGGGCCTTGAGTAGCAGGTATTCGTAGCGGGTCAGCTCAAGCGCCCGGGCGCGGTACAGGATGCGCGCCTCGGCCTCGCGGATCTCGAAGCGCGCGCCCGGCGCGACGGCGGCCGGCGGCGCCAGGCGGCGCAGCACGACCCGGATGCGCGCCACCAGTTCGCGCGGCGAGAACGGCTTGGTGACGTAATCGTCGGCCCCGATTTCGAGCCCGACGATGCGGTCGATCTCGTCACTGCGCGCGGTCAGGAAGATTACCGGGGCATTGCAAAACTGGCGCAGCTGGCGGCATACCTCGAAGCCGTTCATGTCGGGCAGGCCGACGTCGAGCACCACCAGCGCGGGCAAGGTGGCCGGCTCGGCGTCGCGCATCGCTTGCAGCGCCTGCGCGCCCAAGCTCACGTGGCGCGGTACGAAGCCGTCCGTGCGCAGGGCGTAGGCGATGCTGTCGGCAATGGCCAGCTCATCTTCCACTATCAGGATCGTTACGGGCATGCGCGGGCGTCGGGATTGGTCATGGCGACAGTATCCGGGGCGGGGCCGGCTCAGTCAACCGGGCGCCTGGCCTGCTTGTCGGGAAATTTTACAGTTGATCATGAAATTTCTTAACGGAAACTCATAAGCCGATGATACCAAACGTTAATTTCCAAATGGCATGTTCTTTGCTTGTACACCATGCTACCTTAACCAAAGTATAAGAAAGAATATCTTGTCCTCAAAATCATTCTTCGCAATCGCCCTGCTCGCTGCGGCCTGGATCTCCAACGCCCAGGCCACCATTCTCACCACCACCTCGCGCGGCGTGGTCAGCAGCGTGTACCAGAACACCCTCGACGACTTCGGCCCTGGCAACCTGGTCGGCAAGAAATTCCAGATAACGCTCACCTTCGACGACAGCAGCGCGACCCGCGACAGCTACCTGAACCAGTATGAAGCGCTGTACGGCCTCAATCTGTTCAGCGCCCGCGTTACCGTCGATGGCGTAACGCGCAACTACCAGCACACCGGCAATTTCCAGCAGCAGACCGCCAACGGCGCTTCGGCCGGGACGCCGTGGGGATCGGACCAGGCGTTTGCCGGCGTGAACTGGACCACGCGCGAGGAAAGCATCTACGCCTATCACGGCATCGAATCGATGGATCACTTTTTTGCCGGCGCCAAGGCCAGCCTGACCACGCCCTTCTCGGCCACGCTGCGGCCGGACCTGTACGAGTACATGACGAAGCAGGCGCAGTTTGGCCATAGCGACGCGCTCTCGGGGCGCTCGACGGTGTTCTACGGCGAGATCGAGGAGTTTTCGATGAGTACCGTGGCGGTGCCGGAGCCGGTCAGCCTGGGCTTGCTGGGGCTGGGCGCGCTGGCCATGCTGGGGGCGCGGCGCCGCGCGCGATCGGTCCGATAGCGCCAGCGACCCAGCGCCTGGTTTTGCGCTGGCTCAAAGTTATGACGGGATAGTGCTGGACTGGCGCGAATACCGGCCTGCCTGAATTGCCTCGGGTAAATATGCATGCAAGGATGGAGACTCAATCACCGGAGTTTCCATGCCGGATCCGTCATCGCCCGTCCAGGCAGAGCCATCCCCGCCGCGTCCCCTGTTCCGCCTTCAGGCGCTGGAGCACGCCGGCGCCCGCCAGTACGGCCAGGTCATCCTGGCGCGCTCGCCCGGCCAGCGGGAACTGACGATCCTGTTCGCCGGCCTGGCGCTGTCCATCGTGGCTTTCTTCCTCTGCTTCAGCACCACGCGCAAGGCGCAGTCGCAGGGACTGTTGCTGCCCACTGGCGGGGTGATCCGCGTGATTCCCGGCCGCGTCGGCGTGGTCATGGAAAGGCGCGTGCGCGAAGGCCAGCAGGTCGCCGCCGGGGACGTGCTGGTCGTGGTATCCGGAAAACGCACGATCGCGGCGGCCGGCTCGACCGAGCAAACCGTGGCCGCACTGTTGAACCAGCGGCGCGACAGCTACCGCGCCGAGCTCGACAAGGTGATCGTGCAAGCCGCCCAGCGCAGCGGCGGGTGGACGATATCGGCGCCGAACTGGCGCGCGTGGTGGAGCAGATCGCGCTGCAGGAAGACCGGCTGGCCCTGGCGCGCGAAGCGTTCGGCCGGTACCAGAGCCTGGCCCGGACCAACTATATATCGCCCAACCAGTTAAGCGACAAGCGCGCCGAACTGCTCGATCAACGCCAGCGCCTGGCCGAGCTGGTGCGGATAAAGACGGTGACCGAACGCGCCGCCACCGAAGCGCGCGCGCAGATGCAGGACATTGCGCCGCAGGCGGACCGTGAACGCGCAGCCCTGGAGCGCAGCATGCGCGCACTCGAACAGGACCTGGCCGAAAACCAGGCGCAAAGCGACATCGTGCTGCGCGCCCCGATCGACGGCGTGCTCACCGCGCTTGCCGGCGACATCGGCCAGACCGTCACCCCGGAGACCGGCCTGGCTGCCATCCTGCCGGCCAGCACCTGGCGCGCGTGCGCGATGTGGCGGACACCTCGTCACGCCCGGCCGACACCGCCCTGGCATCGGCGGGCGCGGCCGAACCGATGTACCGCCTGCGCCTGACGCTGGACCGGCAGTCGGTGCAAGCCTACGGCAAGCCGGTGCCGCTCAAGTCGGGCATGCTGGTCGACGCCAGCATCGCGCTCGACCACCGCCGCCTCTACGAATGGGTACTCGAACCCCTGTTCACCATTTCCGGGCGTTGACGGGCGGCCCGGACCGACTGCGTTCTTACGATATCGGAACCACCATGCATTTCCACGAACGGCTGCAACAAACTTTCTGGCCCGGCAAATCACTCCCTATCCTGCTCCAGACCGAGACGGCCGAATGCGGGCTGGCCTGCCTGGGCATGGTCGCCAGCTATTGGGGGCACCGGGTCGACCTGGCCAATCTGCGCCGGCGTTTTTCGGTCTCGCTCAAGGGCGCCACCCTGCGCAGCCTGATGACCATGGCGCAAGCGCTGGCGCTGCAGCCGCGTCCCCTGAAACTCGAACTGGACCAGGTAGCGCAGCTGAAACTGCCCTGCATCCTGCACTGGGACCTGAATCACTTCGTGGTATTGAAATCGGTCTCGGCGACCCACGTCGTGATTCACGACCCGGCGGTCGGCATGCGCCGTCTGCCTCTGTCGGAATGCGGCAAGCACTTTTCTGGCGTCGCGCTCGAATTGCTGCCGTCGCAGCAATTCAAGCCGCAAAACGAGATCCAGCAATTTTCGCTGTATTCGCTGATGGGCGGCGTGACCGGACTGAAAAGCGGCCTGGCGCAGATCCTGGTGCTCGGCCTGGCGCTGCAGGTGTGCGCGCTGGTGGCGCCCTTCTATATGCAATGGATGGTCGACGAAGCGTTGCTCTCAGCCGACCGCGACATGATCACGGTGCTCGGCTGCGGCTTTTTGCTGCTGGTGCTGCTGCAGACTGCGCTCGGCGCGGTACGCTCGTGGGTGACCACGGTGCTGTCGACCAATCTGAACGTCCAGTGGCTCAGCAACGCCTTCGGCCACCTAATGAAACTGCCGCTGTCGTATTTCGAAAAGCGCCACACGGGCGACATCGTGTCGCGTTTCAGTTCGATCCGCGCGATCCAGGAAAGCCTGACCCAATTCGTCGAGGGGATCATCGACGGTTTCCTGGTGCTGGGAACCCTGGCCATGATGGTTGCCTACAGTGGAAAGCTGTCGGCGGTGGCCTGCATCGCGGTGCTCGTCTATATCGCCATGCGCTGTGCGATCTTCCGCAGCCTGCGCGAGGCCAATGCCGAACAGATTATCGACGCCGCGCGCCAGCAGACGCATTTTCTCGAATCGGTGCGCGGGGGTGCAGAGCATCCGCCTGTTCGGGCGCCACGATGCGCGCCACGCGGGATGGCTCAATACCCTGGTCGACCAGGTCAATGCCGAATTGCGGATCGCCAGGATGGCGGTGTCGTACCAGAGCGCGAATACATTTTTGTTCAATACCGAACGCGTGATCGTGATCTGGATGGCGGCGTTGCTGGTGCTCGATAACCGCTTTTCGGTCGGGATGATTTTTGCCTTCATCAGCTACAAGGACCAGTTCAGCAGCCGCATGGCCAGCCTGGTCGACAAGGTCTTCGAATTGGCCATGCTGCGCCTGCACGGCGAGCGTGTGGCAGATATTGTCCTCTCGGCGCCGGAAGAAACAACGGTGGAATGCGAAATCGATCCGGCATCGGTCTCGCCATCGGTCGAGATGCGCAAGCTGTCGTTCCGCTATGCCGACGGCGAACCGTTCATCCTGCAGGACCTGGACCTGACCATCCCCGCCGGCCAGTGCATCGCAGTAACGGGGCCATCCGGCTGCGGCAAGACGACCTTGATGAAACTTCTGCTCGGACTACTGGAGCCGACCAGCGGCGAGATCCTGATCGGCGGGGTCAAGCTGGGCCACCTGGGCTTGTCGAACTACCGCCAGATGATCGGCACCGTCATGCAGGACGATCATCTGTTCGCCGGCTCGATCTCCGACAACATCAGCTTCTTTGCCGAAACGCGCGACGACGAGCGGGTCCAGGGCAGCGCCCAGGCCGCCGCGCTGCATGCGGAAATCATGGCCATGCCGATGGGCTACAACACGCTGGTCGGCGACATCGGCACCGGCCTGTCGGGCGGACAGAAGCAGCGCCTGCTGCTGGCGCGCGCACTGTACAAGACGCCGCGCCTGCTGGTGCTCGACGAAGCCACCAGCCACCTCGACGTGTGGAACGAAGTGGCGGTCAACGCCTCGATCCGGCAACTGAACCTGACCCGCATCATCGTGGCGCACCGGCCGGAAACCATCGCGATGGCCCAGCGGGTAGTGGTGTTGCAGCAGGGGTCGATTTGCCAGGATATTGTGCAGGAAAGTGCACAGGTGGGCGTGCAGGATGATGCCGACAAGATGTGCGCGTAAACGCATCAGGGCCGGGTCCGTTCGCTGACAGCGAACTCGCCCGGCCCTGACTCGCCCGCGCACATCAATGCGCTGGCGGCAACACTGCAATGATTATTGCAGTTTGATTTCGACGTCGACGCCAGCTGGCAGGTCCAGCTTCATCAGCGCGTCAACGGTCTTGTCCGTTGGGTCCACGATGTCCATCAGACGCTGGTGCGTACGGATTTCGAACTGGTCGCGCGAGGTTTTGTTGACGTGCGGCGAACGCAGGACGTCAAAACGCTGGATGCGGGTTGGCAGTGGGACTGGGCCTTTGACAACAGCGCCGGTACGCTTGGCGGTGTCAACGATTTCCAGTGCGGACTGGTCGATCAGCTTGTAGTCGAACGCTTTGAGGCGAATGCGGATTTTCTGGTTTGGTGCGGACATGGTAATTCCCTTAAAAAGAACGAACCGGCATGAAGCCGGCAATATGAATTTTTTGCTTGGCACATCAGGCAAGAAAGCAAGTATACCTGCTTTCCTGCCTTTGACTACGAATTACTTACCAGCGACTTCGCTGAGAATCTTTGCAACAACACCTGCACCAACGGTACGGCCACCTTCGCGGATGGCGAAACGCAGGCCTTCTTCCATCGCGATCGGGTTGATCAGCTTGACGGTGATCGACACGTTATCGCCTGGCATAACCATTTCTTTGTCCGCTGGCAACTCGATCGAACCAGTCACGTCCGTGGTACGGAAGTAGAACTGTGGGCGATAGTTGTTGAAGAACGGGGTG
>NZ_WHJI01000047.1:0-59713 GCF_011682155.1 Massilia sp. CCM 8734
AGCCTTGAGCTCTTTAAAGGGTCGTTCGAGACCAGGACGTTGATAGGTCAGGTGTGGAAGTGCAGTAATGCATTAAGCTAACTGATACTAATTGCCCGTACGGCTTGTCCCTATAACCTTAGCAGGTACAGAGATAAGAAATGCGCGTTGTGTTTTGTGTTGATACGCAATCACTACCCAAGTAATACAATAAAACGATACTTCTTCCAGATTCAAGCTAGTGCTGCCCGGTCGGGAGCACCAAGCTGTACAAGTTATGCCTGATGACCATAGTAAATCGGTACCACCCCTTCCCATCCCGAACAGGACCGTGAAACGATTTTACGCCGATGATAGTGCTGCAACCAGTGTGAAAGTAGGTCATCGTCAGGCTAGTTATAAGAGAAAGACCCCGGTAAGCCCAAGCGCGTTCAAGATCGCGCTTAGTGCAAACCGGGGTTTTTTTTCGTCCACGTTTTTGTCGACGGCCGCATGAATGTCAGGTAAATCTGGTGCCGCGCAAGCTGCCAGGGCATTTGCGCGGCGGAATTCCCTGCTATTCAACGTCGTTTATTGCGGCTTGTACGTCACTTTCAAGGTGTAGCTGGATGCCGTATAGCCATTCAACAGCACATACACATCGCCATTGGCCGTCATGTTGACGGTGCAGTTTTCCGTGCTGGTCGAGCCATCCGATTTGCAGGTGTAGCTGGTGGTGGTCGGCACGGAGGTTTTGCGCACATACAGATCGGTGTCGCCCGTTCCGGTGGTGGACGACACGACCGAACCAATCGCCGCCTTGAACGGACCGAAGGTTTTCTTCTGGCCCGAGGTCAGGCTGCCGGTAAAGGTTTCGGTCTTGTCGGTACCGCCCGGCGCTGCGCCATCGCTGCCCAGTTCAATCGCGAACGATGCCGCCAGGCGCGCGAATTTGAGCGAGTGATTGGCCTGGCCGCCGGCGTTGGCGAAGGTGTCGTTGACCGTGTGGATATACCGGTTCGACTGCGACATCGTCGTTTCGAACGGCATCGACGCGTAATAACCCTGCGCCGTCCACGATGCGTGATCCGAGCAGCCGTACCCACACTTGTCGTAACCGATGGTCAGGGTCGGCTGATAGGTGGTGATCAGATTGGCGACGAAGGTGTTCTGCGCGCTGTCGGTGTAGTCGGTATAGATATAAATATCGTTGGCCGAGCCTTTGTAGTTGGTCATGTCGAGCTGCATCACGCCGACCACGTTCACATTATTCGTCTTGAAGTTCTGGGCAATCGCCTGCGAACCGCGCAAACCCACTTCTTCAGCCGCATAACCGATCATTTTGATGGTGCGGCGCGGCTTGTAGCCGTTGGCGATCATCGAGCGCAGCACTTCGGTCATGCTGGCGATGCCGGACGCATCGTCATCGGCGCCCGGCGCACGCGAGGTTTCCCCGGTGCCGGAACCGACCGTGGAATCGAGATGGCCGCCGAGCACAATCACCTCGGACGGATTGTCGGTCCCGGTAATGGTCAGGATGACCGATTTCTGGTTATAGCCGCTGTGCGTGAATTGCGTCACCGCGATATCGGAACGGCCGGTGGCCATGCCGGCCCATTTTTGCTTGAGCCAGTTGGACGCGTCGGAGCCGCCCGTGGTCGTATAAAAGCGGTTCGTGAACGAGGACAGTTCCGTAATCGTCGTGCCGATATTGCTGGCCTGCATTTGCGACAGCACCGGCGTTACCAGCGCCTGGTTGTCGATCGTATAGCTCGGCCGGGCCAGTGCCGCCAGGCTGGCTGCGCTCGGAGGCGAGGCCAGCTTGGCCAGCGCGCGCTTGCCGTCGGCTTCGGTCTCGTGATACATGTACCCGCCGCAACGCTTGAGTTCATGGTGGATCGATTCGTTCAGCTTCAGCATTTCTTCTTCGTTCACTTGCACCAGGTGAACTCGCTCCGCAGCGACGAGCCCGGCCTGGTCATTGGTCCTCACAACCTGACTCTGGCGCGCAATCGCTTGCGGCGCCACTTTTTGCAAATGCGTGTACGCGGTGTCGCCCACCGTGATCCAGCCTTTGCCGGGGGCGGCGGCGGCGGCATTGGTGGTCGCCAGCAGCCCGGAAATCAGGACTGCAAGCAGGGCAGGCATCGCGCGACGCTGGAATTGGTGCACTTGGTTCTCCATCGGATTTTCCTTTTTTATAGATGGGCGTTGTAGCCCACTTGTCGAGCGATGGCGTGACCGGTGGGTCAGACGGCGCTCATCCAAAAAACAATGCAGCCAAAATGGCCGCATCGGTCGGATGCCTGAATTGCTAAATGGTTGTACATACTTTGCAAAAAATATTATCACGTGGAAGTACCGCACAAACTAGATTGTAGGAATTTGTTCACAGTAAATCTATATATAAATCAATGACTTACGGCAAGTTTGTATCCACTAAGCATGAGCCGTTATGGCGTGGAACTGCCGAGCTCCACTGCGAAGGCGGCCGCCAGGCGTGCGAACTTGAGCGCGTGCACGGCTTGTCCGCCTGAGCTGGCGAAGGTGTCGTTCTTGCTGTGGATGTGGGGATTGGCGCGTGCCAGCGAGGACTCGAAGGGCATCGAGGCCGGGTAACCTTCGGCGTGCCAGGAGGCATGGTCGGAACAGGCGTAACCGCAGGAATCGCTACCGACGGTAACACCCGGCAAATATGCGGCGATCAATTTACCCAGGAATTCATTCTGCTCGGCGCTGCTGTAATCGCGCAGCAGATAGATATCCTTGTCCGCGCCCTTGTAGTTGATCATGTCCAGCTGCAGCACCCCGACCACCTGGATGCCGGCCTGCCGGAACGCGCGCGCCAGCTCTTGCGAGCCGCGCAGGCCGACTTCCTCCGCCGCGTAAGCGATCAGCTTGATGGTGCGGCGCGGCCGGTACTTGCTCTCGCTCATGACGCGCAGCACCTCGGTCAGGCCGGCCACGCCGGAGGCGTCGTCATCGGCGCCGGGCGCTTGTGCCGATCCCGGCTCGTCCATGGCGTTGGCGTTGATCGAATCGAGATGGGCGCCGATCACGACAACTTCATCGGCCAGGTCGGTGCCGGCGATGGTGGCAATCACCGATCCCTGTGGAAAGCCCGTGTGGGCAAAGGTCTCGACCAGCACGCCGCCATGGCGCGCGCCGGTGGCGGCCCAGCCTTGCCGCAGCCACTCGGAGGCACGCGCGCCGTGCGGGCTGTTATAAAAGCGGTCGGGAAAGGCCGACAAGCCCGCGATCATGCGTGCGATATGCTTGGCGTTCATGCCGGCCAGCATGGGCGTGACCGTCGCCTGGTGAGCGATCAGATAGCTTGGTCGCACCAGCCCGGCTAACGGCGCCGCCGCGCCCTGTGCCAGGCTGCGCTGCGCGCTGGCCTGGTCCGCATGCACCATGAAGCCGCCGCAATGCCCAAGCTTTTGGTGCAGCAAGCGCGCCACCCGCCCCACTTCCTTGGACGGCACTTCCACCAGCACCACCGGCGCCGGGCTGACCGCTGCGACGCCGGGAGTCGCATGCAGGCGTGCGGCCGGCATGGCCGGGCTTAACAGGCGGTAAGCCGCCTCGTCCACGGTCAGCCAGCTGGTCTGCGCCAGCGCGGGCGGCGTCGCCGCCAACAGCATTGCCAGGATCAGTATCCGCATCGCAAAGCCCTCCCTCCTGCTCGATGGAAAAAGCTTACTGCGGTTGTTCAGTAAAAGTTCAATTTTGAATGTGGGATGGTTGATCTTTGTCAAACACGCATGTCATCCGGGCGTCACGCTCGCTCAGTACACTCTTGCGTTTTCGAATGACATCCCTGATGAGGCTTGCATGAAGTTTCTCCCGCAACTTTCCCTGATCGCCGCTGCGGCGGCCATGGCCATGGCCGGCTGCGGCGGCAGCAGCGACACCGTGCGTACCGCGCCCGCAGCGCAAACCGGCGTCTTCCTCGACTCCGCCGTCGAAGGGCTCGACTACGCCGCCGGCGCAGGCGCGCGCGCCACGACCAATGCCAAAGGCGAGTTCTCCTGTATAGTCGGCGAAACAGTTGCCTTCAGCATTGGCGGGATGGCATTAGGCAGTGCGAGCTGCGGCACGCTGTTGACGCCGCTGTCGCTTTCGGGAGGAACCGACGTGACCGACCCCAAGGTAGTCAACCGCTTGTTGGCCCTGCAATTGCTCGACGACGATAACGACCCGTCCAACGGTATCAAGCTCGGCGCCGACGCAAAAGCCGCGCTGGCCGGCAAAAACCTCGATGTCAATGCGGCCGCGCCCGTCTTCAATGCCGCGCTGGCAGGCAGCCTGGCCGGCAGCACCTACGGCGAGCGCACCATCGACGACGACCGTCGCATGCTGGCACGCGAACATTTCGAAGACACCCTCGCTGCGACAGTCGGCACGCCCGCAGTCGAGCAATTTACCCAGTCCACGCCGCTGGGCAAGGTGGCTACCAGCGTGACGCGTTACCAGGTCAGGGCGGCAGCCAGTTTCCACGTCCCGTACGAAGGCGCCAACGCGGCTGTGAAGGCCGAGTTTGCGCAAGGCTTCCTGCCATCCTACGGTTCCGGGCTTGCTTTCAAGGGCAAGAACGCCAACGGCGACCTGGAGTTCTACAGCCTGACCGACCGCGGCCCCAACGGCGACGGCCCGAACCTGCCCGCGCTCGACGGCCAAGGCACGATGGGCAGCAAGATTTTCCCTTCGCCCAGCTTCACGCCATCGATCGGCGTGTTCACCATCGGCAAACAGGGCGCCACCCTGAGCGCCAGCCTGCCGATCAAGGTTGCCGCCGGCGTGAACGCATCGGGCTTGCCGGTGCCGGCCGGATCGCTTGGCAACTCGGCCGAAATCCCGGTGTTTGACGCGATGAAATTCGATCCCGCCAGCAAGGCCGTGTTCAACGCCGGCGGCATCGACAGCGAAGCCATCGCCGTCGATCAGCGCCGCAACGCCCTGTGGGTGAGCGACGAGTACGGCCCCTTCCTGGCGCGCATCGACGTCGGCACGGGCATCATCCAGGCCAAATACGCCCCCGGCAGCGGCTTGCCCGCCATTCTCGCCAAGCGCCGCGCCAACCGCGGCATGGAAGGGATGACACTCGACCCAGCCAGCGACAAGATCCACGCCTTCCTGCAAAGCCCGCTCAGCGATGGCACGGCGGTCTACGCCGTGACCGGCAAGAACGAACAGGTCGAGCGCTTTGCCCGCTTTACGCGCTGGATCGAATTCGACCCGGCGACCGGCGCGACCACCCGCATGTTCGCCTATCCGCTCGACGGCAAGGATTACGCGGACGGGCGCACCGGCAACGCCAAGCTGGGCGACATGGTGGCGCTGGGCAATGGCAAATTCATCGTCATCGAGCAGGGCGCCGGACCCGACGGCGAGGTGTTCAACAAGCTGATGCTGGTCCAGATCGGCGAGGCCAGCAACATTCTCGCCCCTGGTTTCAATCCGCACACGTCCGACCTGGAAAAAAGCAGCATGAGCGGCACGGCGATCAACGGCGCCAGCTGGGCCGGCGTAACGCCGCTGAAAAAGACCTTGCTGCTGGACTTGAACGCGATCGGCTGGCTGGCTGAAAAGGCGGAAGGGCTGGCCCTGGTCGACGGCATGACCCTGGCGCTGACCAACGACAACGACTTCGGCATGCTCACCCGCGTCACCGGCCCGGACGGCAAGATCGTGGCCGCCGCCGACGTCACCAAATGCAACGTCAACGCCGCCGGCAACATCATCGCGAGCAGCGCCGCCGGTTGTGGCGAAGCCAACCGCATCCGCGTCGGCCGTGGCGCCGACAAGGAACGCCCGAGCCGCCTGTGGCTGATCAAATTCGACAAAGCCCTGTCGTCCTACTGATCGCCCATGGCAAAACGGCGCCCGATTCGCATCGGGCGCCGTTTTGCACCATCCAAACGCAGCGTTCATCAGAACGCGCGCGAAGCCTTCAGCACCAGGAAGTTCACGCCGCTGTTGGGCTTTTTGTAGCCGCCGTTCGAGAAGTGTTGAATCTTCATGCCCACATCCCATTGATTGGCGAATACATAGCCAGCGCCCAGGTGATCGCCGAACTGGAACGCGGTCGACAAGCGGTTCGAATCGTTGTCATAGCGCTTCGACAGCAAATTGAGGCCGATGCCCGCTTCGCCATACCAACCGGTCATGTCGTCTGCCTGGAACCGGAACACCGGCGTGAAACCGATATTCGTGATGTTCTGGTGTTGGCCGTCCACGTTTTGATACGCATTGCCGCGCCATTGGGCAATCGAGGCATCCCAGTAACCGCTGAGGTGGGTGCCGTTCGATTGGAACCAGCGCTGGCTCCAGTCTTTTTGCACGCCAAAACGGACCATCTGGACCTTGGCGCCGCCACCGACTTCCAGCGAGGCGTTATCAATCACTTTGTCGGACGCAAACGCGCACGGGGTTGCGGCCATCACCGCGAGCGCTGCCAGCGAGGCACACCGCTTCATGTTTAACAGGGACATATGTGGGGCTTTCTGAGATAGGCACGCTAATTCATCATGATTAGCGTGTCCACTATTGTACCGGCGAAGCTGAAACCTCGCCTTGCATCATGTGTGCGCGCAATTTGATAAAATGACATGCTTAAAGCCGCATTCACTTCCATCCCAGGAGGCCGCCCTGACTACCCTCACCATCGCCTTTCTCGGCATCGGCCTGATGGGCCATCCGATGGCCATCTGCCTTGCTGGAGCCGGCTGGACCGTTCGCGCCTGGAACCGCTCTCCCGACAAAGCCGAGGCCCTGCGTCCCGCCGGTGTCCAGCCCTGCACCGGGCTCGATGAGGCCGTGCGCACGGCCGACATCGTCATTTCCATGCTCGCGTCCGGCGCCGTGGTGAGCGAGGTCATCGACGCCGCGCTGCCCAGCCTGCACCCCGGCGCGCTCTGGATCGACATGAGTTCTACCCAGCATGGCGAAGCCCTGGCTTTTCACGCGCGCCTGGCTGCCCGTCAGGTCCGCTTCCTCGATGCGCCCGTTTCCGGAGGCGTTGCAGGTGCGCAAGCTGGCAGCCTGGCGATCATGGCCGGCGCTGCGCTCGATGACTTTGCCCAGGCAGAACCCGTCCTGCGCGCGATGGGACGGCCCACCCTGGTCGGCCCCGCCGGCAGCGGCCAGGTTGCCAAATTGTGTAATCAGTTAATCGTCGGCGGCACCCTGAACATCGTGGCCGAGGCGCTGCTGCTGGCGCAGGCGGCCGGCGCCGATCCGGCCGCCGTGCGCAGCGCGATCCGCGGCGGCTTTGCCGAAAGCCGCATCCTCGACTTGCACGGCCAGCGCATGCTGGACCGCAATTTCATTCCTGGCGGGCAGGTCACGAGCCAGCTCAAGGACTTGCAAAACGTGCTGGTGGCCGCCGCCGATGCCGGCCTGGTGCTGCCGCTCACCTCGGTCGTCACCGCCAATTACCGCAGCATTGCCGACGAGTTTGCACGTGCCGACCACGCAGCCGCCCTGCTGGCGCTGGAGAAAATGAACCCGGGCCAGCGCCTGGGAACGGCGCCGGACCAGTTGCCGCCGGACTAGTCTTTAGCCGGCGCCAGCTGCATTTCGGCTAGCCGCACCCAGTAGCTGGCGCCGATCGGCAACAAATTATCGTTGAAGTCGTAGCTGGCGTTGTGCAACTGGCACGGCCCCAGCCCGTGACCGCCGGCGCGATGGTCGCCTTCGCCATTGCCGATGAACACATAGCACCCCGGCTTTTCCTGCAGCATGAAGGCGAAATCCTCCGCCCCCATGGTCGGCTCGGTATTCGCATTGACCTTGTCATGCCCCACCACGGCCGTCATCGCCTCGACCGCAAAGGCCGTTTCGCGCGCATGATTGACCAGCGGTGGATAGTTGCGCTTGAACTGGAAGCCGACCGTGGCATTGAAGCCCGCCGCGCAATGCTGCGCCATCTCGCCCATGCGTTGCTCGATCAGGTCCAGCACCGGCGTGGTGAAGGTGCGCACGGTGCCGATCAGCACCGCTTCGTCGGGAATCACATTGGTGGCGCTGCCCGCGTGGATTTGCGTGATCGACAACACCGCCGTATCGAGCGGACTTTTCTCGCGCGAAATGATCGTCTGCCACGCCTGGGCGATCTGGACCGCCACCATGACCGGGTCGACGCCGCGATGCGGCTGGGCCGCATGGCAACCCTTGCCCTTGACCACTACGCGGAACTCGTTACTGGACGCCATCATCGGCCCCGCCACCACGCCGAAAGTGCCCATCGGCATTCCCGGCCAGTTGTGCATGCCGTACACGGCATCCATCGGAAACTGCTCGAACAGGCCGTCTTGCATCATGCGGCGCGCGCCGCCGCCGCCTTCTTCGGCCGGCTGGAAAATCAGGTACACGGTGCCGTCGAACTTGCGGTGTTTCGCCAAATGATGCGCCGCGCCCAGCAGCATGGCCGTATGGCCGTCGTGGCCGCAGGCGTGCATCTTGCCCGGATGGCGCGAGGCATGCTCGAAGGTGTTGATTTCTTGCATCGGCAAGGCATCCATGTCGGCCCGCAATCCGATCGCGCGCGTGGAGGTGCCGTTCCGGATGATGCCCACCACGCCCGTCAGGCCCAGGCCGCGCACGATGGGGATGCCCCATTCGGTCAGGCGGGCCGCGACCACATCGGCGGTGCGGACTTCTTCGTAACACAATTCCGGGTGCGCGTGCAGGTCGCGCCGGATCTGCTCCAGCGCACCCTGGAAGGCGATAATCGGTTCAACAAGGTTCATATCATTCTCCACTCATGCTGGAATGTTAACCCATTTGTGGCAGTTTTGTAGTCCTTCTGGGCATCAGGCTGGCAGACCGGACCTGCTTCTCAACAACAGTCCCGGAATCGTATAAAGTAAGGGTTTCAACACCTGTTTCCCTGGATCTTGCAATGACCACCACCCAAGTGAGGGCCACCTGCCCGCACGACTGTCCCGATACCTGCGCCCTGCTCATCACCGTGGAAGACGGCGTCGCCACCGAAGTCAAAGGCGACCCCGACCATCCGACCACGGCCGGCGTGCTGTGCACCAAGGTGTCGCGCTATGCCGAACGCACCTACCACGCCGAGCGCCTGCTGCATCCCATGCGCAGGATCGGCAACAAGGGCGAGGGCAAGTTCGAGCGCATCAGCTGGGACGAGGCGATCGACACCATTGCCAGCCGGTTAACAGAAATCGCCGCGCGCGCCCCGCAAGCGATCCTGCCGTACAGTTACGCCGGCACCATGGGCCTGGTGCAGGGCGATTCGATGTCGGCGCGCTTTTTCCACCATCTCGGCGCATCCTTGCTTGACCGCACCATCTGCGCCACGGCCGGCTTTACCGGCTATAAATACACCATTGGCGCCACCATCGGCACCGATGTCGAGCAGTTCCAGGATGCCAAACTGATCATCATCTGGGGCGGCAACCCGATCGCCTCCAACCTGCATTTCTGGATGCGCGCGCAGGAAGCCAAGCGCAAGGGCGCGCGCCTGATCGCGATCGACCCGTATCGTTCCCTGACGGCCGAAAAATGCCACCAGCACATTGCCCTGTTGCCCGGCACGGATGCCGCGCTGGCGCTGGGCCTCATGCATGTGCTGATCCGCGACAATCTGGTCGACGACGATTACATCGCCCGCTACACCCTGGGCTACGAGCAACTGAAAGAACGCGCCGCCGAATGGCCGCCGCAGCGGGTTGCCGACACCTGCGGCATGACGCCCGAGGAAGTCGAAAACCTGGCGCGCGAATACGGCGAGACGGCCCGGCGCGGCGAACCGGTGGCGATCCGCACCAATTACGGCGTGCAACGCGTACGCGGCGGCGGCATGGCTGTGCGCAATATCACCTGCCTGCCGGCCCTGGTCGGCGCCTGGCGCCATGCTGCCGGTGGGGTCCAGTTGTCGTTGTCGGGCTCGTTCCCGGTCAACAAGCAAAAGCTGCAGCGTCCGGACTTGCTCAAGCAGCCGGTACGCACCATCAACATGACCACCATCGGCGACGATTTGCTGCGCGATACATCAAGCGAATTCGGCCCGAAGATCGAGGCCGTGATCGTCTACAACGCCAACCCGCTGGCGATCGCCCCCGATTCCGACAAGGTCATGCGCGGCTTTGCGCGCGACGACCTGTTTACCGTCGTGCTCGAACATTTCCAGACCGATAGCGCCGACTACGCCGATATCTTGCTTCCTGCCACCACCCAACTGGAACACGTGGACGCCCACAGCACCTACGGCCACCTGTACATGATGGCCAACAATGCCGCCATCGCGCCGCTGGGCGAAGCCAAGCCCAACACGGAAATCTTCCGCCTGCTGGCCGCGCGCATGGGTTTCGACGACCCATGCTTCCAGGAAACCGACGACCAACTGGCCGCGCAATCGTTCGATGCCAGCCATCCGCGCGCGATTCATTTCGACTGGGAATCGCTCAAGCGCAAGGGCTGGCAAAAACTGGCGATGCCGGCCGCGCCGTTTGCCGAAGGCGGTTTCCCCACGCCATCGGGCAAATGCGAATTCTATTCGGCCAGCATGCTCGCCGACGGACTCGACCCGCTGCCGGCGCATATTCCGCCCTACGAATCGGTGGCGAGCAACCCGGTGCTGGCGGCAACATATCCACTGGCCATGATTTCCCCGCCGGCGCGCAATTTCCTGAACTCGACGTTTGTAAACGTGACCAGCCTGCGCGCGACCGAAGGCGAACCGCATCTCGACATCCATCCCGACGACAGCGCCGCGCGCGGCATCGAGCATGGCCAGATGGTGCGCATTTTCAACGACCGCGGCGCCTTTGTCGCCCGGGCCCGGGTCACGCCGAAAGCGCGCGCCGGGCTGGTGGTGGGCCTGTCGGTATGGTGGAAGAAACTCGCCAGCGACGGCAAGAACGCCAATGAAGTGACCAGCCAGCGCCTGACCGACATGGGCCGCGCGCCGACCTTTTACGATACGCTGGTGCAGGTGGAAAAGGTATAAAACCCAAAGGGGGTGCGCGATGAAACTCAGCAGACGGGCCCGCAACGGCCTGATGGCAGGCACGGCGGCATTGCTGCTGGCAAGTTGTTCCAGCCTGAATTATTACCGCCAGGCGGCCCAGGGCCAGCTGACCCTGCTGTCCGACGCGCGCTCCATCGACGACTGGCTGAACGACCAGGCCACCGACGCCAAGCTGCGCGTGCGCCTGGCCACGGCGCGCCAGATCCGCACCTTCGCCGTCAAGGAACTGGGGCTGCCCGACAACAACAGCTACAAGAATTACGCGGCCCTGAGCCGGCCGTTTGTGTTGTGGAACGTGGTGGCCGCGCCGGAACTGTCCTTGAAACCGATCCAGTGGTGCTTCCCGGTGGCCGGCTGCGTCACCTACCGCGGCTACTACAGCAAGGAAGACGCCACCGAGTATGCGCGTGTGCTGCGCGAGGAAGGCAACGATGTCTCGGTCGGCGGCGTGCCGGCGTATTCCACCCTGGGCTGGTTCAACGACCCGCTCATTTCCACCTTCATCCACTATCCCGACGCCGAACTGGCGCGCCTGATTTTCCACGAGCTGTCGCACCAGGTGGTCTACGTGGCGGGCGACTCGCAATTTAACGAATCCTTCGCCAGCGCGGTGGAAGAGGCCGGCGTGGAACGCTGGCTCAGCGGTTATGGTAACGAAACCATGCGCGCGAACTACCTCGCCATTTCGGCGCGCAAGAAACAATTTCTCTCATTGCTGCTGGGCTGCCGCGATGCGCTCGGCAAAGCTTACGCGTCCAAAGCCAGCGTCGCCGAAAAACGCGCCAGCAAAGCCCGCCTGTTCCAGAAGTTGCAGGACGATTACCAGCTGCTCAAGGCGAGCTGGGGCGGTTATGCCGGCTACGACCGCTTCTTCGCCGAGCCGCTCTCGAACGCCCACCTGGCCTCGATTGCCACCTACAACGATTTCATCCCGGCCTTCCGCGCCCTGTTGGCGCGCGAAAAAACGTTTCCGCGTTTCTACGCCGCCGCCAAGGCCTTGGCCGAACTCGACCGCGACGAGCGCCACCGCCGCCTGAAAGCGCTGGCCGGCGCCTGAACAAACGCCGGCAATTTTTCGCCATACCAATGGGTGTTGCGGCACTGCACCAAAAGGTGCGTGCATCAAGCCTGTCTGAAATACCAGCAAAAGCGCTTGCATCGAAGCGCATCGCCCGATAGCATCACAGACAGCGTAATAAAGCGCACGCTCGGTTTATTTTCTTGAGCGCAAAAATACTGGTCGGCAATGTGCGCCGAACCCACATAACGATAATATTGAGACTGAGGCACATATGGACAAGATTTGGCTGAAATCCTATCCCGCGAACGTCCCTGCGGAGATCGATCCCGACCAGTACGGCTCGCTGGTGCAATTGCTCGAAGAGTCCTTCCAGAAATTCGCGACCCGCAACGCCTACGTCTGCATGGACAAATTCCTCACCTATGCCGAGCTCGACCAGTATTCGAAACGCATGGCCGCCTGGCTCCAGAGCCGCGGCCTTTCCAAGGGCGCGCGCGTGGCCGTGATGATGCCCAATGTGCTGCAATATCCGATCGCCATCGCCGCCATCCTGCGCGCCGGCTACACCGTGGTCAACGTCAACCCGCTGTATACGCCGCGCGAACTGGAGCACCAGCTCACCGATTCCGGCAGCGAAGCGATTATCGTCCTGGAAAATTTTGCCCACACCCTCGAACAAGTCCTCACCAAAACACCGGTCAAGCACATCGTGGTGGCCAGCATGGGCGAGCTGCTCGGCGGCGTCAAAGGTGTGATCGTCAATTTTGTCGTGCGCAACGTCAAGAAAATGGTGCCCGCCTTTTCGCTGCCCAACGCCGTGCGCTTCAAGGACGTGCTCGCGCAGGGCGAAAAGATGACGTTTAACCCGGTCAAGGCGAGCGCCACCGATGTCGCCTTCCTGCAGTACACGGGCGGCACCACGGGTGTGTCGAAAGGTGCGACGCTGACCCACCGCAACGTGATCGCCAACGTCCTGCAAAGCGAAGCCTGGTCGCAGCCGGCGCTGATCAAGGCGCCCGTGGTCGAGCAGGTGGTGATCGTGTGCGCGCTGCCGCTTTACCATATCTTCGCACTGACCTGCTGCGCCATGTGGGGCATGCGCGTGGGCGCCCTGAATATCATGATTCCCAATCCGCGCGATATCGGCGGCTTTATCAAGGAACTGTGCAAATACAAGATCAACATGCTGCCGGCGGTCAATACCCTGTATAACGCGCTGCTCAACCATCCCGATTTCACCAAGGTCGATTTCTCGGGCCTGAAGATTTCCAACGGCGGCGGCATGGCGACCCAGCAGATCGTCAACGACAAATGGAAAAAGGTGACCGGCACCTGCATCATCGAAGGCTACGGCCTGTCCGAAACGTCGCCGGTGGCCACCTGCAACCGTTCCGACCTGACCGAATTCACGGGCCACATCGGCATGCCGGTGCCGTCGACCGACGTTGCGATCCTCGACGACGACGGCAAGCCGGTGGCGTTGGGCCAGTCGGGCGAAATCGCGATCCGCGGCCCGCAGGTGATGGCCGGCTACTGGAACCGTCCGGACGAAACGGCCAAGGTCATGACGGCCGACGGCTTCTTCAAATCGGGCGACGTCGGCATCATGAACGAGCACGGCTTTATAAAAATCGTCGACCGCAAAAAGGATATGATCCTGGTTTCGGGCTTTAATGTGTACCCGAACGAGCTCGAAGAAGTCATCGCCAAGCATCCGGGCGTGCTCGAATGCGCCTGCATCGGCGTGCCGGACGAGCATTCGGGCGAAGCGGTCAAGGTGTTCGTGGTGCGTAAAGACCCGGCCCTGACGGTCGAACAATTGATGGCTTACTGCAAGCAGGAATTCACCGGCTATAAAAAGCCGAAGTACATCGAATTCCGCAGCGAGCTTCCGAAAACCAATGTCGGCAAAATCCTGCGCCGCGTGCTGCGCGATGAAAAGCATGCATCGTAAGTGGCATCGCAACAGATAGCAGTACGTTCTTCGCTTATTTAGCGGCACGACCGCCTGCGGGCGGTCTTTTGCATTCACAGTTACAGTAAAAAAGACGAGGCATAGATGGACAAGTTTTGGCTTAAGTCGTACCAGGAGGGCGTGCCTGCGGAAATCGATTACACGCAATACCGCTCGCTCACCCACCTGCTGGAAGAAGCTTTCCGCAAGTACGCCGACCGCAAGGCCTACGTTTGCATGGACAAGTCCATCACCTACGCGGAACTGGACCGCATGTCGGCGCAGATGGGCGCCTGGCTGCAAAGCCGCGGCCTGAAACCCGGCGCGCGCGTGGCCATCATGCTGCCCAATGTGCTGCAATATCCGGTGGCCATGGCCGCCGTGCTGCGCGCCGGCTACGTGATCGTCAACGTCAACCCGCTCTACACCCCGCGCGAGCTGCAGCACCAGATGATCGACTCGGGCGCCGAAGCCATCGTGGTGCTGGAAAACTTTGCCCACACGGTGCAGGAAGTGCTGGCCAAGACCCAGGTCAAGCACGTCATCATGGCCACCATGGGCGACCTGCTCGGCCCCCTGAAAGGCATGATCGTCAACCTGGTGGTGCGCAAGGTCAAAAAAATGGTGCCGGCGTTTTCGCTGCCGGACGCGGTCCCGTTCAACAAGGTGCTCGCCGAAGGCGCGCGCCTGACGCTCACGCCGGCCACGCTCGGCCATGACGACATCGCCTTCTTGCAGTACACCGGCGGCACCACCGGCGTGTCCAAGGGCGCGGTCCTGCTGCACAAGAACGTGATCGCCAACGTGCTGCAGAACGAAGCCTGGCTGCAGCCGACCCTCGACACCCTGCCCAAGAACCAGCAACTGCAATTCGTGTGCGCGCTGCCGCTGTACCATATCTACTCGCTCACCGTGTGCTCGCTCATGTCCACCCGCCTGGGCGGCATGAACCTGCTCATTCCGAACCCGCGCGACATGCCGGGCTTCGTCAAGGAGTTGAGCAAATACCGCATCAACGTGTTCCCGGCGGTTAATACCCTGTACAACGGCCTGCTCAACAACGCCGAATTCGCCAAGCTCGATTTTTCCAGCTACAAGGTGTGCAACGGCGGCGGCATGTCGGTGCAGCAGTCGGTGGCGGACCGCTGGCTCAAGCTGACCGGCACCCCGATCATCGAAGGCTACGGCATGTCCGAAACGTCCCCGGTGGCCACCGCCAACCGCTGCGACATCAAGGAATTCACCGGCTCGATCGGCCTGCCGTATCCGTCCACCGACATCGCCATCCTCGACGACAACGGCAATCACGTGCCGCTCGGCGAGCGCGGCGAAATCGGCATCCGCGGCCCGCAGGTCATGGCCGGCTACTGGAAGCGCGACGACGAAACCGCCAAGTCGATGACCGCCGACGGTTTCTTCAAGACCGGCGACATCGGCATCATGGATGAACGTGGCTACACCAAGATCGTCGACCGCAAGAAAGACATGATTCTGGTCTCGGGCTTTAACGTCTATCCGAACGAAATCGAAAGCGTGATCTCGTCGCATCCGGGCGTGCTCGAATGCGCGTGCATCGGCGTGCCGGACCATAATTCGGGCGAAGCGGTCAAGCTGTTCGTGGTGCGCAAAGACCCGAACCTGACGGCGGAAGACCTGCTCGAATTCTGCAAGGAGCAGCTCACGGCCTACAAAAAGCCGAAGTACATCGAGTTCCGCACCGATCTTCCGAAGACCAACGTCGGCAAGATCCTGCGCCGCGAACTGCGCGACCCGGCGCCGGTCGTCACGGCTTGATCTGGGCGGGAGCCGCTAGATTTGGCGCGCTCCCGCTTTGCCGTTGGCAACTTCAAAGCTCGCCAGCGTCGCCTTGCCCGACTGCGCATTGCGCACATCGTCCAGCCCGACGAACACCGTCGTGGTCTTCTCAGGCGTCACATCCATCAGCATGAACCCGCGCTTGTCGCTGCGCCCGTATTTGGTATGCGGGTTCATCTCCAGATACTGCAAGGTGCGCGCCTGTGGCCGCGAGCCCGACGTCACCGAGGTCCCGCAAAACTCGGTCGCAATGAGCGGATTGCGTTTGGACGACGGCCGGTTAAAGTCACCCAGCAAGTCCGACGCATAAAACGTGTGCACATCGCCCGCCAGCACCACCGGATTGGCCGCGCCGCTCTTGCCCAGCGCCTCGAACAGCCGCTGGCGCGCCACCGGATAGCCATCCCACCCATCATTCCAGAAGCGCCCGTCGCCGGTCTTGAGCACCGGCACCTGGCTCGATTGCGCCATCGGCGTCTGCTGCGCGATCAGGTTCCAGCGCGCCTTCGACGAATTGAACCCCTCGGCCAGCCATGCCTCCTGCGCGTGCCCCAGCATCGAGCGGCCCGGGTCGCGCAGCGCCGCGCAGGCGCGCGTGACCGAGCTCGAACCGCCCCGTCGCACCGGCGCACAAGCATGCGTGGCGCGGTACTGGCGGTCGTCCAGCACATGAAAGCGCGCCAGCCGCCCCCAGTCGTAGCGCTGGTACATGCGCATGCCGGCGTAGTCGCCCGGCCGCGCCAGCACCAGCCGCAGCGGCATATGCTCATAAAACGCCTGGTACGCCGCCGCGCGCCGCAGCGCAAAGCCGGCATCGAGCCGTTCGTCGCGCTCGCCCGCGTAATCGTTGGCCACTTCGTGGTCGTCCCAGGTCACGATCCACGGCGCCGCCAGGTGCGCACCCTGCAAATCGGCGTCGCTCTTGTACTGGGCGTAGCGCGCGCGGTACTCGGCCAGCGAAAACGATTCCGCCGTGCGCACGGCCGAAGCAGGGTGCGCCAACTGGTACGGCCCCCACTCATATATATAGTCGCCCAAAAACGCCACCAGGTCGGGCGCGGCGGCGGCGATGTGGCGGTGCGCGGCGTAGCTGCCGAACTCCCAGTGCTGGCATGAAGCCACCGCCAGCTTGAGCGCGGCGGGCATGGAATCAGGCGCCGGGGCGGTGCGCGTGCGTCCGGCCGGGCTGACCGCGTCGCCCAGCATGAAGCGGTACCAGTACCAGCGCGCCGGTTCCAGTCCGCGCACGTCCACATGCACGCTGTGCGCCAGCGCGGGCAGCGCGCTGGTCGTGCCCCTGGCCGCGATGCGGGTGAACGCCTGGTCGTGCGCCACTTCCCAGCGCACCGAAAAGGCGACCGGCGGCATGGCTGCGGCGTTCAATGGATCGTTCAGGATGCGCGTCCACAGCACCACCGAGTCGGGCAGGGGAGAGCCGGAGGCCACCCCCAGGCTGAAAGGATAATCTGTGCCGGCCGCGCGCGCGTGCGCACCCGGCAGGGAAATGCCGCCGGCGGCCAGCGCCGCGTACTGAAGGAAGAGGCGGCGCGGGCCGTCCACTTAACGGTCTTGCGGGAAGATCAATTCATCGAGCGCCGGCACCTTGCGCGGCTTGCGGTCGTCGCCCGTGGCGACATAGGTCAAGGTGGCCTCGGTCACCTTGACGGTGTTGGCCTGCAGGCGGTTACGCTCGGCGTAGACTTCCACGTAAACCGTGATCGAGGTATTCCCCACCTTGGTGATATCGGCATAAAAAGACAGCAGATCGCCGACGAACACCGGATTTTTGAAGACGAACGAGTTCACCGCGACGGTGGCCACGCGCCCGTTGGCGCGCCTGGTGGCCGGCAGCGAGCCGGCGATATCGACCTGCGCCATGATCCAGCCGCCGAACACATCGCCATACACGTTAGCGTCGGACGGCGCGGGCATGACCCGCAGCTCGGGCATTTTGCCGGCTGGGAGTCCTCGGGGGGCGGAAACAGAGGCAGGAGCAGGGACAGCGTTTTCTGGCGTGGTCATCGTGAAATCTCTTGAAAGGCTACAATCGACCGGAATTGAACCACAAATCCCCGAGCTCCGCCATGCGCCGTAATTCTTCCCCTCCGCCTCCCGTCGATCCGAACGCCCCGCCACGCAGCGACTGGGGCACCTTGAAGACCCTGATTCCCTACCTGTGGGTATACAAATGGCGCGTCATGGCGGCGCTGGGCTGCCTGATCGCGGCCAAGCTGGCCAACGTCGGCGTGCCGCTGGTGATGAAAAACCTGATCGACCAGCTGACCATCAATCCATCGAACCCGAAGGCGCTGCTGGTGCTGCCGCTCGGCGCGCTGGTCGCCTACGGCCTGCTGCGCCTGTCGACCACGGTCTTCACGGAGCTGCGCGAATTTTTGTTCGCGCGCGTCACCCAGCGCGCCGTGCGCACCATCGCGCTGCGCGTGTTCCGCCACCTGCACGCGCTGTCGCTGCGCTTTCACCTGAACCGCCAGACCGGCGGCATGACGCGCGATATCGAGCGCGGCACGCGCGGCGTCAGCTCGCTCATCTCGTACACGCTGTTTAACATCTTGCCGACCCTGGTCGAGATTACGCTGGTGCTGGGCTACCTGGTCACCCACTACGACATCTGGTTCAGCGCGATTACCGGCGTGGCGCTGGTGACCTACATCGCCTTTACCGTCATCGTGACCGACTGGCGCACCCACTTCCGGCGCACCATGAACGACCTCGATTCCAAGGCCAACACCAAGGCCATCGACTCGCTGATCAACTACGAAACCGTCAAATACTTCGGCAACGAAGACTACGAAGCGGCGCGCTACGACGAAGGCTTGAAAAACTACGAGAACGCGGGCGTCAAGTCGCAAACCTCGCTGTCGGTCCTGAACACCGGGCAATCGCTGATCATCGCCACCGCCGTCACCCTGATTCTGTGGCGCGCGACCGAAGGCGTGATCGCCGGCACGATGACCCTGGGCGACCTGGTGCTGGTGAACTCCTTCATGATCCAGCTCTACATTCCGCTCAACTTCCTGGGCGTGATCTACCGCGAAATCAAGCAAAGCCTGGCCGACATGGAACGCCTGTTCTCGCTGCTGGACCAGAACCGCGAAGTGGCCGACAGCGGCGACGCCAAAGCGCTGGCCACCCACGGCGCCCAGGTCGCGTTCTCGAACGTGAACTTCAGCTACGAATCGAAGCGCCAGATTTTGTTCGACGTCGATTTTACGATTGCGGCCGGCACCACCACCGCCGTGGTGGGCCACAGCGGCTCCGGCAAGTCGACCTTGTCGCGCCTGTTGTTCCGCTTTTATGACGTCAACAGCGGTGCGATTACCATCGACGGCCAGGACCTGCGCAACGTCACCCAGGAGTCGCTGCGCCGGGCGATCGGCATCGTGCCGCAGGATACGGTGCTGTTCAACGACACCATCGAATACAACATCGCCTACGGCAAGCCGGGGGCGAGCAAGGACGACATCGTCGCCGCCGCACGCGCCGCCTCGATCCACGACTTCATCGAGTCGCTGCCGGACGGTTACGCCACCATGGTGGGCGAGCGGGGACTGAAACTGTCGGGCGGCGAAAAGCAGCGCGTGGCCATCGCGCGCACCCTGCTCAAGGACCCGGCCATCCTGATTTTTGACGAAGCCACCTCCGCCCTCGACTCCAAGGCCGAACAGGCGATCCAGGCGCAGTTGAAGGAAATCGCAAAGAACCGCACCACCCTGGTCATTGCGCACCGCCTGTCGACGGTGGCCGACGCCGAGCAGATCCTGGTGCTCGATCACGGACGCATTGTGGAACGGGGTACGCATTACGCGCTATTGGGAGCGAACGGCTTGTACGCCCAGATGTGGGAACGGCAGCAGGCGAAGCAGGAAGAGGAAGAGGCGGAGTCGCCGCTCGACGTGGAATAAGCGGGTGGGGACGTCGTGCCCACCCTTGAACCAGTTAGTAGGTGTAGAACATGCGCTGGATTTCCTTGGTGCTGTTGGTTTTGGTCAGCGCCAGCATCAGGAGGATGCGCGCCTTTTGCGCATTGAGCGTATCGGCGGCCACGAAGTCCAGCTGATCGTCATTGGCTTCGCCGTTGCGCGCCAAAATTCCCTGTCCCACGCGGCTGGCGCGCACGATGATCGCGCCCTTGGCGCGCGCCGCTTTCAACGACGGCACCACTTTTCCGGCCAGGCTGCCGTCGCCCACGCCAGCGTGGATGATGCCCTTCGCGCCCGCGGCCATGAAGGCGTCCAGCGCCACCGGATTCATGTTCGCATAACCGTACACGATGTCGACCTGCGGCAGCGACGTCAGCGCGCCGATATCGAACTCGGTCTCGGTCGTGTGCTTGCGCACCGACTGGCGATAGAAGAAAGGCTTGCTGCCCTGGATGTAGCCGAGCAGGCCGAGTTCGCTGGTGCGGAAGCTGTCCAGGGTCGAGGTATTGACCTTGGTGACATCGCGCGCGGACTGGATCTGGTCGTTCATCGCCACCAGCACGCCCTTGCCGACCGCTTCCGGGCTGGCGGCCAGCATCACCGAGTTATACAGGTTGATCGGGCCGTCGGCCGACAGCGCCGTCGAGGGACGCATCGCCCCGACCAGCACCACCGGTTTGCGGCTCTTGAGCACCAGGTTGAGGAAGTACGCGGTTTCTTCCAGCGTGTCGGTGCCGTGCGTGATGACGACGCCATCGACGTTGTTCTGCGCCAGCAGCACATTGACGCGCTTGGCCAGCGTGAGCCAATGCTCGTTGCTCATGTTCTCGCTGGCGATCTGGAACACCTGCTCGCCGGTGACATTGGCCACCTTCGACAGTTCCGGCACCGCCTTGATCAGGTTTTGCACGCCCACCGTGGCGGCGGTGTAGCCGACCGTGGTGGTGCTGCTCGCGCCGGTGCCGGCGATGGTGCCGCCGGTGGCCAGGATGGTCACGTTGGCCAGCTTGGGCGCGGCGCTTTCAGCCTGCACAGCACTGCTCACCGCCACCAGCATGGCGAACAGGGCGATCATCGATCGGGTGGTTTTTTGATACAGCATGGGTTCTCCTTGGATTGATGTTTATGGTTGTTTGTAGACGACGCCGTCTTTCATCACAAAGCGCACCTGCTGCAGGAGCGCGATGTCGCGCAGCGGGTCGCCGGCAACGGCGATGATGTCGGCCGCGTAGCCCGCTTCCACGGAACCGAGGCGGGTACTTTGGTCGAGCAGGGCGGCGGCGTTCAGGGTGGCCGCGCGGATCGCTTCGAGCGGCGGCATGCCCGCTTCGACCATGTAGGCGAACTCCTTCGCGTTCTCGCCGTGCGGGAACACGCCGGCGTCGGTGCCGAAGGCGATCTTCACGCCGGCCTTGTAGGCGCGCGCGAAAGTGGCCTGGATCTGCGGGCCGATGGCGGCCGCTTTCGGGCGCACCAGCGGCGAATAGTAATCCGGGTCCCTGGCCTTGTCGGCCACGTAGCGGCCGGCCGACATGGTCGGCACGTACCAGGCGCCGTGCTTCTTGAACAGGGCGATGGTGTCGTCGTCCATGATGGTGCCGTGTTCGATCGAGTCGATCCCGGCGCGCAGCGCGCGCTTGATGCCTTCGGTGCCGTGTGCGTGTGCCGCGACCCGGAAGCCGTAATCTTTGGCGGTGCTGACGATGGCGCGCAGTTCGTCCTCGGTGTACTGGGCGTTCTGGCCGTTGCGGGCCTGGCTCAACACGCCGCCGGTGGCGGTGACCTTGATCAGGTCCGCGCCTTCCTTGTAGCGGGCGCGCACCGCTTCGCGCGCGCCTTCGGCGCTATTGACCACGCCTTCGTTCGGTCCCGGCGTGCCCAGCGCATGGCTCAAGCGCTGCGAAAAATTATTGCTCGGATCGGCGTGCCCGCCGGTGGTCGCGATCGATTTCCCCGACGTGAACATGCGCGGGCCGGGAATGCTGCCGGCCGCAATGGCGCGCTTGAGCGAGACGTTCAGGCCATCGCTCGCGCCCAGGTCGCGCACCGTGGTAAAACCGGCTTTGAGGGTGCGCTCGGCAAAGATGACGGAGCGGTAGGCATGGTCGGCCGGGTTCAGGCTGATGGCGTCGCGCAGGGCGTCGGCCTGCTTCTGGGTTTCGCCGGTCAGGTGCACGTGCATGTCGATCAGGCCGGGCAGGCAGGAGTGGGCCGACAGGTTGATGTGGCCCGCTGTCGGGTTAGCGTCCGCGTTCGCGGCTGGGCTCATCGGCCCGACCGACTTGATGGCGCCGTCTTCGACGACGATGCTTACCTTCTCGCGCCAGGCGCCGGTCTTCACATCGAGCAGGCGTCCGCAATCGACGGTCTGGGTGGCGGCTTGCGCACTACCGCAAGCGAGCAAAATACCGATGGCGGACAGCTTGAGCATTGCGGGTCTCCCGAGAAGAATGATGGCAAAAGAGCATACATGAACTAAATGTGCAGAAGTGCGGCCAAGGCCCAAAAGCGAAGGGCGGAAAAGCTGTGCTTTCCCGCCCTGTGAGCGCTGGTGGCTTACTTAAGCGGCGAGGTGGCCGGTTCGACCGTGCCAGGGTCGCTCAATTCACCCTCCCACTTGGCCACGACCGCCGTGGCGATGGCATTGCCGATCACGTTGGTGGCCGAACGCGCCATGTCGAGGAAGTGGTCGATCCCGAGCAACAGCAGCAGGCCTGCTTCGGGAATATTGAACTGGCCCAGGGTGGCGGCGATCACCACCAGCGATGCGCGCGGCACGCCGGCCATGCCCTTGGAGGTCAGCATCAGCACCAGCATCATGGTCAGCTGGGTCGACAGCGACATCTCGATGCCGTAGGCCTGGGCGATGAATACGGTGGCGAAGGTACAGTACATCATCGAGCCATCGAGGTTGAACGAATAACCGATCGGCAGCACGAACGCGGCGATACGGTTGCGCACACCGAAGCGCTCCAGGCCTTCCAGGGTCTTCGGAAAAGCCGCTTCCGACGACGCGGTGGAAAACGCCAGGATGGTCGGCTCGCGCACTTCGCGCAGCAGCGCAAACACGCGCGGTCCCAGGAACAGGAAGCCGGCGATCGTCAGCGCCACCCACAACACGCCGATGGCGATGTAGAACTCGCCCATGAAAATACCGTAGGTCGACAAGATGCCGATGCCGCTCTTGGCGATGATGCCCGAAACCGCCGCCAGCACCGCGATCGGGGCCAGGTTCATCACATAGCCGGTCACCTTGAGCATGACGTGGGCAACGCCGTCGATGGCTTCGATCATCGGATTGGCGCGCGCGCCGACCGCTGCGGCGGCGGTGCCGAAGAACAGCGAGAAGATCACGATCTGCAGGATTTCGTTCTTGGCCATGCCGTCCACGATGGACGACGGCACCAGGTGGGTGACGAATTCCTTCAGCGTCAGGCTGCTGGTGACGATGCCCGACACCGCGCCGGCCGGCGGCAGGTGAGCCACCATGGCGTCGCCGGGGCGGAACAGGTTGACCAGGATCAGGCCGAGCGAGAGCGACATGACCGAGGCGATCACGAACCAGCCCAGCGCCTTGGCGCCGATGCGGCCGACTTCCTTGGCGTCGCCCATCTTGGCGATGCCGACCACCAGGGTCGAAAACACCAGCGGCGCGATGATCATTTTAATCAGGCGCAGGAATAGCGTGGTTATCAGCGACATGTATTCGGCGAAGGCGGCCGGGTTCGGCGCGCTGACATTGATGGCATATCCGAGCACCACCCCGAGCACGAGGGCCAGAAGGATGTAGAGGGTGAGGCGGTTTTTCTGGTTCATGGGCTGTGCGTCCTGTATTTGGGTCGATTCGGTGGCGTCAGGGACAGCGGAAAGCCGGTTTCCCTGCATTCTCGGGCAAAATAGCGGTATTTTGTGAGCGAACCAGCCAGTTATGTGATGATTTTCTTGGCAAGTTCCGCAGTATCCTAGGGGTCGCAGGTGCTGTCAAGCTCGCACCTTCTCTATCAGAACAGACGAAAAACAACATGATCGAACTAAAAAATGTCAGTAAGTGGTATGGCCAGTTCCAGGTGCTGGCCGACTGCACGACCGAGGTGGGCAAGGGCGACGTGGTGGTTATCTGCGGCCCGTCCGGCTCCGGCAAGTCGACCCTGATCAAGACCGTCAACGGGCTCGAACCGTTTCAGCAGGGCGAAGTACGGGTCGACGGCGTCTCGGTGGGCGACAAAAAGACCGACCTGTCGGCCCTGCGCGCGCGCATCGGCATGGTGTTCCAGAATTTCGAGCTGTTCCCGCACCTGTCGGTACGCGACAACCTGACGCTCGGCCAGACCCGGGTGCTCGGGCGCAGCCTGGAAGAAGCCGCCGCCAAGGGTTTGCAGTACCTGGACCGGGTGGGCCTCCTGGCGCAGCAGGATAAATACCCCAGCCAGCTATCGGGCGGGCAGCAGCAGCGCGTGGCGATCGCACGCGCCCTGTCGATGGACCCGATCGCCATGCTGTTCGACGAGCCCACCTCCGCGCTCGACCCGGAAATGATCAACGAAGTGCTCGACGTGATGGTCGGGCTGGCGCAGGAAGGCATGACCATGATGGTCGTCACCCACGAAATGGGCTTTGCGCGCAAGGTCGCCGGGCGCATTTTGTTCATGGACCATGGCCGCATCGTTGAAGACAGCCCGACCCAGGAATTCTTCACGGCGCCGCGCTCCGAGCGGGCGCGCGAGTTTTTGGCCCGGATCATTCACTGACGCCGGTGCGCCTGCGATTACAGGAAGTCGTCTTCCCGCTGGTGCCGCACCGCGAGAATAGTGACGGTGTGTGCGTCTTCGATCTCGAACAAGGCGACATACCCGGCGCCGCCAAAATCAATGAGCAACTCCCTGAGACGGGGCGAGTCGGCAGCTGCTTTTCTGCAGGTGAAGGGAAATTCCTCCAGTAGCGTCATGGCTTTGGCAATGATCGTACGCGCCCGCCTGGCCGCGCCAATGTCCTTGGCGGCCAGATAGGCATACAGGCGGCGCAAGTCGGCCCGAGCCTCTTTTGTATACCTGACGCGAAAACTCATTTGACCGCCCGGGCCTCGGCGTCGGCAATGACTTCATCAAGGTCGCGCAGGACGTCGTCGGCACTGTAATACTCGCCGTTTTGCAGTGCCGCGTCGCGCGAGGCGAGACCGCGTTCGATAAAGTCGCGTTGCGCGCGGCGCTGCCGAATCTGCAGTGTCACCGATTGCGCGACAAAGCTGGACAGGGATTCGCCGCTTTCCAGTACGCTTTCGGCTGCTTCGCGCAATTCGGGTGCGACTCGTAGAGAGGGGAAGTTGGCAGTTTTCATCATCGGGCTCCATGCGTTGCATTTGCAACGCAGTATCTCAAGCTCCCGAGGCGAATGCAAGCAGCAGGTTCAAACGTGCGCCATGTTTCTTGGAGGAATCACGAGCGATTGGTCGCCTTCGGAGGTTAAAATACCGCATCCGTTCTCCGAAAGCCGCCATGTCCACCATCGATACCCCCCAGAGCCTGACCATCACCCGCCCCGACGACTGGCACCTCCACCTGCGCGACGGCGCCGCCCTGGCCAGCGTGCTGCCGCACAGCGCACGCCAGTTCGCGCGCGCCATCGTCATGCCCAACCTCAAACCCCCGGTCACCACCACCGCCATGGCCCAGGCTTACCGCGAGCGCATCCTGGCCGCGCTGCCGGCCGGCATGCGCTTCGAGCCGCTGATGACGCTCTACCTGACCGACAACACCGACCCGGACGAAATCCGGCGCGCCCAGGACAGCGGCTTTGTCCACGCCGTCAAGCTTTACCCGGCCGGCGCCACCACCAATTCCGACGCCGGCGTGACCGACCTGGCGCGCTGCTACAAGACGCTCGAAGTGATGCAGGAAGTCGGCATGCCATTTCTGGTGCACGGCGAAGTGACCGACCAGGAGATCGACCTGTTCGACCGCGAGGCAGTCTTCATCGAACGCGTCATGCGCCCGCTGCGGCGCGACATGCCCGAGCTGAAAATCGTCTTCGAGCACATCACCACCAAGGACGCGGCGCAGTACGTGGCCGAAGCCGACGGCCCGATCGCCGCCACCATCACCGCGCACCACCTGCTGTACAACCGCAACGAGATCTTCAAGGGCGGCATTCGACCGCATTACTACTGCCTGCCGGTGCTCAAGCGCGAAGAACACCGCCTGGCCTTGATGACGGCGGCCACCAGCGGCGACGAGCGCTTTTTCCTGGGCACCGATTCGGCCCCGCACGCGGTGGGCGCCAAGGAGACCTCGTGCGGCTGCGCCGGCTGCTATACAGCGCTGCACGCGATGGAGATGTACACCGAAGCGTTCGAACGCGCCGGTGCGCTCGACAAGCTCGAAGCCTTCGCCAGCTTCCACGGCCCGGATTTCTACGACCTGCCGCGCAACACCGAACAGGTGACGCTCAAGCGCGAAGCCTGGACCCTGCCGCACACCGTGCCGATGGCCGACTCCACCCTGGCGCCGCTCAACGCCGGCGAACAGATTAACTGGAAGCTGCTGTAAGCGATGCTGTCGCAGATCGACTGGGCGCGCCCGTGGTACGACGCAGTGCGCCCCGCGTTTGCGCGGCTAGGTGGCGGGATGACGAGCGTGGCCGAGGCCCTGAACGCGGCTGCCGCGCCGCTGGCGCTGGTCAACCAGCGCGGCCTGCCGCTGCGCTTCGTGCCGCAAGATCACTTGCCGGACGGGCGCGCCTACGAAGAATTCATTGGCGCCACCGGCTGCGTGCCCACGCGCGAGAACCTGCACGACTTCTTCAATGGCCTTGTGTGGCTGACCTTCCCGCGCATCAAGCAGCAATTGAACGCCCTGCAGGCGGCGCAGATCGCGCTGGCCGGGGTGGGCAAGTCGCGTGGCGCGGCGCGCGACGGCGCCACCATTTTCGACGAAAACTCGGCGCTGCTGGTGGTGCGGGCCGGCGGCGAGGGCGAGCGCCTGGTGGCCGCCCTGCGCGCGCACGGCTGGATTGAGGCACTATACGAACAGCGTGGCGCATTTGGGCCGGACGCCGAAGTCTGGCTGTTCGGCCACGCGCTGATGGAAAAATTGGTCGCGCCGCGCAAGGCGATCACCGCGCACACGCGCGTGGTGGTGGCCGGCGACGAGTACTTCGCGCTGTCGCACGACCAACGGCGCGCCTGGATCGACGGCAGGGTCGCCGCCGAACTGGCGGACCAAGGATTGAGCACTGCCTGCTTTACTCCCTTGCCGGTGCTTGGCGTGCCCGGTTGGTGGGAAGGGCAGGACCACGCGTTTTACGCCGACACCACGGTATTTCGGCCCAAGCGGGCCGTTTGAGGAGAACACATGACTGAAGCGGTACGTTGGGGAATTCTGGGCACGGGCAAGATCGCGCGCGCATTTGCGACGGCTTTGCGCGACACGCCGGGCGCGCTGCTGGCCGGCGTGGCGTCGCGCAGCCTGGAAAGTGCGCAAGCCTTCGGCGCCGAATTTGGCGCGCTTGCCAGCTACGGCTCGTACCAGGCGCTGGCCGATGCGGCGGACATCGATGTGGTCTACATCGGCACCCCGCACCCGATGCACGTCGACAATGCCGTCATGGCTCTCAATGGCGGCAAGGGCGTGCTGTGCGAAAAACCCTTCACCATGAACTTGGGCGAAGCGGAACACATCGTGGCGCTGGCGCGCGAGAAGAAGCTGTTCCTGATGGAGGCGATGTGGACGCGCTTCATGCCGGCGCTGGCCGAAGTGCGGCGCATCATCGCCTCCGGCGAGATCGGCACGGTGCACCAGGTGACGGCCGATTTTGGTTTCGCGGGCACGCAGGACCCGCTGCATCGCCTGAATGATCCGGCGCTGGGCGGCGGCGGGCTGCTCGATTTGGGCATTTATCCGCTCTCGATTGCGGCCGCGCTGCTGGGGCCCGTGGCCGAGGTGCAGGCCATGGCGTTGATGGGCGAGACCGGGGTCGATATCCAGACCGGCTTCACCATGCGGCACGAAGGTGGCGGCATGTCGGTGTGCAGTTGCTCGCTCAGGGCCAAGACGCCGGCGGAGCTGACCGTGTCCGGCAGCCTGGGGCAGGTACGGATGAACACCATGTTCCACCGGGCGCAGTCGGTGACCGTGAGCACGGCGGACGGCGCGCGCACGATTGACACCCCGTACCTGGGCAACGGCTATGTGCACGAGGCGATGGAAGTGGGGCGCTGCCTGAAGGAGGGATTGCTGGAGAGCCCCGGCATGCCGCTCGACGAGACGCTGCATCTGATGGGCGTGCTCGATACGATGCGCGGCCAGATCGGATTGCGCTATCCGGCGGACCGCTAACCCTTCGTTCCGGCCACCACCCCGTGTTCCCGCGAAGGCGGGAACCCAAGTTCGCTCCGTAGTCGTCGACTGAGCGACTAACTTGGGTTCCCGCCTCTGCGGGAAGTCGTCTACGGCAATGCCGAAGACGACGGTTTGGAGTGTAGCGGTTGGGTTTGGCGGCATCAGCCTTACACCTTCAAAAACTCCTCTTTCCCACCCAGCCATCTCGCCAGATGCGCCTCCACCACATCATCGACCGCCTCGTGAATCAGGTTGTGCGCCACGTCGCGCGCCTGTTCCACCAGCCACTGGTCGGTCTCCAGGTCGGCGAACCTGAGCATCGCCTGGCCCGACTGGCGCGCCCCTAAAAACTCGCCCGGCCCGCGAATCTCCAGGTCCCTGCGCGCAATCTCGAATCCATCGGTGGTCTCGCGCATGGTCATCAAGCGCTGCTTGGCGATCGGGCCCAGCGGGCTTTGATACAGCAGCAAGCACACGCTGGCGGCCGAGCCGCGTCCCACCCGTCCCCGCAACTGGTGCAGCTGCGACAAGCCGAAGCGCTCCGCGTGCTCGATCACCATCAGCGATGCATTCGGCACATCGACGCCCACCTCGATCACGGTGGTGGCCACCAGCACCTGCACCTCGTTCGCGGTGAACGCATCCATCACCTCCTGCTTCTCGGCCGCTTTGAGGCGCCCGTGCACCAGCCCCACCTGCAAGTCGGGCAGGGCCTCGGCCAGCATCGCGTGCGTATCGGTGGCGGTCTGCAACTGCAGCGCCTCCGACTCCTCGATCAAGGGACAAACCCAGTAAATCTGGCGCCCCTCCAGCGCCGCCGCGTGTACCCGCTCGATGACTTCGTCGCGCCGGTTCTGGTCGATCGCGCGCGTCACGATCGGGCTGCGCCCCGGCGGCAGTTCATCGATGATCGACACTTCCAGGTCGGCGTAATAGGTCATCGCCAGGGTGCGTGGAATCGGCGTGGCCGACATCATCAACTGGTGCGGCGTCTTGCCGTTGCTGCCCTTGTTGCGCAGGGTCAGGCGCTGCCCCACGCCGAAACGGTGCTGCTCGTCGACGATCACCAGCCCCAGTTTCGCAAACTGCACCGTGTCCTGGATCAGCGCGTGCGTGCCGATCACCAGCTGCGCCTCGCCCGACTCCACCATGGCGGTGGCGGCCAGCTTGTCCTTCTTTTTCAGGCTGCCGGTCAGCCACGCCACCTTCACCCCGAGCGGCTCCATCCAGCCGGCGATCTTGCGGAAGTGCTGGTCGGCCAAAATTTCGGTCGGCGCCATCAGGGCCGCCTGGTAGCCGCTGTCGATGGCTTGCGCGGCGGCCAGCGCCGCCACCACCGTCTTGCCGCTGCCGACGTCCCCCTGCAGCAGGCGCTGCATCGGATAGCCGTTTTTCAGGTCGGCGCGGATTTCCTTGAGCACGCGCTGCTGCGCGCCGGTCAGCTTGAACGGCAGCTGCCCCAGGAACGCCTCCGACAGCGCGCCGACGGCCTTCAGTACCGGCGCACCCTTGACCCGGCGCGCCCGCTGCGCGCGTTTGAGCGAGAGCTGCTGCGCCAGCAGTTCGTCGAACTTCATGCGGATCCAGGCCGGGTGCGAGCGCTCGACCAGCGAATGGGCGTCGATTTCCTGCGGCGGATAGTGCAGCAGGCGCACCGACGGCTCGAAATCGGTCAGGTTCATTTCTTCGCGCAGGGCCGCCGGCAACGTGTCGCGCCAGTCGATGCGCTTCATCGCGTCGGCGATCGCGCGCCGCAAGATCGCCTGCGACAAGCCTTCGCCGGACGGATACACGGGCGTGAGCACGGTCGGCAGCGGCGCGCCTTCGTTAATCACCTTGTACGATGGATGCACCATCTCGGCCCCGAAGAAACCATGCTTGAGTTCCGCCCGGGCGCGCACGCGCGTGCCCTCGGCCAGTTGCTTGACCTGGCTGCCGTAAAAATTCATGAAGCGCAGCAGCAGGTCGCCGCTCTCGTCGGCGATGGTGACGAGCAGCTGGCGCCTTGGACGGAAGCTGATCTCGTTTTTCGTCACGATGCCCTCGACCTGCGACACATGGCCGCCGCGCAGGCACGCTTCGCGGATCGACACCACGACGGTTTCGTCCTCGTAGCGCATGGGCAGGTGCAGCACCAGGTCCATGTCGGTGTGCAGGCCCAGCTTGGCGAGCTTGCTTTCGTTGGTTTTCGGTGGTGTTTTCGGTTTGGTCGGCGGCATATTGAAGCAACTTCAGTGCGTAAGGGGGTAAAATAGAGGGTTGCCCTGCACGCGTGAGCCCTTATTGTACGGCTCTTGACCCATATTTTTACAAAATTAGCAGAATGTACTCGCTCTCCGACTTCGATTTCGACCTGCCCGCCGAGCGCATCGCGCAAACGCCGCTGCCAAACCGCAGCGCCTCCCGCCTGTTGCACCTGGACGGGACGGCCCTGGTCGACCGCCAGTTCGCCGACATCGTCGACCTGCTCGCCCCCGGCGACCTCTTGGTGATGAACGACACGCGCGTGCTCAAGGCGCGCTTTTTCGGCGTCAAGGAAACCGGCGGCAACGTCGAGGTGCTGGTCGAGCGCATCCTCGACAGCCGCACCGTGCTGGCCCAGGTGCGCGCCTCCAAGTCGCCCAAGCCCGGCAACCGGATCCGCCTGGCCGACGCCTTCAACGTCACCGCGGGCGAGCGCGCCGGCGAATTCTTCACCCTCGTGTTCGATGACGACGTGTTCGAACTGATCGAAGCGCACGGGCGCCTGCCGCTGCCGCCCTATATTGAACACGACGCCGACGAATTCGACGAAACGCGCTACCAGACCGTGTACTCGCGCGAGCCGGGTGCGGTGGCCGCGCCGACGGCCGGCTTGCACTTCGACGAAGCGCTGCTGGCCGCGTTGAGCGCGAAGGGCGTCAATTTCGCCTACGTGACCCTGCACGTGGGCGCCGGCACCTTCCAGCCGGTACGGGTCGAAGCGCTGGCCGAGCACAAGATGCACACCGAGTGGTACACCGTGCCGCAGGAAACCGTGGACGCCGTGCGCGCCGCCAAAGCGGCCGGGCGCGACATCGTCGCTGTCGGCACCACCAGCCTGCGCGCGCTCGAATCGGCGTCGCAGTCGGGCCAACTGGTGGCCGGCAGCGCCGACACGGCCCTGTTCATCACGCCCGGCTACACCTTTAAGACGGTGACGCGCCTGATCACCAACTTCCACCTGCCCAAGTCGACCCTGCTGATGCTGGTGTCGGCCTTTGCCGGGTATGACGCCATCCGCGCCGCCTATGCGCACGCCATCGCCAGCGAGTACCGCTTCTTCAGCTATGGCGACGCCATGCTGCTCACGACCGACAACAAGTAGATCCCACATCCTATGCTCGACTTCCAACTTCTCAAGACCGACACCAGCGGCCTGTCGCACGCGCGGCGCGGCCGCCTCACGCTCAATCACGGCGTCATCGACACCCCGATCTTCATGCCGGTCGGGACCTACGGCTCGGTCAAGGCGATGTCGCCGGTCGAACTCAAGGAGGTCGGCTCGCAAATCATTTTGGGGAACACCTTCCACCTGTGGCTGCGCCCGGGCACCGAAGTACTCAACAAATTCGGCGGCCTGCACGGCTTCATGGGCTGGGACAAGCCGATCCTGACCGACTCCGGCGGCTTCCAGGTGTTTTCGCTCGGCGCGATGCGCAAGATCACCGAGGAGGGCGTCAAGTTCTCGTCGCCCATCGACGGCAGCAAGCTGTTTTTGTCGCCCGAGATCTCGATGCAGATCCAGCGCGCGCTCAACTCCGACATCGTCATGCAGTTCGACGAATGCACCCCGTACGAAATCGACGGCCGTCCGGCCACCTCGGTGGAAGCGGCGCAATCGATGCGCATGTCGCTGCGCTGGGCCCAGCGCTCGATGAACGAATTCACGCAGGGTGAAAATCCCAACGCGCTGTTCGGCATCGTCCAGGGCGGCATGTTCGAAAACCTGCGCGACGAGTCGCTGGCGGGGCTCGAAGAGATCAACTTCCCGGGCATTGCGATTGGCGGCCTGTCGGTGGGCGAGCCGAAGGAAGACATGATGCGCATGCTGGAACACGTCGGCCCGCGTCTGCCGGCCAACAAGCCGCACTATCTGATGGGCGTCGGCACGCCGGAAGACCTGGTGGCCGGCGTGGCCAACGGGATCGACATGTTCGACTGCGTCATGCCGACCCGGAATGCGCGCAATGGCTGGCTGTTTACGCGTTTCGGGGATGTGAAGATCAAGAACGCGCGCTACAAGGACGACCAGGGGCCGCTCGACGAGAGCTGCGACTGCTACTGCTGCAAGAACTTCTCGCGCGCGTATTTACATCACCTGCACCGCTCGAAAGAGATCCTGGGGGCGCGCCTGAACACGATCCACAACCTGCACTACTACCTCAAGCTGATGAGCGAAATGCGCGACGCGATCGACGCCGACCGTTTCCACGCCTTCCGCCTCGAATTCAACGCCGGCCGCGCCCGCGGTGTCTGATTTGTTGCAAAACCGTCATTCCCGCCTGCGCGGGAATGACGAGGATGATGGGCAAAAACGGCGCCACTGATTGTAGAAGATCAGAAACGCGGCCGGGGATTGTTGAAAATTAAATAACTTTCACCCGCTTGCAAAAATGAAGTTGGCAGCCACATAGGCCTAATTGGCTTGCCGCGAGTATGCGGTGCTAGAATACAGCGCTGATTTTTTAACGAAACTAACCTCAATATCGGAGTCTCCCGTGTTTATTTCCAACGCCTATGCGCAAGCTGCTCCCGCTGCCGCCGATACCAGTTTGATGGGTAACATGAGCACCTTCCTGCCCCTGATCCTGATGTTCGTGGTCATGTATTTCCTGATGATCCGCCCCCAGCAAAAACGCGCCAAAGAGCAGAAATCGATGATGGACGCCCTGTCCAAGGGCGATGAAGTCGTCACCGCCGGCGGCATCCTCGGCAAAGTCGTCAAGGTCAACGAGAGCTACGTCACCATCGAGATCGCCAACAATACCCATATCGTTGTGCAGAAAAGTTCGATCACCACGCTGCTGCCGAAAGACACGCTGAAGTCCCTGTAAGCCCGACGCGCGGCCACGCGCCGCCTGACTGCTCAACATTGAACGCTGGAACACTATGAATCGCTATCCCGTCTGGAAATACATTCTCATCGTCATTGCGCTGTTGCTGGGTGCCTTGTACACGGCGCCCAACTACTTCGTCGAATCGCCTGCGCTGCAGGTGACGACCGGCAGTTCGATCCTCAAGATCACCAACTCGACGAGCGAACAGGTCGAAGCAGCCCTCAAGGCGGCCGGCATCGCGCACGATGGCGTGACCCTGGACGGGAATGAAAACAGCACGTCCGTGCGTGCGCGCTTCGCCACCACCGATGCCCAGTTCAAGGCCAAGCTGGCGCTCGAACGCGCCCTGAACCGCAACCCTGCCGAACCGGATTACATCGTCACCGTCAACCTGGTGAAGAACACCCCGCAATGGATGCAGGCGCTGCGCGCGCTGCCGATGAACCTGGGCCTGGACTTGCGCGGCGGCGTCCACTTCCTGATGCAGGTGGACGTGGCCGCGACCACCGAAACCAAGATCGCGGGCATCCAGCAGAGCGTGCGCAGCCAGCTGGTCAGCAAGGACAACAAGGACGAGGCGCGCCATAGCGGCATCACCCGCGTCGGCCAGACCATCGAAGTGCGTTTTGACGATGCCGCCAGGCGCGCCAAGGCACGCTCGATCATCGGCGCGGAGTCGGCCGACCTGCTGTTGACCGACGCCTCCGACGCCAACGGCCTGAAACTGATCGTCGCGCTCAAGCCGGAAGCGCTGCAGCGCACCATCGAAGAAGGCGTCAAGCAAAACATCCTGACCCTGTCGAAGCGGGTCAATGAACTGGGCGTGTCCGAGCCGATCATCCAGCAGCAGGGACGCGACCGCATCGTGGTGCAACTGCCCGGCGTGCAGGACGTGGCGCGCGCCAAGGACATCATCGGCCGCACCGCCACCCTGGAAATGCGCATGGTCGACGACACCGTGGTGCCGGGCATGGAATCGGCTGCCAATATCCCGCTCTCTTCCGAACTGTTCACCGATGAACGCGGCCAGCCGATCGTGCTGTTGAAAGACATCATCCTGACCGGCGAATACATCTCCAGCGCCATCGGCACCATGGACCAGAACAACCAGCCGGCGGTGAGCCTGGACCTGAACGGCAACGGCGGCAGCAAGATGCGCATCGCCACGCGCGAACGCATCGGCAAGCGCATGGCCATCCTGCTCAAGGAAAAAGGCAAGTACAACGTGCTGTCGGCGCCGGTCATCAACAGTGAACTGGGCAGCCGCTTCCAGATCACCGGCATGGGCACCCCGCAAAAAGCCAACGAACTGGCGCTGCTGCTGCGCTCGGGCGCTTTGTCGGCGCCGATGGAAATCATCGAAGAAAGGGTCATCGGCCCGCAACTGGGCGCCGAGAACATCACCAAAGGCCTGTACTCGACCGTGTACGGCTTCGCCGCGATCGCCATTTTCATGATCATCTACTACCACATGTTCGGCGCCTTCAGCGTCGTCGCGCTGGCCTCGAACCTGCTGTTCCTGCTGGCGCTGCTGTCGTGGATGCAGGTCACCCTGACCCTGCCGGGCATCGCCGCCATCGCGCTGGCGCTGGGCATGGCGATTGACGCCAACGTGCTCATTAACGAACGTATCCGCGAAGAGCTGCGCGCCGGCGAATCGCCGCAGAAGGCGATCGCCGCCGGTTTCGACCGCGCCTGGGCCACCATCCTGGACTCCAACGTGACCACCCTGATCGTCGGTATCGCCTTGCTGGTGTTCGGTTCCGGTCCGGTGCGCGGTTTCGCCGTGGTCCACTGCCTGGGTATCCTGACCTCGATGTTCTCGTCCGTGTTCGTCTCGCGCGGCGTGGTCAACCTCTGGTACGGCCGCAAGAAAAAGCTGAACAAAGTCTCGATCGGTACCGTCTGGACTCCTGGCCTGTCGGTCACGAAATCATAAGCACTTACTACAACAGGACTCAAGATGGAATTTTTCCGCATCAAGAAAGATATTCCCTTCATGCGCCATGCGTTGATTTTCAACGTGGTGTCGGCGCTGACCTTCGTGGCAGCCGTGTTCTTCCTGTTCTCCAGGGGCCTGCACCTGTCGGTCGAATTCAAGGGCGGCACCGTGATGGAGCTCAAGTACCCGGCCGCCGCCAACCAGGAGAAGATCCGCACGGACCTGATCAAGCTCGGTTACGAGCAGCCTGAAGTGTCCAGCTTCGGCACCGCGCAGGACGTCATGCTGCGCCTGCCGATCATCGAGACGGTGACCGGCTCGACCGGTTCGCAGAAGGTGTTCGCCGCGCTGTGCGCATCCGAAGGCGGCGCCGTCACCCGCATCGACACCGTGGTCAAGGGCCAGAGCGTGGCCAAGGATGTCTGCCATTCCCCAAGCGGCGCCGACGTGCTCAGTCTCCGGAAGGTCGAATTCGTCGGCCCGCAGGTGGGCGACGAACTGGCCCACAACGGCGTGAGCGCCCTGCTCATGGTGGTGCTGTTCGTGGTGATCTACCTGGCGATTCGCTTCGAGTGGAAGTACGCCGTCTCGGCCATCATCGCCAACTTGCACGACGTGGTCATCATCCTCGGCTTCTTCGCCTTCTTCCAGTGGGAGTTCTCGCTGGCGGTGCTGGCCGGCGTGCTGGCGGTGCTCGGTTACTCGGTCAACGAATCGGTGGTTATTTTCGACCGGATCCGCGAAAACTTCCGCAAGCAGCGCAAGGCCAGCGTCGAAGAAGTCATCGACAATGCGATTACCAGCACCATCTCGCGTACCATCATCACCCACGGCTGTACCCAGATGATGGTGCTGTCGATGCTGCTGTTGGGCGGCGCGACCTTGCACTACTTCGCCGTGGCGCTGACCATCGGTATTTTGTTCGGTATCTACTCGTCGGTGTTCGTGGCCGCCGCCATTGCCATGTGGCTGGGCGTGAAACGTGAAGACCTGATCAAGCCGATCAAGGAAAAGGACGAAACCGACGGCGCCGTCGTTTAAGCGCCTTTTCGCCTGCTTCGACAATGCCGCCCGGCTCACGCTGCGCGGCATTTTTCATACCTGCCGTCTGCCGACCCATGATGCCTGACTACCTCCCGCCGCCATGAGCCGCACCAACCGCCTGTTCCTGTTGCTCGACGCCCTGCGCGGGCACCGCCGTCCCGTCACCGCCGCCGTGCTGGCCGAGCGCCTCGGCGTGTCCGAACGCACCATCTACCGCGACATCCAGACCTTGTGCGAACTGGGCGCCCCGGTCGAAGGCGAAGCGGGCGTCGGCTTCATGATGCGCGCCGGGCTGTTTTTGCCGCCGCTGATGTTCTCGACCGACGAACTCGAAGCGCTGGTGCTCGGTGCGCGCTGGGTGCGGCGCCAGGGCGACGATGCGCTGGCCGAAGCGGCCTCGAACGCGCTGGCCAAGATCGCCATGGCCACCCCGAAGGACCTGCGCGACTGCATCGCCGAGACCAGCCTGTGGGTGCCGGTCGGTCCCGGCGCGCTTGAAACAACCGTGTTCGTGCGGCCCGCGCGCGAAGCGATCCGCGACCAGCACAAGCTGCGCATCGGCTACCGCGACGCCGCGGGAGTGCCGAGCGAGCGCACCGTGTGGCCGTTTGCGCTGGCGTTTTTCGAAGGCGCGCGCGTGCTGGCCGCCTGGTGCGAACTGCGCGGCGCCAACCGCCACTTCCGGATCGACCGCATCGCCACCGCCGTGGCCAGCGGCGAGCGCTATCCGGTGCACCGGCGCGACTTGCTCAAGCGCTGGCGCGAAGAGTTATGCCTTGCCGACGACTCCTGACAGAAACTGACGCACAGCACCCCTATCATGGCCGCTCCAACAACTTTTCACGGAGCTGCGCCATGCGCCTGTACCACAGCCATCTTTCATCAAACGGCCGCCGCGTCCTGATGGTCGCCGAGCAGCTTGGCCTGCCGCTGGACATCGTCAATGTCGACCTGGGGAGCGACAGCGAGCGCGCGCGCCTGCGCGAAATCGACGCCAATGGCAAAGTGCCGGTGCTCGAGGACGGCGACTTCCTGCTGTCGGAATCGTGCGCGATCATGCAATACCTGTGCGACCTCACCCCCGGCCAGCAACTCTATCCGCAGGATGCGCGGGTGCGGGCCGATGTGAACCGCTGGCTGTTCTGGGGCAGCCAGCATTTTGCCGAGACGATCAGCATCCTGTCGTTCGAACACATATGGAAGGCCATGATCGGCATGGGCGAGGCCGACCCGGCCACGGTAGCACGCGCCGAAGGCGAACTGCGCCAGCTCGGCGCCGTGCTCGACGGCCATCTGGCGCAGCGCGACTGGCTGGTGGGCGACGCGCTCAGCCTGGCTGATATCGGCGTCGTGACGCCGCTGATGTATCTGGAACGGGCCAAGCTGCCGCTGGGCGACTTCGCCAACCTGATGCGCTGGTTCGACCGCCTGCGCCAGCTCGACCTCTGGAAAAACAGCGGCCCCGCATAAACCTGCACACCCCGCGACTGCGCCTACAACCGGGGTCAGAGCATTAATTAGAAATGTTTCAAGTTAAAGCTCTGACCCCGGTTACGAAGCTAGGACCCCGGTTACGCCACTACCTGCCAGATCAGGCTATGGAAAAACAGCGAAGTCGGATAAATCTGCAAAACCCGCGACTGCGCCTACAACCGGGGTCAGAGCATTAATTAGAAATGTTTCAAGTTAAAGCTCTGACCCCGGGTTTTCTTGATTGACACGCGTGGACGGGATAGGCATACTCGAGGCATCTGATGTTAGCGCTAACATTGGCGTCCGCCGAGGAGAGCCCCCGTTGATTGCAACACCGCTGCCGTGGCGTGAAAAAATCAGTTATGGCCTCGCCGATATGGGCTTCAATTTTTATTGGGCCAATATCGCGACCTTCCTGATGATGTTCTACACGGACGTGTACGGCATTTCCGCCGCCGCTGCCGCGTCGATGATGTTCGTCGTTAAGATCGTCAACGCCTTCACCGATCCGCTGATCGGCGCCGTGGCCGACCGCACCAGCACCCGCTTCGGCAAGTTCCGCCCCTACCTGGTCTGGATGGCGCTGCCGCTGGCCGGCGCCGGCGTGCTCACCTACACCACCCCGGACCTCGACCAGAGCGGCAAGCTGGCCTGGGCCTACGGCACCTATCTGCTCATGATGGTCTGCTACACCTGCATCAACATCCCCTACAACGCCTTGTCCGGCGTGATGTCGGCCGAGCCGCAGGAACGCTCCACCATCAACGGCCTGCGCTTTATCTTCGCCTTCGCCGGCAGCCTGCTGGTCACCGCCGCCACGCCCGCCATGGTGCTCTTCCTGGGCGGCGGGGAAGGAATCGACGCGACCCGGCGCGGCTGGCAATTGGCCATGCTGGTGTGGGGCGTGCTTGCGTCGCTGCTGTTCGCGGCCACCTTTTACAACACGCGCGAACGCATCGCGCCGCCGCCGCGCCAGCAGACCCGCGTGCGCGACGACATTGGCGACCTGGCCGGCAACCATCCGTGGATGGTGCTGTTCTTCCTGGCGCTGATCATCATGGTGTCGATCACCCTGCGCACCACCACGGCCGCCTATTACTTCAAGTATGTGGTGGGCCGGCCGGACCTGCTGGCATCCTTCCTGCCGGCCTACATGGCGGCGGCCGCCGCCGGCGCCGCGCTCACGCCCGTGCTGACGCGCCTGGTCGACAAGAAGACCCTGATGATGGTGCTGATGTCGCTCACCGCGCTGCTGTCGGCGGCGTTTTTCTTCGTCGGCCCCGAACAGATCACGGCCATGTACGCGCTCCAGATCGCCCTCGGCCTGGTGCTGGGACCGAAGTCGCCGCTGGCGTTCTCGATGTACGCCGACAGCGCCGACTACAACGAGTGGCGCAACGGCCGCCGCGCCACCGCGATGACCTTCGCCGCCGCCACGTTCTCGCAAAAACTCGGCACCGCGCTGGCGGTGGCCGTCATCGGCACGGTCTTCACAAAGCTCGGCTACGTGCCCAACGCGGCGCAGTCGAGCGGCTCGCAGGCCGGCATCGTCTGGCTGATGTCCATCATTCCCGCCATGTTCGCCCTGCTCGCGGTGGCGGTCATGTTTTTCTATAACCTTGACAGCGCCAAACTGCGCCAGGTCCAGGCCGACCTGTCGGCGCGCAAGGCGCCGCTGTAACGCCATTTCTGGAGACGTTTTATGTTACGCCCCACCGACGACGGCGCCCGCTACGAATTGAGCAGCCCGACCGCGATGCCGCATGCCGCCGGCTTCCTGTGGAACCGCAAGATGATGATCCAGGTGACCTGCCGCGGCTACGCGGTGGCCCAGTTCATGCAGCCCGAACCGGCCAAATACGCGCACGCGCCGAACATGGAAGCGACGTCCTTCATGCAGCCGGAACAGGCCTATTTTGCGCACCATCCGGGGCGCTTCTTTTATGTGAAGGATGAAGACACGGGCGAGCTGTTCTCGGCGCCCTACGAGCCGGTACGCGCGCCGGTCGACCGCTTTGCCTTCTCGGTCGGCCAGAGCGACCTGGCCTGGCGCATCGAGCACCTGGGCATCGGCATCGAGCTGCGCCTTTGCCTGCCGCCGGACGAGGTGGTCGAACTGTGGTCGCTGCGCGTGACCAATTTGTCCGGCCGCCCGCGCCGGATCAGCGTCACGCCGTACTTCCCGATCGGGTACATGTCGTGGATGAACCAGTCGGCCGAGTACCGCGCCGACCTCGGCGGCATCGTCGCCAGCAGCGTCACGCCGTATCAGAAAGTGGCCGACTACTTCAAGAACAAGGACTTGAAAGACAAGACCTTCTTCCTGTGCGAGCAGGCACCCGATTCGTGGGAGGCCAACCAGGCCGCCTTTGAAGGGGAGGGCGGCCTGCACAATCCGTCGGCCCTGCAAGGTGCGGCGCTGGCCTGTGGCGATGCGCGCTACGAGACGCCGGCGGCGGTGGTGCAGTACCGGCTGGCGCTCGACGCCGGTGCGTCCAGCGGCCAGCGCTTCCTGTTCGGCCCCGCGTTCGACGACGCCGGGATCGCGGCCCTGCGCAGGGCCTGGCTGAGCGAAGACGGCTTCGCGCGGGCCGCCGCACAGGCCGAGGCCTACGTGGCCGGCGGACGCGGTTGCGTACGCATCTCCACGCCCGACAAGGAGTTTGACAACTTCGTCAACCACTGGCTGCCGCGCCAGGTGTTCTACCATGGCGACGTGAATCGCCTCACTACCGATCCGCAAACGCGCAACTACCTGCAGGACAATATGGGCATGAGCTTCGTGCGCCCGTCCGTGATGCGCGCGGCCTTTTTGCATGCGCTCAGCCAGCAGGAAGCGTCCGGCGCCATGCCCGACGGGATCTTGCTGGCGGCCGGCGCGCAGCTCAAATACATCAACCAGGTGCCGCACACCGATCATTGCGTGTGGCTGCCGGTATGCCTGCAGGCTTACCTCGACGAGACGGCCGACATGGCCATGCTCGATGAAGCGGTGGTCGATGCGCAGGGCCGCAGCGAAAGCGCGTTCGCGCGCGTCGGCCGCGCCATGGACTGGCTGCTGGCCGAACGCGACCATCGGGGGCTGTCGTTCATCGCCCAGGGCGACTGGTGCGATCCGATGAACATGGTCGGCTACAAGGGCCGCGGCGTGTCCGGCTGGCTGACGGTGGCGGCGGCGTATGCGCTCACGCTGTGGGCTGGCGTGTGCGAACAGCGCGGGGACGCTGCGCGGGCGCGGCACTTTCGCGATGGCGCGGCGGCCATGAATGCGGCGGCCAACGCGCATCTGTGGGATGGCGCCTGGTTCGCGCGCGGCATCACGGATGACGGCGTGAAGTTCGGCGTGAGCACGGATGCCGAAGGGCGCATCTACCTCAATCCGCAGGCGTGGGCTATCCTGGGCGGGGCGGCGGACGGCGCGCAGACCGCGCGCATGCTGGCCGAAGTCGAGCGCCAGCTGTATTCGCCCTACGGCGTGACCATGTTCGCGCCGCCATACAGCGCCATGCGCGACGACGTCGGACGCGTGACGCAGAAGCATCCCGGCTCGGCGGAAAATGGCGCGGTGTACAACCACGCGGCGATTTTCTACATTTTCAGTTTGTACAGCATCGGCGAGACCGAGCGCGCGCACATGCTGCTGCGCCAGATGATTCCGGGGCCGGATCACGCCGACTACCTGCGGCGCGGGCAGCTGCCGGTGTTCATTCCCAATTACTACCGGGGTGCGCACCGTGAGTATCCGAGGACGGCGGGCAGGTCGAGCCAGTTGTTCAATACCGGGACCGTGTCATGGATGTACCGCTGCATCGTCGAGGGCTTGTGCGGCTTGCGGGGCGATGCGGACGGCTTGACGATCAACCCGCAGATGCCGGCCGCCTGGCAGCGCATGGATGTGGAGCGCGAGTTTCGCGGGGCGCGCTTCCAGGTGCATATCGAGCGCGCCGATGTGAACAGCGTGATGGTCAGGCATGAGGGAAAGTTCTTGCCGCAGGCGCGCATGACGGGCATCGTGGCGGGGGCGCACTACCGGCTCGATGTATTCGTGCCGTAGACGTCCGTCGTACCCGCGCAGGCGGGTATCCAAGGCATCTCCGCTCCGCACAGGAACTTGGGTACCCGCGGGGGCGCCGAGCCCTGCGCGGGTACGACGACGGCGCGGCTCCGGCGACGCTAGGCGCTCTCGCGCGCCATCAGCGTAAATCCCAGGTCGATCTGCGCCGCCGGCGGCGCCTCGCCCTTGATCACCGCCAGCAGCAAGCTGGCCGCCTCGAACCCGATCCGGTAGCGCGGCGTGGCGATCGTGGTCACCGACGGCGTCATCCAGGCTGACGCCGGCAAGTCGTTAAACCCGCATACCGCCAGCTGCTCCGGCACCTTGATACCGCGCCGCTGGCAGTGGTAAATCGCGCCATGCGCCAGGTCGTCATTGCAACAGAAAACCGCGTCGCAGTCCGGCGCCTGCTCCAGCATGCGTTCCACCAGTTGCGCCCCCAGCGCGATGGTCGACGGCCCGCCCACCATCAGCTCCAGGCGCGCGTCAAGCAGGCCCGCCTCGCCCATCGCCTGGCGGTAGCCGTCGGCGCGGCGCAGGGTGCGCTCGTCCAACTGGGCGCCGATAAAACCGATGCGCGTATGGCCTTTGTCGATCAGGTAGCGCGTCATCGCCCGGCCCGCATCGAACTGCGAAAACCCCACCGACAACTGGCCCGGCGCGCTCCCCAGGTCCATCATTGATACCAGCGGCACGTTGGACGCCGCCAGCATCTGGGTCACCCGCGCACTCTGGCTCAGGCTCGAGAGCAAAATCCCATCCGGATTCGATTGCAGATAAATACCCAGCAGCTTTTCTTCCTCGGCATCCGAATAGCGGGTGTTGCCGATCAATAGCTGGTAATTGCCGGAGCCGATCGCATCCTCGATCCCCTCCAGCACGGCCGTGAACACGGCATTCGACAGCGACGGCACCAGCACCACGATCACGTTCGACTGCGCCGATGCCAGGGCGCGCGCGGCGCGGTTCGGCACATAGCCGAGTTCGGCAACGGCGAGCCCGACCCGCGCCCGCACGGCGTCCGATACCCGCTCCGGCTGGTTCAGCGCGCGCGAAGCCGTCATCGCCGACACCCCGGCGCGCGCCGCCACCGACGCCAGCGTGGCTTTGCCGCTGGCGCGGCTCTTGATCGTGCTTGTTTTGCTCATGCGCTTGGCCGACTCCGATAATTTTTTGAAAACTTTTGTCGGATTTTACCCCGCGCGGCATGCTTTCCGTCAATACATCTCAAGTTGCCTGAAGGAATTTTCTACTTGTGTGTGTTCCCGCACAGAGCTGGGGGGAGCGGCGGACTATAGTGGAACTGTCTCTTTCAGGACATCCCTAGTTTTGGACTTCGCCCGCTTTAATACTGCGGGCATTTTTTTGCCCTGGCGAAAAGCGGTGTCACATCCAAAGGGAACGGGAGGGCGCGGCAGGACGCCGCGCCGGGGCATTACATCAGGGCCGAGGTCAGGCTGCTCACTTCGGCGGCCGATTCTTCCAGGATGCTGTTGAGGGTGCCATCGCCGATGACGAAGTCGATGGTGGCCGCCGCCTGGCGCGAGGTGGCGGCGGCGCGCTCGTACAGGGGCGACGGGACCGGCGCCAGGTCGTTGGCCAGCAGCAGGGTGTCGCCCAGGGTTTCGGGCGGCAAGGCACGCATGCCGACCCAGAGCGCCTCGATGGCCGCCATGACGGGCGCCGGCACGGCCAGCCGTTGCAGGACGCAGCGGCCGATGATCTGTTCGCCATGTTCGATCCAGTCGTCCGGCTCGCCTTCGAACAGGCCCGGAAACTCATCCGCGCGCGAGAGCATGTAAAAACCACCCACCTCGTGCACGATGCCGGCGAACATCGCCGTTTCCGGGTCCAGGTTGGCCACGCGCCGCGCGATCACCTGCGACAGCGCCGCCACGTGGGCCGAGTGCTGCCACAATTGATTGGCCTTGGCGCGCAGGGCCGGCTGGGTGATCTTGCTGTCCAACTGGCGCACGATGACCGCCGCGCCCAGCGCGTTGAGGGTGCGAAACCCCACCCGCTGCACCGCAGTGCGCACGTTGGTCACTTCATTGCCGGATCGGTTGTAGGCGACCGAATTGGCGATCGCCACGGTGCGCGCGGCCAGCAGCGGCTCGGCCTGCACCAGGCGGGCGGCCACGTCGGCATGACAGTCGGGATCGTTCAATGCGCGCTGCAACTTCAGCGTGGCGTCGACATTGGTCGGGAAACTCAGTTCCCCCCGGCTTGCTTGAGCAGCAATGCTCTTGTACGCTTCGAGTCTGTCCATGAAAAAATTATACTCCGATAACCCAGCCGTGTTTGTCGTAAAAACGTGCTCTAAAGCATTTATCTGATCGGACGCCGGGGAGCGCCTCGTCCGGCACGCTCACCCCGGGCTCACGGCCGGGCTGGCGTTCAGGGCTCGCTGAAAATGGCGTCGCAGCCGTCCTGGGTCGCTTCGGTATCTTCCAGCTCATCGACCAGGCCCAGGTCGAACAATTCCTCGACGGCGTTCATAAAACTGTTGAGCTTGGTTGCGCCGATGAGGCGATAGATTTCCCCGGCTTCGTTACGCACGCCGATCAACATTTTTTCCTGGCGCACTTCGTCCGGCGTGGCGACGTTGAGCAGCAGGTTGCCGATGATGTGTTTGTCAAAGTGAGCGGGCTTTTTGCCTTCGAGCAGGGTGGTTTTCAATCTTCTTCCTTGTGTTGTTGTAATGTGGGGCAAACGGCATGGTCGGCGATGACTTGTTTCAGTTTGCGCAAGCTGGCGTCGATGTCATCGAAATCGCTGTCCGACAACGATGAAAACAGTTGCCTGCCATGCGCGATGACCTTGGGAAAGACTTCCCGGAACACGTCCTCGCCGCAGGCGGTCAGGCGCACGTAAAACGAGCGCTTGTCGTCGCAGCTGCGTTCGCGCACAACCAGGCCCTTCTGTTCCAGGCGGTCGATCACGCCGGTCAGCGTGCCCTTGGTGATCAAGGTTTTCTCGCCCAGTTCCTTGTACGTCATGCCCTGCGTATTGCCGAGCGTGGCGATGATATCGAACTGGGCATGCGTCAAGCCGCACTGGCGCACCGACTCGCCCGAAAAGCGCTCGAAGCTTTGCAGGCACTCGGACAGCAAGCGCACACTCCTTAAATATCGTTCCCCCATAGGCCGTGATTATAGCTGGCTGCGCCCGGTTTGACGGCGGCGCGCTCGCTGGTGTGGCCTGTGCGCCGCGCCGCGCGTGCTGTTGATGCTGATTTGCTACAGCGTGCCGGCGGCCAGCCTGGTCCGGGCAGGATGGTTGATCTCCGGTATGATAGTCAGCCAATGAAATCCGATGGCGCCTCGCGGGCGCCGGACCCCTTGTCATGACGCACCCATGCCCGTCCGATGCCACTTACTAAACTCGCCCGCCTGGCGCAAGAAACACCGCTGCGCGTGCTCCTCATCAACGCCGGCGAGCCTGACGCGCTGACCTGGGCCGGCCTGTTCCAGCCGCTGCGCCTGGCTGCCAAGATCCTCGGTCCCGAGCGCTTGCACGTGGACGTGCGCAGTCCCGACAAATTCGCCGCCGACGCCCAGCGCCACTGGCACCTGGTGCTGCTGGTGGCCGACGAAGCGCAAGCCTCGCTGAAACCGGCCAACAGCCGCATCCTGATCGAGCGCTGCCGCGCCGCACCGTTCTGGGGCGGGGTCGGGGCGGGCGTGTTGTGGCTGGCCGACGCTGGCGTGCTCAACGGCGTGCGCACGGCGCTGCCATGGGCCTTGTATGCCGAGGTCGACACGGTGGCCGACCGCGCCATGTTTACGCCGAACCTGTTCGAAATCGACGACAACCGGCTCACCTGCTGCGGCGGCGCGGCCAGCATCGACTTTGCGCTGAACCTGGTCGAGATCATCTTCGGAGCCGGGGTCCAGGCGCGCATCAAGGAAACGCTGTGCATCGACCGGGTGCGCGGCAAGGAAGAGCGGCAGCGGGTGGCCTTGCAAGCCCGCTTCGGCGCGCTGCAACCGAAGCTGACCGAAGCGGTGACGTTAATGGAAGCGAACATCGAAGAGCCGCTGTCGACGGACGACATCGCCAACCTGGTCGGCATCTCCCGGCGCCAGCTGGAGCGCTTGTTCAAGCAATATTTGGGCAGCCTGCCATCGCGCTACTACCTCGAATTGCGACTGCAGCGCGCGCGCCAGTTGCTGCTCGACACGCATTATTCCATTGTGCAGGTCGGGCTGATGTGCGGCTTCTCGAGCGGCTCGCACTTCTCGACCGCGTTTGGCGCCTTGTTCGGCAACACCCCGCGCGAAGAACGCCAGCGCAAACTCGCCGCCCCGCCCACTTGAATTCCTAACGCTAATCGCGACAAATCCCTACAACCGGGGTCAGAGCTTTAATTAGAAATATTTCTTTATTGCGATTAGCGCTCTGTATCGCTCCTAAGTCATGAGCGCGCACGTCAATACTTTCCCACTGTGGGGGCGCGTCGGCCGCGACTTTATAGGTTTGTGGACAATTAGTTGAGAGTTGGATCTCTGCGCTCGATTGAGAAATGTTTCGATTTAAAGCTCTGACCCCGGTTTGTGGGTTTTCCGGTTTGTAGGTTTTGTACGCTTTGGCGGCGAGCAAAAATGAAAATGCTTGTCGCGTATTCAAAAGATGTTTGGGGCTGCTCTTCTTATAATAGTTCGACGTGCCCAGCGGTTTCGCCCGGGGACGCCTACTAACATTGGATGAGGAATGCCATGAACGCAAAGCTTGAAACGGGTGCAACCACGCGGCCGGTGACCAGACAAACCTTCGACGACGTCCTCGTCCCAACCTATGCGCCCGCCGCCATGGTGCCCGTGCGCGCCGCCGGCCTCGACCTGTGGGACCAGAACGGCAAGCATTACCTCGATTTCACTTCCGGCATCGCAGTGTCGAGCCTCGGCCATTGCAATCCGACCCTGGTCGCCGCCCTGACCGCTCAGCTGAACAACGTCTGGCACCTCGGCAACGGCTACACCAACGAGCCGGTCCTGCGCCTGGCCCTGGCCCTGACCGAAGCCACCTTCGCCGACCGTGCCTTCTTTTGCAACTCCGGCGCGGAAGCGAACGAAGGCGCCCTGAAGCTGGCGCGTAAGTACGCCCACACCAAATTCGGCCCGCACAAGTCGCGCATCATCTCGTGCCTGTCGTCGTTCCACGGCCGCACGCTGTTTACCGTGTCGGTCGGCGGCCAGCCGAAATACACCGAAGGGTTCGAGCCGCTGCCGCAAGAGATCGACCATATTCCGTACAACGATATCGCAGCGGCCCGCGCCGCCATCGGCGACGACGTGTGCGCGGTCATCGTCGAGCCGATCCAGGGCGAAGGCGGCGTCATTCCGGGCGATCCGGCGTACCTGAAAGCGCTGCGCGAACTGTGCGACCAAACCGGCGCGCTGCTCATTTTCGACGAAGTGCAATCGGGCGTGGGCCGCACCGGCGCGCTGTACGCGTACATGGACAAGGGCGTCACGCCCGATATCCTGACCAGCGCCAAGGCACTCGGCAACGGCTACCCGATCGGCGCCATGCTGACCACCCACGAGATCGCGGCGCACTTCGGCGTCGGCTCGCACGGCACCACCTACGGCGGCAATCCGCTGGCGGCCACCGTGGCGCTGAACGTGATCGACACGATCAACCAGCCGGCCTTTTTGGCGCGCGTGAAACAGGCGTCGGAAAAAATCTTCGCCAACCTGCGCAAGCTCGCCGCCGACTACCCGCAAGTGTTCGGTGAAGTGCGCGGCAGCGGCCTGCTGATCGGCCTGCCGGTGGCGGAACCGTTCAAGGGCCGCGCCAAGGACATCACCAAGGCCGCCGAAGCACTCGGCCTGATGCTGCTCATCGCCGGCACCGACGTGGTGCGCTTCGCGCCCGCGCTGATCGTCACCGACGAACAGATCGACGAAGCCGACCGCATCCTGCGCGCCGCCGTCGACGGCATGCTGAACGCGGCTCCCGCCAAGTAATCAGTTACAGACGGCCGGCGCGGCACTCGCCGCGACCGGCCGCGGCACGCTTTGCCTATAAAGGGAAATCACATGTTTGTTGTCCGTCCGGTTGAACTGTCGGATATCGACGCCCTCGAAACGTTGGCAGCAGTGACGATGCCGGGCGTGCATACCCTGCCGAAGACGCGCGAGAAAATCGCCGCTTCGGTCGAGCGTTCGATCGCCTCGTTCGCTGCCCATGTCGACATCCCGAGCGAGGAGTCGTATCTCTTCGTGCTCGAACAGCAGGCCACCCGCGCCATCGTCGGCACCGCCGCCATCTTCGCGTCGGCCGGTTCCAACGGCACCTATTTTTCATTCCGTAACGATGTGATCCAGCAGGTCTCGCGCGACCTCAATATCAGCCACAGCGTGCATGCGCTCACGCTCTGCTCGGAGCTGACCGCTTACTCCCAGCTGTCCGGCTTTTACGTGAGCAACCGCAGCACCGCCGGGCTGGAAGCGGCCCTGCTGTCGCGCGCGCGCCTGCTGTTCGCGGTGCTCGCCCCGCACCGCTTCGGCGACCGCTTCTTCGTGCCGCTGGCCGGCGTCACCGACAAGAACGGACAGTCGCCGTTCTGGGAAGCGCTCGGCCGCAAATTTTTCAAGATGGATTTCCTCGAGGCCGAACGGGTCATCGGCGGCGCCCGTAACCGCACCCTGATCGTCGAACTGATGCCGCATTATCCGGTGTACGTGCCGCTGCTGCCGGGCGACGCCCAGGCGGCCATGGGCCAGATCCATGGCGACGGCGAACTCGCGTTCAACCTGCTCACCGAAGAAGGTTTCGAGGCCGACGACTATGTCGACATCTTCGATGGCGGCCCGATCCTGCAAGCGCACAAGAACGCGCTGCGCACCTTTGCCGGTTCGATGCTGCGCCGCGTGGCGCCGTTCGATGCGGGCATGTCGTCCGAGCTGCCGGTGACCTACGCGGTCGCCGCCAGCAATGAGCAGAACTTCCGCGCCATCACCGTCTCGTGCCCGTCCACCGAAGGATACGACATCGTGTTCCTGCCACAGGATGCGCAGGATGCGCTGATGGTGGCCCCGGGCGATAACGTCATTTGCGTCAGAATCTGAAAGAGAACCCTATGCTAGTTGTACGCGCAATTCACGCGTCCGATCTGGATGCCCTGATCGAACTGGCGCACCAGGTCGGCAGCGGCATGACGACGCTCAAGCCGGACCGCAAGATGCTGGGCGACCGCATTTCGGTGGCGGTGGCCTCGTTTGCCGAGACCATCCCGCCCGAACAGCGCGACTACATGTTCGTCATGGAAGACACCACCAGCGGGCGCCTGGCCGGCGTGTGCGCGATCAAGGGCGCGGTGGGGCTGGACGAGCCGTTCTATAACTACCGCATCGGCACCCTGGTCCATTCGAGCCGCGAGCTCGATGTGTTCACGCGCATGGACACCCTGTACCTGTCGAACGACCTGACCGGCGCCACCGAATTGTGCTCGCTGTTCCTGCATCCGGATTACCGCAGCGGGAACAATGGCAAGTGGCTCTCGAAAAGCCGCTTCCTGTTCATTGCCCAGTTCCCGCACCTGTTCACGGCCAAGCTGATCGCCGAGATGCGCGGCTACCAGCTTGATGACGGCAGCTCGCCGTTTTACGAAGGCCTGGGCCGCCACTTCTTCAAGATGGATTTCAACCACGTCGACCACCTGACGGCGATGGGCAAGAAGTCCTTCATCGCCGAACTGATGCCGCGCCAGCCGTTGTACGTCGCTTACCTGCCGGAAGACGCGCAGGAAGTGATCGGCAAGGTGCATCTGTCGACCGCGCCCGCGCGCCGCCTGCTCGAGCAGGAAGGCATGCACTTCGAAGGCTATGTCGATATTTTCGATGCCGGCCCGGTGCTGCAGGCGCGCGTGTCGGAACTGCGCGCCATGCGCGACAGCACGGTGGCCACGGTCGATGAAAGCGCCACGCCGACGGACACCGATCCGCTGCTGGTATCGAACACGAAGCTCAATGATTTTCGCATGATCGTCGCACACGCCAATCCGGTCTCGGGCAAGCTCGCCCTGACGCCGGACGAACAGGCGCTGCTGCATTGCCAAGGCGGCGACACGGTTCGCACGCTGTCACTCAATGTAAGGAAAAATGTCCATGTCTGATGCCAGCAAGGTAGTGAGTAACATCGCAAGTAACTTCGTCAACGGTGAATGGCTCGCCGGCAGCGGCGCCGAACTTGTCACCATCGATCCGTCCACCGGCAAACAGACCTGGGCCAGCCTGGAGTCGACCGCCGACGACGTGGCACGCGCGGTGCAGTCCGCGCGCGCGGCCTTCGATGCGTGGGCATTGACCCCGCTCGACGATCGCATCGCCCTGTGCGGGCGTTTCCGCGACCTGCTCAAGGCCAATGCCGAAGAGCTGGCGCAGACCATCTCCGAAGAAGTCGGCAAACCATTGTGGGAAGCGCGCACGGAAGTGGCGACCATGGCCAACAAGGTCGATATTTCGGTGCAGGCCTACGGCACGCGCACCGGCGAAGTGGCGGCCAAGGTCGCCGACGGCAATGCCGTGCTGCGTCACCGTCCGCACGGCGTGTTCGGCGTGTTCGGACCGTACAACTTCCCCGGTCACCTGCCCAACGGGCATATCGTCCCGGCCCTCATCGCCGGTAACACGGTGGTGTTCAAGCCGAGCGAATACGCCCCGCGCACGGCGATCAAGACCGTGCAGCTGTGGCAGCAGGCCGGCTTGCCGGCTGGCGTGATCAACCTGGTCAACGGCGGGCGCAATACCGGTGTCGCCCTGGGCCAGGATACGGGCCTCGATGGCGTGCTGTTTACCGGCTCCTGCCAGACCGGCGTCGCCCTGCACAAGCAGTTCGGCGGCCAGCCGGGCAAGATGCTGGCGCTGGAAATGGGCGGGAACAATCCGCTGGTGGTGTGGGACGTCAAGGATGTCGACGCCGCCGTGCATCACGCCGTCATGTCGGCGTTCATCTCGGCCGGCCAGCGCTGCACCTGCGCGCGCCGCCTGGTGGTGCAGGACAGCCCGGCCGGCGAAGCTTTCGTGAAGCGCCTGGTCGAAGTGGCATCGACCCTCACCGTGGGCGCCTCCAACGCCGAGCCGCAGCCGTTCATGGGGCCTGTGGTCTCGAGCGCGGTCGCCGCGCGCCTGGTGCAGGCGCAGGCCGACATGGCCGCCAAGGGCGGCACGGTACTTCTGCAAATGAAGCAGCTCGATCCGAACGCCGGTTTTGTCACCGCCGGCATCGTCGACGTCACCAACGCCATCGGCATTGCGGACGAAGAGTGGTTTGGCCCGCTGTTGCAGATCGTCCGCGTCACGGATTTCGCCAGCGCCGTCAAGGTTGCCAACGCCACCGAATTCGGTCTCGCCGCCGCGCTGCTGTCGAACGACGAAGCGCTGTGGAAGCAGTTCTCGGTGCAGGCCCGCGCCGGCATCGTCAACTGGAACCGCCCGACCACGGGAGCTGCCAGCAGCGCGCCGTTCGGCGGCGTGGGCAAGTCGGGCAACCATCGCCCGAGCGCCTACTACGCGGCCGATTATTGCGCGTACCCGGTCGCATCGATCGAAACGAGCGAACTTGAACTGCCGGCCAAGCTGTCGCCCGGCTTGAGCTTCTAGGACCCGCCATGAGCGCACGCGAATTTAACTTCGATGGCCTGGTCGGCCCGAGCCACAACTACGCCGGCCTGTCGTTCGGCAACGTCGCCTCTTTCAGCAATGTGAAGAGCGCGTCGAACCCGCGCGAAGCGGCCCTGCAGGGCCTGGCCAAGATGCGCGAGCTGGCCGCGCGCGGCTTCGCGCAGGCGGTCATGCCGCCGCAGGCGCGTCCCAACTTCCGCCTGCTGCGCCGCATCGGCTTTACCGGGACCGACGCCGACGTGCTGGCGCGCGCCTTCCGCGAGGCGCCCGTCATCCTGGCGTGCGCCTATTCGGCGTCCCCCATGTGGACCGCCAACGCGGCCACGGTCAGCCCGTCGGCCGATACCTTCGACGGCCGTGCGCATTTCACGGCCGCCAACCTGAATAACAAGCTGCACCGCTCGGAAGAGCACCTGCAGTCGACCCGCACCCTGCGCGCGCTGTTCTCGGACGAGCGTCATTTCGCGGTGCACGAGGCGCTGCCGCCAACGTCGGCCTTTGGCGACGAAGGCGCGGCCAACCACACGCGCTTTTCCGCCACCCACGGTGGCAAGGGCGTCGAGTTTTTCACCTACGGCCGGGTCGAATTCGATCCGTCCGCGCCGGCGCCTAAAAAGTACCCGGCCCGCCAGAGCCTGGAGGCGTCGCAAGCCATCGCGCGCCTGCACGGGCTGGACTCGGCACGCACCGTGTTCGCCTCGCAAAATCCGGACGTGATCGACCAGGGCGTGTTTCACAACGACGTCATCGCGGTCGGTAACGGCAATGTGCTGTTCTATCACGAGCAAGCCTTCCACGACGAAGGGGCGGTACTGAACGCGCTGAGGAATGCCCTGGCCGGCGTTGAAACCGAACTGACCGCGATCCGCGTCGATACCCAGGTGGTGGCGGTGGGCGACGCGGTGGCCAGCTACCTGTTCAACAGCCAGTTGCTCACCAAGCCCGATGGCGCGATGGCGCTGGTCATTCCCCAGGAAAGCCAGGAAAACCGCGCCGTGGCGCGCTACCTCGAAGAACTGGTCGCCAGCGGCGGCCCGGTCGACGAGCTGATTCACTTCGACCTGCGCCAGAGCATGCGCAACGGCGGGGGGCCTGCCTGCCTGCGCCTGCGCGTGGTGCTCACCGAGGCGGAAATCGGAGCCATGCACCAGGGCGTGATCATGACCGACCCCCTGTACCACACCCTGGTCGACTGGGTCGGTAAATACTACCGCGACCGCCTCGAACCGAAAGACTTGGCCGACCCCCAGCTGGCGCTCGAATGCAGTGCCGCGCTGGAGGAATTGAGCCGCATCCTGGGACTGCCCGGCCTGTATGACCTGACGTAGAATACCGCCAGCCGGACGGTGCCCCTTATTTGGGCGGGTAAAACCCGCCTGCCTGCAAATCGCGAAAGCGCCGTCACAAGCTGGCGCCGGAACGATGGAATACAAACCAAGCAACGGAGAAGCAAAGATGAAACAGATGCCACAAGATTTGCGTAAACAGACGCTCGACCTGATCACTGCGAGCCAGCCTGCCGATGACGGCCAGGTGACGGCCCTGATCAGCGCCTGGCTCGGTTCGCTCGACGACGAAGACCTTGCGGGCACGTCGCCGGGCAATCTGGCGCCGGTCCTGCGCGACGGCTTTACGCAAGCGGCGCGGCGCACCGCGCCCGGCTGCCAGATCGCGCAGCTGCGCTACTCCGACGGTCGCGGCGCGCAAGCGACCGCCCTCTTGGTCATCAACGATGACATGCCTTACCTGGTCGACTCCATCGTCATGGCGATGCGCAAGCAGCGCGTGGCCGTCAATGGCGTCATGAACGCCGTGCTGGCCGTGCGCCGCGACGCCAGCGGTACCGCGCTCGCCGTCGGCGAAGCCGGCGCACCGCTCGAATCCGTGGTCCTGTGCCTGCTGGCCGAAGACCTGGGCGCCGACGAACTGGCCGCGCTGGTCGCCAGGCTGCACATGGTCGCGCGCGACGCCGCCGTGGTGCGGCGCGATTCCGTGGCCATGGGCGACCGCCTCACCGCCGTCGCCGCCGCCGCCGCCGCCAACGGCACCGAAGGCCAGGAAGTCGCAGCCTTTCTGGAGTGGGCCAAGAACGAAGGCTTCGAGCCGTTCGGCTACGCCTATTACGTCGTCAAGGCCGGCGAGCGCGAACTCGAACGCGATATCCCGAGCCGCATCGGCGTGCTGCAAGATACCTCGCATCCGGTCTACGGCACCTGCCTGGCCAACATCCCGGGCGACTTCGACACCTTGTCCAAGCGCCCCGATGCGCTGTCGATCGTCAAGGCCGATGTCGAAGGCACCTTGCACCGCGACCAGCCGCTCGACTTCATCGGCGTGCGCGACACCGATGCACAAGGCAATATCCGCGGCGAGCACTGCTTCGTCGGCCTGTTCACCCGCGCCGCCACCGCCACCCCGCTGGCGCGCCTGCCGTTCGCGCGCGGCCGCGTGGCCAAGGTCCTGAGCCTGGCCGGCGTGCGCCAGGAAGGCTTCCGCGCCGAGAAATTCCTCGAGATCCTCGAGTCGCTGCCGCGCACCGAAACGGTGGAAGCGGACGCCGAATGGCTCTCGCAGGTGTGCAGCTCGGTCGTCTCGCTGTACAAGCAGCCGCGCGCCAAGGTCTTTGCACGGCGCGATGTCTACGCGCGCCACTTGAATGTGCTGGTCTACATGCCGCGCGAGCGTTACAGCGCCAGCGTGGCCGCCAGCCTGGCCCACGCGCTCAAAGAAAGCTCGGGCGCGACCGACGTGCGTTCGCAAACCCTGGTGGCCGATGGTCCGCTGGCCCGTGTGTACCTGATCGCCCACGCCGCGCGCAACCCGCTCGACCTCGAAACCGATATCCAGCAGCCGCTCCTGGCGGTGCTCGACGGCTGGCACGACAAGTTCGCCGCCCTGACCGACAACGTGTTCGATGTACAGACCCGCGGCACCCTGCGCAAACTGTGCTCGACCTTGCCGGTCAACTACGTCAGCGCCACCGCGCCGGCCGTCGCCTTGCGCGACCTGAACGCGATCCTGCACAACGGCCATGCCGGCCGTGTGTCGGTGCGCGTGGAACTGGACGACGCCGGCAGCGCCACCATCCGCCTGTACTCGGTGGACGGCGTGCCGTCGCTCTCGCGCATCCTGCCGGCGCTGCACAACGCCGGCGTTGCCATCGACCGCGAACAGACCTACGCGATTGCCGTCGCCGACGGCAGCCGCCATTTCGTCACCAGCCTGGCGGTGGACGCCGAAAGCGCGGCCAAGTTGGCCAAGCCGAACGTCGTGGCCGTGGCGCAGGAATTGTTTGCCTCGCTGTTTAACAACGAAGCCGAAGACGGCCGCATGAACGGCCTGGTGATCGAAGGCGGCCTGCGCATGCGCGAAGTGCAACTGATCCGCGCCTATATCAGCTACTGGCGCCAGACCGGCAGCAAATTCTCGGTGCGCTACATGGCCGACACCCTGCGCCGCCAGCCGGTACTGGTCAAGGAACTGGTCGAAGGGTTCGTGCAGCGCTTCGATCCGTCGGTGCCGGAGAATCAACGCCTGGCCGCAGCCGACCGCATCGCCGCCATCAAGACCAGCCTGGCCACCGTCAACCACGCCGACACCGAGGAAATCGTCGCCGCCCTGGTCGACCTGATCCTGGCCACCGTGCGCACCAACTACTTCCAGAACGACCAGCAAGGCGACAAGATCATCTTCAAGTTCGACACCAGCAGCCTGGCGCTGGTGCCGGAACCACGCCCGTACCGCGAGATCTATGTGTTCTCGCGCCGCTTCGAAGGCGTGCACCTGCGCGGCGGCCCGGTGGCCCGTGGCGGCTTGCGCTGGTCGGACCGCATGGAAGACTACCGCACCGAAGTACTGGGCCTGGTCAAGGCGCAGATGGTCAAGAATGCGGTCATCGTGCCGGCCGGCTCCAAGGGCGGTTTTGTCTGCAAGCAGATGCCGAAGGACGCCGTGCGTGAAACCATCGCCGCCGAAGGCGAAGCAGTCTACCGCCTGTTCATTTCCAGCCTGCTGGAAGTGACCGACAACCGCGTGCGCGGCGTCATCGTGCCGCCAAGCGACACGGTACGCTACGACCAGGACGATCCGTACCTGGTGGTGGCCGCCGACAAGGGCACCGCAACCTTCTCCGATATCGCCAACAGCATCGCTGTCAAGCGCGGCTTCTGGCTGGGCGACGCCTTTGCCTCGGGCGGCTCGAACGGTTACGACCACAAGAAGATGGGCATCACCGCCAAGGGCGCGTTCGAAGCGGTCAAGCGCCACTTCTACGAGATGGACCACGACATGAACACCACCCCGATCACCATGGTCGGCGTGGGCGACATGTCGGGCGACGTGTTCGGCAACGGCGTGCTGCTGTCGCGCCAACTGAAGGTGCTGGCCGCGTTCGACCATCGCCACATCTTCCTCGACCCGGCGCCGGACGTGGTCACCTCGTTCGCCGAGCGCGAGCGCATGTTCGCGCTGCCACGCTCGTCGTGGGAAGACTACAACAAGGACCTGATCTCGGCTGGCGGCGGCGTGTTCCCGCGCAGCGCCCGTTCGATCGAGATCTCGCCGCAAGTGCGCGCCGCGCTCGATATTGCCGAGACCGTGCTGCCGCCTGAAGAACTGATGCACCGCATCCTGCTCGCTCCCGTGGACCTGTTCTACAACGGCGGCATCGGTACCTACATCAAGGCCTCGACCGAAACCCACGCGCAGGTCAAGGACCGCGCCAACGACAATATCCGCGTCGACGGCAACCAGCTGCGCTGCAAGGTGGTGTCCGAAGGCGGCAACCTGGGCGCAACCCAGAACGGCCGTATCGAATTCGCTCTCGCCGGTGGCCGCATCTTCACCGATGCGATCGACAATTCGGCCGGCGTGGATTGCTCGGACCATGAAGTGAACGTCAAGATCTGGCTCGACACCGAAGTCAATGCCGGTGAACTGCCCGAAGCGGACCGCAACCGCATCCTGAACGAGATGACGAGCGATATCGAACACCTGGTCCTGCGCGACAACACCCTGCAAACCCACCTGCTGGTGCGCGAAGTGCAGGCCCAGCTCGACCCTGCGGTGGTGGACGCTTACGCCGCGCTGATCACCAGCCTGGAAGCCGAGGGTGCGCTCTCGCGCGAACTGGAACAGCTGCCGACCGACGCCGAACTGCAGCGCCGCAAGACCTTGGGCGCGGGCTTGACCGCGCCGGAACTGGCGGTGGTGATCGCCAACGTCAAGAACCGCTTCAAGCGCCTGCTGGCCGCGCTGCCGCTGACGGAAGAAAGCTGGGCCGAGTCGGTGCTCAAGCCTTACTTCCCGGCGCAGCTGGTCGCCACCCGCAACGCGCTGGCGCACCCGCTGGCCAACGCCATCCTGGCCACCGTGCTGGCCAACGAATCGGTCAACCGCTGCGGTCCGTTGATGATCCGCGAGCTCGCCAGCGCGCACCAGATCGACGAGACCGAAGTCGTCAAGGCCTGGGGCCAGTCGTGGTCCGCGCTGCACCTGGCGCCGATTTTCGGCGCGCTCGACGCCGATGCACTGACGGTGCCGCGCGCCGTGTCGGTCAAGGTCGATGCGCGCACCCGCGTGCTGTTCAAGGCGATCGTCGAAGGCGTGCTGTCGGTTCCTGGCGATCACCAGCGTGCGGGCGGCATGGAAGAACTTTCGCGCCTGTTCTCGCAGCCGGAAATGCTCAAGCAGCTGATGCCGGCAACGGCCGATGCCGACGCTTTCGTTTCCCTGCCTGCGTCGTTCACGCAAGCCTGGAAAGCGGTCGACGCGATCGAAGCGGTAGCGACCTTCCTGTTCGCGGCGGTGTCGGTCAACCGTCCTGCGGGCATGAGCCTTGCGCAATTCTTGCAGGTGGGGATGGCGCTGCGCGGCCAGGCCGGCATCGATACGCTCGAACGTGGCCTCAAGCTCGCGCCGCACAGCAAATCGCAAGAGCAGCTGCGCAACTACGCGATGCAGGCGCTGCGCCGCACCCAGCAACGCCTATTGCAGCAAGTGCTGGCCCGTTCCAGCAACGGCAGCGACACCCTGGAAGCGGTTGAAGTGGTGACCAACACCATGGGCTTGTCGGGCTACGCGCCGGCGCTTGATCTGGAGCAGGCGATGCTGGACGTGTGGGCCTTGTCCGAGGCGACCAACGCGGCGCCGGTGGCGGTGTAAATGAGCGCCTACGTTGCACCAACGGCAAACGGGGGCGCGCAAGCGCTTCCTGCCGCCGTGCGCGCCCTGGCCGGCGCCGACTTTGACGTGCTGGCCAAGCGCTTCATCGACGCCGGCTTCGCGGTCGCGCAGCCGGCGCCCGGCATCGTGACGATCAAGTCCGGCCAGGCGCCCGCCTGCGCCAGCGTGATCGTCTCGGTCGGCGTGCATGGCGACGAAACCGGCCCGATCGAGGTGCTGGCCTACGTGCTCGATGCCCTCTCGCAGGGGCCGGACGCGCTGGCGGTGGACCTGATGGTCTGCGTCGGCAATATCGACGCCATCGCGGCCGGCAAGCGCTTCATCGATGCGGACCTGAACCGGATGTTCCGTCCGGTTCGAGGTAGCCTCGCCAGCGCGGCGGAAGCGGCGCGGGCCGACACCATGATCGCCGCCACCGTGGACTTTTTCGCCGGCGCCGGGCCGGATCGCTGGCACCTCGACCTGCACACGGCCATCCGCCCGTCGCTGTACCCGACCTTCGCGATCGTGCCGGACCTGATCGCCGATGAGGGCAAGTGCGCGCTGATCGCCTGGCTGGGCCAGGCCGCCATTGGCGCCATCGTCATGAATCCGCAGTCGGCGGGAACCTACAGCTACTATTCGGCCGAGTTTCACGGGGCGGCGGCCAGCACCGTGGAACTGGGCCGGGTCGGCACGCTGGGCCAGAACGACCTGGGTTTGTTTGCCGACGTCGGCACCGCGCTCGACGACCTGCTGCGCGGCGCCAAGCCGGCCGCACCAAAAGTCGAACCGCACGTGTTCGCGGTGGCGCAGGAAATCATCAAGCACAGCGACGCGTTTCACATGGCGTTCGACCGTACTACGCAGAACTTCACCGCCTTACGCCAGGGCCAGGTGATCGCCACCGATGGCGACATCATGTACGCCGTCAGACATCCGGAGGAACTGGTAGTATTCCCGAACCCGGATGTGCGCGTCGGTCTGCGCGCCGGATTGATGGTGGTGCGGACGCGTTAGCCGGCATGCCCGTGGCACGCCCCGTACCGTTTTTTACACGCGCATCAAGGCAATCCATGAGCACCTTGTTCACACCTTTCAGCATGGGGCCAGTCACACTGGCCAACCGCATCGCGATCGCGCCGATGTGCCAGTACTCCGCCGACGAGGGCATCGCCAGCGACTGGCACATGATCCATCTGGGCCACCTGGCTTTGTCCGGGGCGGCCATCCTGTTCCTCGAGGCGAGCGCCGTCTCGCCCGAAGGACGTATTTCTCCCAAAGACCTGGGTATCTGGTCGGATGAGCATGCCGCCGCACTGGCGCCGATCGTGGCCGCCATGCGCCGTCACGCGCCGATCCGCCTGGCGATCCAGCTCGCCCACGCGGGGCGCAAGGCATCGAGCCAGGTGCCGTGGGAAGGCGGCGCCAATATCGCCATCGACGATGGCGGCTGGCAGACCGTGGCGCCGTCGGCGCTGCCGCATGCGGACGGCGAAACCGTGCCGCTGGCGCTCGACGACGACGGCCTGGCGCGCGTGCGCGACGCGTTCGTGGCGGCCGCGCAGCGCAGCCACGCGCTCGGGTTGGACGCGATCGAGCTGCACGCCGCGCATGGCTATTTACTGCATCAGTTCCTCTCGCCGCTGTCGAACCAGCGCAGCGACCAGTATGGCGGCGCGCTGGAAAACCGCATGCGCTTTCCGCTGGAAGTGTTCGCGGCCGTGCGCGCGGCGGTGCCGCCGACGATGGCCGTCGGCGTGCGTATTTCGGCCACCGACTGGGTCGAGGGCGGCTGGGATATCGAGCAGAGCGTGCGTTTTTCGCAGGAACTGAGCGCCGCCGGCGCCGACTTCATTCACGTGTCGAGCGGGGGCATCTCGCCGGCGCAAAAAATCCCGGTGGGGCCGTCCTACCAGACCGGCTTTGCCGCCCGCATCCGCGCGGAAACCGGCATGCCGACCATCGGCGTGGGCATGATCACCGAGGCGCGCCAGGCCGAAGAGATTGTCGCGCGCGGGGACGCCGACGTGGTGGCGCTGGCGCGCGCGATGCTGTTCGATCCGCGCTGGCCGTGGCACGCGGCCGCGCAGCTGGGCGCCCAGGTGGAGGCGCCGCCCCAGTACTGGCGCTCGCAGCCGCGCGAGTACAAGGACTTGTTCGGGCCGACCACGCTGGGCCAGCGCTAGCAGCCTGTCGGACTTGGGATCGTCGGCTGCAAAAATACCTGGGACGGTCCATATTTCGCCGCTTTCTCGGCCAATAGCTCGCTATTGGCACTGCGAAATCGTCAAAATCTGGCCTCGCCCA
>NZ_WHJI01000048.1:0-55930 GCF_011682155.1 Massilia sp. CCM 8734
CCATTCGATGCCCCGTTCAATCGGGTAGGGCATCCATTACCCGCGACCATCGAAAACACTGCCGACGAGGTTTCGTATCGTCCAGCCAGCAACGCACTGGCAGTTCATGAAACATTCAGGCTAGGCGGTGGCGGAGCGAAATCGACCGGCGGAAGATGGAATAGTAAAGGCACGCCTGTCGTATATGCTGCCACGTCCATTTCGTTGGCTACGCTGGAGACACTTACGCGCATTGACACGACAACAAGGCGAAACGAATTCCTCGTGAAAATCACCATTCCCAGTGCCCTATGGCGGAAGCGGGAAACCGTTACCGCAGCCGACCTGCCACCCACATGGCTGGCAGAACCACCAGGCGCTACAAGCATCGATCTTGGCGACAAATGGTTGCAAAGCGTATCGACTGCCTTACTGCTCGTCCCTTCCGTTATCGTCCCAGAAGAATACAACGTCCTGATCAACCCAGTTCACCGGGCGAGCGCCCAGATTACCGCAGAAGTTGTACGGCAGTATATCTATGATCCGCGGCTAAAAACATGCCGATAAGGCTTTCCTTGCAAGAAGACAAGGAGTAGCAGTCCGCTCCACGCAAGTAAGGAAGCGCCCCGGTCAGGCCCACCGGGAGCCAACGATCAACAGACAAACCGGCTCTCGGGCAAGCCGCGCACACCCGGCACCGTCCCCGTGAACAGCCCGCCATCGGCATCCCCCGGATTGGCCAAGCCCACCCGCGCGCTGGTGGCGTACAACTGGTCGAGCAGCGCTCCGCCGAAGGCCACGCAGCTCGGCTGGCTGGCCGGCAGCGCCACAGTGCGGTCGATGGCGCCGTCCGGTGCATAGCGCACCAGCTTGCCCGCGCCCCACTGGGCGTTCCACAGATACCCGCGCGCATCGACGCACGACCCGTCCGGCTCGCCCTCGCCTTCGACCTGCGCAAACACGCGCAAGTTCGACAGCGCGCCGCTGACCACGTCGTAGTCGCAGCAACGGATCACCCGCTCCGGCGAATCGCAGTAGTACATGGTGGCGCCATCGGGACTGAAACAGATGCTGTTGGCAATCGCCGCATGCGGCAACGGCAGGCGCTCCAGGCGCAAATCGCGGTTGAGCCGGTAAAAGCCGCCGATCGGCAGGCGCGGCTCGACTTCGTTGAAGGTGCCGAACACAAAACGCCCCTGGCGATCGCACCGCCCGTCATTGAGGCGCGTGGTCAACCCGGCCTCGACCTCGCAGACCGGCGTCACCTCCCCGCTCCCGAGCTCGAAAAAAGCCAGCCGCGTCGCCAGCCCGACCAGCAAGCGCTCGTCGTGGTCGGTCAGCGCGAACGAGGCCAGCCGCTCCGGCATCGCCCAGCTGCGCGTGACACCCGTGGCAGGATGATGCGCCCACAAGGTGGAGCCGAGGATATCGGTCCAGAACACCCTGCCGCTGCGTTCGCACCACAGCACGCATTCGCCCAGCGCATTTTTCGCGTCGACCATTAACTCAAGCATCATTTCTCCACCGAAAATTTGTATCGGGATACGGTCGCATATTCTTCACCGGGGCGCAAGATGGTATTCGGAAATGCGCTTTGGTTGGGCGAATCGGGAAAGTGCTGGGGTTCGAGGCAAAAGCCGCTGCGATAGCCATAGGCCTGGCCCTTGCCCGTCAAGCTGCCGTCGAGGAAATTGCCGCTGTAAAATTGCACGCCCGGTTCCTCGGTGAACAGTTCGAGCACCCGGCCCGAGACCGGCTCGTGCGCACGCGCGGCCAGGGTCATCGCCCTGGGGGCCGGCTTGTTGAGCACGAAATTGTGATCGTAGCCGCTGCCGTGGCGCAGTTGTTCATCTTCAATACCGATGCGCTCGCCAATCGGATGCGGCGTGCGGAAGTCGAACGCGGTGCCGGCCACCGGCGCCAGTTCCCCGGTCGGAATCAGGGTGCTGTCGATCGGCGTGTAGGCGTCGGCGTCGATCCGCAGCAGATGGCCGAGGATGTCGCCCTGGCCCGCCAGGTTGAAGTACGCGTGCTGGGTCAGGTTAACCGGTGTCGCCTTGTCGGTCACCGCGTCGAACGTCACCACCAGCTCGTCGCCGGCCGTCAGTTCGTATACCACGGTCACGTCGAGCGTGCCGGGATAGCCCTGCTCGCCGTCACGGCTGCGGTAGATCAAGGTCAGGCCGACCGAATCGCCTTCCTGGAAAGGAATCGCGCGCCACAGCACGCGGTGGTAGCCCTGCTCGCCGCCGTGCAGGTGGTGCGCGCCATCATTGGCGGGCAGTTGCACCACCTGGCCGTCGAGCGTGAAACGGCCGTCGCGCAGGCGGTTGCCGTAGCGCCCGATCAGGGCGCCGAAGTACGGCGACTCTTTCACATACGGCGCCAGCGTGTCGAAGCCGAGCGTGATGTCGGCCAGCGCGCCGTGGCGGTCGGGCGTGTGGATTTCGGTGATGATGCCGCCGAAATCGGTGATCTTCAGCAGCAGCCCGTTGGGATTGGTCAGTGTGAACAAGGTGGCCGCCCTGCCGTCGGGCAGGTGGCCGAATGCCGATTGCGTGATGCTCGCTTGCACGGTGCTTCCTCGTTAAGGTGTCTCAGGCGATTGACGGGCGTCCGAACACGGGCATGCCCTGCTCGTCCCATCGTAATGGCTTGACGAAAGTATGGCGGTCGGGGTTCCACAGGGGGTCGCCGACAATCTCGGTGTAGGTACGGGCATGGTACACCAGCATCACGGTGTCGCCATCCTCGCCATAGGTAAAACTGTTGTGGCCCGGACCGTAGATACCGTGCTCATAGCAGGTTTGCAGCACCGGCTCGGCCAGCTTGGTCCACGATGCCGGATTGAGCAGGTCGGCGTTCTCGTCGGCCCACAGCAGGCCCATCGCGTAGTTCTCGTCGGTGGCGCTGGCCGAGTAGCTGATGAAAATCTTGCCGTTGCGCTTGATGACGGAGGGGCCTTCGTTGACCCGGAAGCCACGGATTTCCCAGTCGAATTCGGGTTTGCTGAGCATCACCGGCGGCCCGCCCAGTTGCCATGGCGTGGCCATCGGCGCGATGTACAGGTTGGAGTTGCCTTCGATCGCCTCGTCCTTCTGCGCCCACAGGTAGTACAGCACGCCGTCATGGGTGAAGGTGGTGGCGTCGAGACAGAATGTGTCGATGCCGGTGTCGACTTGCCCCATGAATTCCCACTCGCCTTCGAGCGGGTTGGGATTGGTGTTGCGCACGGCGTACATGCGGTGCTGGAACAGCTTGTGTTTGATCTCGCGGCTCGGGGCGGCGGCAAAGTAGACGTACCACGCGCCCTGGTTGAAGTGGATCTCCGGCGCCCACAGCAGTTCGCTGTACGGTCCGGCATCCGGCTTGCACCATACATTGACCGCAGGCGCGCCTGGCAGTTCCGCAATGGTGCGCGCGCGGCGCACTTCGATGCGGTCGTATTCCGGCACCGAGGCCGTGAAATAGTAATAGCCGTCGCTGTGCTTGTAAATGAACGGATCGGCGCGTTGCGCGATCAGGGGGGACAGTGTCTGCATGGTCATTGGGTTTGCTTAAGCGGGTCTGGTAAATGAAGTGGTGGCGAAGCCGGCGCTGCGCAGGTCGGTCTTGACCTCGTCGTAGTAGCTGTCGGTGATGCGGTACTTGAACATCAGCACGCCCATCAGGAAGTGGAAGAAGCCGGGGATGACGGTGAGCATCAAGGCGATGCCGCTCAGCGCCAGCGGACTTTGCGCCTGGTTCGGCACGTACTGGAAATAGGTCAGCAGCAGCCCGACCATGCCGCCGGCCACCGCCATGCCGGCCTTCTGGCATACCGAAATGCCGCCGAAGGCAAAGCCGGAGACGCGCTTGCCGGTCTTGACCTGGCCGTAGTCGATGGTTTCGGCAATCGCCGACCAGAACACCGGCGCATGCAGGTCGACCACGAACGAGAGCAGGAAGTACAGGATAAACGCGAGCACCATGTCGCCCGGCTTCACGAACACGTACATCAGCACGCTGATCAGGGCCACCCCGATCTGGGTGTAGCGGAACAGCTTGACCTTGCAATAGGACTTGGTGATCCAGGTCGAGGCGACCATCGACAGGATCGCGGCCGCCACGCCGGTCGATAAGAACGCCGCCACGGTATCGGTGTCGCCGCCAAGGTAGTACATGGCGTAATAGATGGCGACCGAGCCCCGCACCACGTAGCCGACCGTGCCGGTCAGGCACACGCCGCACAGGATCAGCCATTGGTCGTTGCGCATCAGCAGCTTGAACTGTTCCATCAAAGGCTGCCGCTCGACCACGTGGATCACCCTTTCCTTGGTAGTGAACACGCAGAACAGGAACAGGCCGACGCCCATCACCGCCATCAGCGCCATGGCCGACTGGTAGCCGACGGCCAGGTTCCCCGCACCCCATTTGTCCGCCAGCTTGGGCACGATGATGGTCACCATGAAGGCGCCGACCTTGGCGAAGAACAGCCGGTAGCCGTTGGCCGAGAGGCGTTCCTGCGGATCGCTGGTCAGTCCGCTGATCAGCGAAATGTAGGGAATGCCGACCCCGGCCGTCATCAGGGTCATCAGGATGTAGGTGGAGTACGCCCACACCAGCTTGGCGTCATAGCCCCAGCTGGGCGTGGTGAACACGAAAAACACGCTCACGCCGTACGGTACGCACAGCCACAGCAGCCACGGCCGATAGCGCCCGAAGCGCGACGTAAAGCGGTCGGTCACCTGCCCCATGGCCAGGTCGGCCGCGCCGCCGATGACTTTGACCACCACGAACAGCAGCGCCAGGTGCTCGGTGCGCAGGCCGTAGATATCGGTGTAGAAGAAGGTGATGAGCAGCATCATCGACGAGATCACGACGTTGAGCGCCATGTCGCCGGTGCCGAAGCCCACTTTTTCGAGGGTGGATAATTTCTGGGAATTCTTATCGAGCGGTTTCATGCAAACTTTCTCAACCATACAAGGACAGAAAGCGCTGCGTTCAATTTCCACGCAACGCTTCCGGGACGATCGCTTACGCGGCACCTACATTTTGTAGCGCAGCGACAGACCCACCACGCGGTCGTAGCGGCGAATGTCGCGCGGGTTGCTGGCGACGCCATGGTAATCGTGGTACTTACGGTCAAGCAGGTTCTCCACGTCCACGGTCACGCTCATCGCTTCGCTGATCTTGTAGGAGAGCGAGGCATCCATGGTCTTGATCGGGTCGACGATCAAGTCGAAACCGAGGCCACGGTAGTTGAAGGTGTCGACATACTTGTCGCGCCAGTTGTAGGCCACGCGGCCGGACCAGCCATCGCGCTCGTACAGGCCGACCACGTTGTACGACAGCTTGGACATGCCGACGAACGGTTTGAGCACGCCGCCGGTGTCGGTCAGGTCGCCCTTCATGTAGGTCACGTTCGCTTGCAGGCCGAAGCCGCCCAGCCAGCCCGGCAGCTTGTCGTAGAACTGCTGGTAAGACAATTCCGCCCTGCAAGGTGCCCTTGGACATATTGCGCGGACGGTTCACGTCGTACACGATGCCGTTATAGGTTTCCTTGGTCGAACTGGTGAGGATGTAGTTCTTGAAGTCGTGGCGGAACACGGTGGCCGTGAGCGAGCCGGTCGGTGCGAAATACCATTCCGCCGCGGCATCGAAGTTCTTTCCTTCGATCGGTTTCAGGTCGGGATTGCCGCCCGTGCCCACCGCTTGCACGGTGGTGCTCGGCACGTTGTAGGACACGCCCGGATTGAACTGGTCGAAGTTGGCCCGCTGCATCGACTTGCCGGCGGTCAGGCGCGCCTGCACGTCCGGCAAGATCATGGCCTTGAGGGTGGCGTTCGGCAACACGTCGGTCGACGATGGCGTACTCGATACCGGCAGGATCACGCCATTGGATTGCGAGTAGCCGCTCAGCACACCCTTGGTCTGCACCACGCGCACCCCGACCGTGCCGTCGACCGGGATGGTCCCGGCCGTAAAACCATACTTGGCCTTGGTGTAGATGGCGTAGGTGGTTTCCTGGTTGTTGAACTGGGACAGCTTGTCTTGCGCCGACTTGCTGCCATCGCCGAACAGCGTGCGCAAGTCGCCGATATGGTCGTGCATGAAGCCCGCGCACGGCGTGACCCACGAAGCCATGCCGTAGTCGCCCGCCATCGGCATTGAATTGCAGGCCAGGCCCGGCACCGAGTTCAAAGCAATATTGCCCGGCGCCGGACGGAAGCCGTCCAGTTCGTGCACATAGGCCGCATTGCGTTTGGCGACCCGCACGCCGGTCGACACATCCTTGATGAAGCCGTCTTCTTCCGGGGTCCAGGTGGCGTCGGCGCGCCAGTCGGTCGCGCGGCTTTCGGCATGGTTGTGATTGTCGAAGAAGGTGGCGACCCGGTAATTGTTCGGGTTGCTCATGTCGTAACCGGGATAGGAAAACTGCGCTCCCCCATTTACGTAGGTGTTGCCGGTGATGGTAGGCGGCGCCGCCACCAGATCGACGATAGGAAACTCCTGGCGCACACGGCTCAGTGTGCGCGCCAGCTCGGTCGTCACGCGCCACGTCGGCGACACGTTCCAGCGCGCACCGAGGGCGCCCTGGCTGCCCAGCGAGTAATCGTGCGGCGCCTGGGTCGAGCCGAGCGCGAACGGATTGCTGTTGGTCGATGTCACCGTCTGCACCTGCTTGGTGCCGGGAATCAGGGTGAAGGCGGAATTCTTGTTCAGGCCAAGCGCGCCGACATAGAACTGGCGTTCGGCAGCGTGATGGATTTCGGTCGAGATGCCTTCGGCGAAGAATTCGAGGGCCGCGTTCGGGCGCCACTGCAGCGCAACGTTGCCGGCCACGCGCTTGCGCTGGCCCTGGTACAGCACATGGCCCAGCTCGTCCGGCGCGGAGATGCCGGCGCCGATGTCGGCCGCGCGGTCCTTCGGCGGCGAATTCCAGGTGATTTCGTCGTGGTAATTGCCATCCTGGTAGGACAGGCCGGCCAGCGCGCCGATCTCGCCGTAGCCGGTTTTCCAGCGGTTCGAGATCATGCCCGACAGGTTGGGATCGTTGGTTTTCGACTTGTCGCGGTTTTCCACGCGCGCCGTGAGGCTCGACGCGAAGCCCTTGGCGTCGAACGGACGCGCGGTGCGCACATCGATCACGCCGGCGGTGCCGCCCTCGACCATCTCGGCGCCCTGGGTCTTGTACACGTCCACCCGTTGCAGCATGGCGGCCGGAATGTCGGCCAGGTACAGGCTGCGGCCCTCTTTGCCGGCGGTGAACATTTCGCGGCCGTTGAGCAGGGTCACAAGGCCCGGCAAGCCGCGAATGACGACCTCGCGCGCTTCGCCGTTTTCGCGGCGGATCTGCACACCGGTGATGCGACCAAGCATTTCGGCGACATTCTTGTCCGGGAACTTGCCGGCTTCCTCGGCCACGATGGAATCGATCACTTCGTCCGAATTGCGCTTGATGGCCTGGGCGCTCTGGGCTGCCTTGCGCACGCCGGAGACGGTGACCACGCTGGTGGCATCAAGCGCAGTGGCATCCTGCGCCCATACCGAGGCGCCGCTCAGCATGCCGGCGCCGGCCAGGGCCGCCACGATCAGCTTCAAGGTCAAGGGGGTACGGGAAATGGCCGCGACGGGGCCTGGTGCGTGCGATGTCATACGTCTCCTTGGCGTTCTAGTTATATGATTCTTGGGTATTTTTAGCCCTTGAACCGGATAGTAAGGAAAGCCAAAGAATCAATCCAATCATATTTTTCCGGTTTTCGATACCGTTTTCGATATGGCATCGATCACCGCGTCCAGCCCTCCCCCGGCCGCCAGGCGCTCTTTGACTGCTGAGCAGCCGATATGGATCTCGGGCGATTGCAGCAGGCTCTGAAGGGCGTCGGCCAGCGTGCGGACGCTGACGCGGCTCGCTTTGAGCGTCAGGCCGGCGTGCATCGCCCTGACGCGTTCGCCGTTGTCGAACTGGTCGTAGGCCATCGGCACGACCAGCTGCGGCGTGCCGGCGCGCAAGGCGACGGCCGTGGTGCCGATGCCGCCGTGGTGCACCAGCGCCGCCGCGTCCGGCAGCAAGGCCGCCAGCGGGCAGTAATCCTGCCAGAACGCCGTTGGCGGCAAGGTGGCCGGCACATGCGCCCGGTGCGCCGTCAGGAACACGATGCGCCGGCCGAGCCGCTCCGCCGCCGCCAAAGCGCTGGCAAAGAACGCGGCCGCATGCATGTTGGCGGTACCGTGGGTGACGATGATCGGGGCGCTGCCGGCGCGCATGAATTGCACGAGGCCAGGCGCAATCGATGCGTCCGGGTGCGGATCGTACAGCGGAAAATCGCCGCACAGCAGCGGCGACGGCCAGTCCGGCTGGCGCGCGCCGAACCATTCCGGAAACAAGGTCACCGACAGATCGGGCGCACTGTACATCTCGTCCATGTAGCTGGACATGGGCGCGCGACCCTGCGCGCGTCGTATCGCGTTCAGTTCGGGCACGACGACCGGGTTGATGGCCGTGGCCTCGACCATGTTCCACAGCCAGCGCCGCAGCATCAAAGGCAGCCAGCCCGGTATCGGGAACGGTCCCAGCACCGGCAAGTCGTGCACCGTGCGCAGGTTCGATGGCGCCAGGTAGGCGGCCACGATCCGGATATCCGGCCGTTCCGCGCGGCGCAGGTCGGCATGCGCCACGGCCAGCGGATGGACCAGCAAGGTGCACGGCTGGTCCGGCGGCAGGGCCGCGACAAACGCGCGCATCGCTTCCATGCCGTCCCGAATGGCGCGCCATACCACGCCGAAACCGCGCCGCGGATGCCACAGGTCGGGATCGTCCAGGACCGCCGGATCGGCCGGCAGCCGATGGCATTCCAGTCCGGCGCGGCGCACCAGCGGCTCGTGCATCTGGGGCGCGAGGACGGTGACCTTGTGGCCGCGCTCGCGCAGCCCGATCCCGAGCCGCAGGAATGGAAACAGATCGCCGGCCGAGCCGGTGGTGACGACGACAATATGCGGCAAAACGGTCGAATAATCGGACATGGCGTTTCCATAGAGGGGATGAGCGGCGCAAAGCGCCGCCTATCATACAGCGTCGCGCAGCTGCCCAGCCCCGGCCATTTGCGCTATCCTGCCTGGATTCTCTTCACTCAATGTACAAGGAATCGTCATGCGTTTCAGCCTCTCCCGCCCGCTGCTCGGAACCACGGCATTGCTGGCCGTATTAACCCTGCCGGTGTGCGGCGCCAGCGCCGCGCCGGCCACCAGCACCGCACCGGCCGCCAGCGCCGCCGCAGCGACCCGGCTTCACAAACTGGCCGACGCCTTCTATCAGGCGCGCGCGCATTTCGATCCGCTGCTGATCACCGCCAATGGCGACAGCCGCTATAACAGCGAACTGGGAATGAGCATTTCGCCAAAAAGCCGCGCACGCCAGTTTGCGCTGTACCGGCGCCTGCAGACGCAATTGAAAGCCATTCCGCGCGCCCGCCTGAGCGAAGCGGACCAGCTCAATGACGACTTGCTGGCCTTCGAACTCGATAGCGGCCTGAGCCTGGAAAAATTCCCCGAGCACCTGCTCCCGCTGAACCACTTCGATAACGTGCCCGGCACCCTGGCCAATTACGCCAGCGGCACCGGCTCGCAACCTTTGAATACGGTGGCCCAATACCAGGATTACCTGAGCCGCCTGAACCAGCTGCCGGCCTGGATCGACCAGGCGATTGCCAACATGCGCGAAGGCGTCAAGCGCGGCATCGTGCAACCGAAAGCGATCACGGTGGCGATGCTGCCCCAGTTCCAGCAACTGCGCAGCGCCACGCCGGAAGCGAATATCTTTTACACGCCGATCAAGAACCTGCCGGCGGCGTTCTCGCAGGCCGAGAAAGACCGGCTCACCGCCGCTTATCGCAAGACAGTCGCCACCGGCCTGTCCCCTGCCCTCGAGCGGCTGGCGCTGTACCTGGAAAAGGAATACCTGCCCGCCAGCCGCGCCAGCGACGGCTGGAGCGCGCTGCCGGACGGCGCCGCGTGGTACCAGGCGCAGATCAAGGACCGCACCACGCTGTCGATGAATCCCGAACAGATTCACCAATTGGGATTGAAGGAAGTGGCGCGCATCGAACAGCAATGGGCGCTGCTCGGTCCCAGGCTCGGTTACAGCGGCGCGCCGGCGGGGCTGCCGCAATGGGTGGAAGCGCAGGACAAATTCAAGTCCTTCAAGACCGAGGCCGAGGTGCTCGACGCCTATCGCCAGATCGACAGCAAGATCAAGACCAAGCTGCCGGCACTGTTTTCGCTGCTGCCCAAAGCGCCGCTCCAGTTACAGCTGGAGCCCGAACTGACGCGCGCCACGGCGTCCGACCATTACACGCCGGCGGCGGCCGACGGCTCGCATCCGGGCGTGTTCTGGGCGGTTGTGAACGATCCCAAAGACTACAGCCGCACCGGCATGGTCACTTTGTACCTGCACGAAGGCCAGCCCGGCCACCATTTTCACGCGGGACTGCTGAAGGAACTCGACGTACCGGATTTCCGCAAATTCAATACCGAAAATCCGAATATCGGGGCGTTTACCGAAGGTTGGGCGCTGTATGCGGAAACCCTGGGGCACGAATTCGGTCTGTATGACGATCCGGAAGCGTATTTCGGGCACCTGAACGATGAATTGCTGCGCGCCGTCAGGCTGGTGGTCGATACCGGCATGCACGCCAAAGGCTGGACCCGGGAGCAGGCCATCGCGTATGCCAGCAAGACACTCGGCTACAGCGAAGCGCGCGCCAAGAACCAGATCGAGCGTTACATGGTGTGGCCGGCGCAGGCATTGAGCTACAAAATCGGCGCGCTGAAGATCCTGGAATTGCGCGAGCGGGCGCGCACGGCGATGGGCGACAAATTCAGCCTGCCCAAGTTTCACGAAGTGGTGATCGGCGACGGCACCTTGCCGCTGCCGCTGTTAGAGGCCCGGGTGGATCGCTCGATTGCGTCGGCAAAGTAGAGAAAGCGCATGACGAGAGCGGCTGTGAAAGAGGCGTTTTCTGGCCGGCTCCGGAGATGTCGTTATAGTAGCGTTTTATCTACTTAAGGAAACTCAACTGAATGCAAGCATCCCGTTATCTCGTCATCGACTTTGAAGCCACCTGCTGCGACAAAGCGACGGTGCCACGCGACCATATGGAAATCATCGAAATCGGCGCCGTCATGGTCGACGGCGCCAGCCTGGCCGTGGTCGATGAATTCCAGACTTTCATTCGTCCGGTGCGCCATCCGCAACTGACACCATTCTGCACCACGCTCACCTCGATTGAGCAAAAGGACGTCGATAGCGCACCCCTGTTTGAAGAAGCGATCGGCCACTTCAAGACCTGGCTCTACCAATACAGCGACTTCGTTTTCTGCTCCTGGGGCGACTACGACCTGAAACAGCTGCATCAGGACTGCGCATTCCACAAGCTGCCCTATCCGATCAGCGCCTCGCACGCGAACCTCAAGCGCCTGATGGCGGAGCGCCAGAAATTATCCAAGAAACCGGGGCTGGGAGAAGCCATCCGCCTGGCCGGCATGAAGTTCGAAGGCGCCCACCATCGCGGCATCGACGACGCCCGCAATATCGCGCGCCTGCTGCCGTACATTTTCGGAGAAGCGCGCCTGCGCCGATAAGCACATGTGCAGCGTCCCTTACCTGGAGGGACAGCGCCATCGTTACCCGAACCGGTCTTTCCTCGTGCTCTCTTAAAGAGCGATAAAGAGCATGCTCCGGGTCGCCGACGTGCGCCAAGGGATCTGAGCGATAGGTGTGGTGGCGTCAGCTTACCGCCGACACGGCGAGCATCTTCTTCGCAAATTTATCCGATATTCGGCTATATCTGGTTTAGCCGCCATTCGGCTATATTGACTTTAGCTGCCATTCGGATAAAATTCATCTGTCTGAATAGCCGATATTTTCATAATGTCTTCCTCACCCGCGTGCCATCTCCTCCTCACCGCGCCACAGCTCGGCCTGCTGCTCGTATCGACGCGCAAACGGCATAAGCTCACGCAAACCGCGGTAGCGAATCGTGTCGGCCTGAGCCAGAATCGCATCTCCTACCTTGAGAAACATCCTGACGAAATCAGCATCAAGCAGCTGCTCAGTTGGTGCTCAGCACTCGAGCTGGAGCTTCGATTGGGCGAGCGAGATACTTCTGCTGCAAGCAGTTCGGCGGAGTGGTAAGCATGGGCCGCCGCTCGCACAGCCAAACACTGCACCTCTGGGCCAATGGCGATTACGTTGGCCGTTGGACGGTCAACGCCAATGGTCACTCCGAGCTACAGTACGACATCGCCTGGCGCCGCTCCACGCGTGGGCGCCCAATCTCGCTGTCGATGCCGTTCAATATACATAACGAGCCGCTCAAGGGAGCCAGGGTCTCGCACTACTTCGAAGGCTTGCTGCCGGACAGCGACATCATCCGCAAACGTGTTGCGGCCCGGTTCAAGACAGGCTCTGTCGACGCTTTCGACCTTCTCGCGGCCATTGGCCGGGACTGCGTGGGCGCATTGCAGCTCCTGCCCGAAGGCATCGAACCGGAAGGACTTGCCCAGGTTGACGGCATCGCCGTAGACGAGGAAGCCATTGAGCGGCACCTGCTTGAAGTGGTTAGCCCAAACCAGTACGGCGCTCCACAGGACCCCGACGAGGACTTCCGGATTTCGCTGGCCGGTGCGCAAGAGAAGGACGCCTTCTTGTGGTGGGATGGTAAATGGTTGAAGCCGCGTGGCGCTACGCCGACGACGCACATCTTCAAACTCCCAATCGGGATGGTAGGCGGCCGCAAGGCCGACTTCTCCACGTCGGTCGATAACGAGTGGTTATGCCTGCGCCTGTTCAAGGAGTACGGACTGCCCACGGCGAACGCCGAGATTGCGACGTTCGGCTCGCAACGGGTGCTGGTCGTCGAGCGTTTCGACCGTGCGCTGTCGGCCAACGGCAAGCAGCTGTTCCGGCTTGTCCAGGAGGACTTCTGCCAGGCAACCGGAAGCTCACCGCTGGTGAAATATGAAAATGAAGGCGGCCCAGGCTTGCAGCAGATGTTCACCCTCCTGCAGCAATCGCAGCAGGCCGTCACAGACATGCGCACGCTCATGGCCTCGCAACTGCTTTTTTGGATGCTGCGCGCACCGGATGGCCACGCCAAGAACTTCAGCATCCAGCTGCTCGCCGGCGAAGGCCGTTTCAAGCTGACGCCCATCTACGATGTGATGTCAGCTTATCCCGTTATCGGCGCTGGGCCTAACCAGTGGGCAGACCAGGACATCAAGATGGCAATGGCCCTGCTCGGGAAAAACCGGCACTACCTGGCGCGCAGCATAACGCGACGACACTTCAATAGCACTGCGAAGAAAGTCGGCTACGGTGACAGCGCCGAGCCACTGCTGCAAGACTTCATCGCCCGCACGCCTGCGATCGTGGAAAAGGTCCGCGCCGACCTTCCCGCTGGATTTTCGGAAAAGGTCGCCGACAAGATTCTGAGCGGCCTGCTCGACGCAGCGAGCGCACTTGAACGGATGGGGCCCGGCTAATCACAACAGCTTTTCCCTCAATACCAGCGCAGACATAAGCGTGAGTTTTTGGCGAACATAGCCGGATGCGAGGCACACGCCGCGACGCAGTGCGAGCACTGCTAGCGGTGGGCAGCACAGCAAGGCGCCGCTTATGAAAGCTGGAAATGACAAGAATTTATGCGCACTTGCTTAGAGCCTATTCTTGTAGGCAAGGCGCCGCTTGCTGCCGGCCCCTCGGACGCGGGGACGGCGTTGCTCGTCGTAGCATGGCTAGCCATGCGTCCTCCTCCCGCCTTGTCCGCGCTCCCGCTGGACCGGCATCCAGCTACGCTCCCTACAAGAATAGGCTCTTAGGCCGCTGCGCCGGCAGGGAATGCATTCCAACGCAAGGAAACAGCCAGTCCCTCCGCCATGACCTTCGCATCGGTCAGAAACTGTACGGCGGCTGTCGGCAACGGATAACGGCTGATGATGTCAATCCGCAGCGACTTGCCTTGTGCGGCGGGATACGCCTCGTACATTTGGCCACTCTCGACAAAACCGAAGTACGCGTTCAACTTGCTTTGCAACACCAGCAAATGGTCACGTTCATCAGTCCAGTCCCACGAGTCGAGGATCGACAGGACAACGCTGCCCGATACAGTTTCAGTGCCGACAGCGTCAACCACGCTTGGATTCTCAAGGCCCATCCTTCCCACCCTTTATGGTATTAATGGCGACGTATCGTCTTTCGTCTGCGTTCGCTTTTGGCCGTCAATCGAGCATGAATCCTTGCGGGGAAAGAAATCGTCAGGAAACACCACCTGTCCCGGTTCGAGTGGCAACGCACTGGAAGCGAGTTTCTTCCCGAGCGCCGCAATTTCCGCCACGTAGCCGGTGCGATCGAAACAGTAATTCAGTGCGCGCGATCCAGCTTGCATTGTCCAGCTGACGGTGGAGTCGGTCATATCCACAGCGACGCCTTCCCAGCCGCCATCGTCGGCAATACCGCAGGCACAGGTAAAGATCAGGTAATTCCCAAGCCCAGACATGCTGCGCTTTAACTCATCAAAACAGATCAGGGCGCCGTCGAAATCCACCGCTTCCAGGAGGTCTTTCCCGTCGATGAATACGCGGACTATCGCGATATCTTCAAACACGATGCCATCGCGCGTCAACTGCCTGCCAACCACCTCGTCGAGCGCGATGCGGAACGTGTTCACGGCTTGCCGAAGAACAGATAAAACGTCTGGTTGCCGCGTTCGCCAACCCCGACCGCCACAGTGAACGGTCCCAGCGCGGTATTGACCGCGCCGAACATGGAACCGGCAAACTGCGCCCGTTCCATCTGGTCGCCGTTCAAACGCCGCGTCATTTTCCCCAATTCGACCGAACCGCCCAGATACACAGCGCGCATGCCCAGCAAGGTCATTTTGCGCGTGTACACGCCGCGCCCGAACAGATAATCGCCGCCGAGGAACTGGCGCGCCTGGTAACCGGACAAATTCAAAAACCCACCCAGCGAAAACAATTCCATCAGCGGTAAATCGTCGCCCCACAGATGGCCCGCGCGCCCGGCCACGCTGAACCGGTGCGGGCCCCGGTTCCAGGCCATTTCGTGCCCCATTTCGAGCCGCTTGTATTCGACCGTGGCGCCGACCGACGTCGGGGCAATGCGCGCATTCACAAAGCTGTAATTGCCCGTCGATGGGAATACCCAATCATCCAATCGGTCCTGAACGTATTCAAGCTTGATGACGCCAATCTGGCTTTTCTCGGTGCTCAGCTGCGACACGCCGATGCTCGGGTCCGAACGTTCGGTGCCGCGTTCCAGCCCCACCTTGAAGGTGCTGTCGTCATCGACGTGATTGACCAGGTCGATGCCGATGGACGCCTGCTTGGCGCTGTAAGTCGCCACCGCCTTGTCGTTGATGATCAGGTTATCCTTGTTCTGCGAAAAACGCACGGACGGCGCCACGTACCAGCGGCTTTCACCACCAAGTGGCTGATACAGCTGCGAGGTAAAGGAGTTGACCTGGCCGAGCGAAACGGTATTGCGCCATTCCAGCCCCGAGCGCGTCAGCCATTTGCCGCGATGCGCCAGCAAGATCGTAAAGTCGCTTTCGCCAGCCAGGTCGGTCGACAGGCGCACTCCGGCTTGCAGGTAATTCGGCCCCCATTCCTTTTCGACCGGTTCGATCACCAGGGTGCGCCCTTCCGGTCCATATTCAAAACGGTGCGTGACGTTTTCGAAGTCGCCCGTCGAATACAGGCTGTTCATATTAGCGTGCAATTCCGCCGTGCTGAACGCCTGGCCCGCTTTGATCGAAAATTTGCGGTGAATATACCCCTCGCTGACGTGTTTCAACTGCTTGGTATCGATGCGCACCGAATTGACCTTGACCACCGCCGGATGGCGCGCCGCGCGCGCCGCCAGATGAGCCTTGAAATCGGCGTCGGACAAGGCCAGCGGCGCCAGCCGGTCGGCCACCACGCGCGCGGCGGCCTCGCCCATGTCGATGGTCCTGGCGGAGTTTTCGAAGTCGGCCGCGCTGAAGTCGCCCAATTGCGGCAGGATCAGCACGTCTTTCGGCGTCAGTTCGCGCAGCGAGGCTTCGACGTTCTGCTCGGTGAGGATATTGAGCATCTGCTGGCCAACGCCGAAGGCCGAGACGATCTTGTCGCGCTTGAGCAGCGGCGTGCCGAGGTTGACGGCAATCACAATGTCGGCCCCCATGGCGCGCACCACGTCGACCGGCAGGTTGCGCACCAGCCCACCATCGAGCAACGCTCGGTCGTCGATCTCGACCGGGGCGAACACGCCGGGCACCGACATGCTGGCCCGCATCGCGCGCGCGATGCCGCCGCGTTCGAGCACGACCATCTTGCCGTTTTCGATATCGGTGGCAATCGCGCGGAAAGGAATGTCGAGCTCGTCGAAGTGGGTGACGTCGCCGGTTTTCGCAGCCAGGGTGTTGAAGAAGAATTCGATCTGCTGGCCGTAGTTCAGGCCGCGCGGCAGGCGCATTTCGGCGTCGGAAAAGCCGATCTCGCCGCTGACGATGTTCTTGCGCTCGGTCGCCTTGGCATAGGTGGAACGGTCCAGGCGCGGCGGGCTGTCGGTGAGGACATTGTTCCATTCCACGGCAGCGATGCGTTTTTCCAGCTCGTCCGGGCGGTTGCCCATGGCGTAGGCCCCGGCAACGATCGAGCCCATGCTGGTGCCGACCACGTAGTCGACCGGGATGCGCATTTCCTCGAGGACTTTGAGCACGCCAATATGGGCCACCCCGCGCGCGCCGCCGCCGGATAACACCAGCCCGATTTTGGGGCGGCGGGGCGGGTCGGCGGCGAGGACGGTGGCGTGGCAGACGGCGAGGAAGAGGAAAACGGAAGCGTGGAAGGCGCGCATGAATTGGCAGGTTGAGTTAATGTCGGACGACATACGCACCGTCGTTCCCGCGCAGGCGGGAACCCAAGTTATTGAGCCGCCTATGCCGGTAGCGCAAACTTGGGTTCCCGCCTTCGCGGGAACGACGAGGCGCTATTCGGGCCGCAACGGTGTGAATGCATCCTTGCCGACGACAGTATTCCACTGCCTGACCTTATACCCGGTCACCACGCCGTGCAGCAGATACGGATCGGCCTTGGCGAACGCTTCCACCACCGCCGGCGAGTCGCCCTGGAAGAACAGCACCGACATATCGGCCGGCTCGGAAAACGCGCCGCCCATGATCAGTTCACCGCGTTCCTGCGCTTCCCACGCCAGTTTCAGGTGCTCGTTGCGGTACTTGCCGCGCGTTTCAAGATAATCCGGGGCCAGGTCGTAACATAACAAATAGTGCATGCAATCTCCGTCAAAACGCCATCATAAAAACCGGTCGAGAATCTTCCGGCTGTGCTTGTCGATGGTGAACATATCCCGGATCAAAAACTGGATGCCGTGATTATCGGCCACCAGCAGCGACGCGTCGCCAATCCGGCGGATATCTTCTTCGCCCTTGAGCGTAAACGCGGTATCGCCCCGGTCGGTCTTGACTTCCCATGTGCAGGGCGTGGCAAAACTGCTGACACTGACAATATGGTGAATCACCGGCATGAATTCGCGCCCATCGAGTTCATCTTGCACCAATTCGCGAATTGCCGCTGGCAGTGCCGCCAAACTGTCGATCCAGCCGACTTCCTTGCCATTGGTGAGCACCATCGAAATACCCTGGTCCGGCGCCTGGATCGGAAAGGCCCGCACCGGCGAGACGCCCACATGCACTTCGCCGTCTTCCGCCGTCAAGGTCAATTTACCGAAACTGTCGCGGCTTAATGTGAATACCGAACTTGCTGCGCTTGCCATCATCAATCCTTGTCATCCATGTCCGTATCGACGTTGCGCGCCTGCGCTTCGTACAAGCGGAAATACGCGCCTTCACGCGCCATCAATTCGTCGTGGCTACCCTCTTCCATCACCACGCCGCGGTCCAGCACCACCAGCCGGTCGGCCCGGTGCAAGGTCGATAAACGGTGCGCGATGGCGATCGTGGTGCGGCCCTGCACCAGGTTATCGAGCGCTTTCTGGATTTCTTTCTCGGTTTCCGAATCGACCGAGGAAGTCGCTTCATCCATGATCAGGATGCGCGGATCGATCAGCAAGGCGCGCGCAATCGAAATGCGCTGGCGTTCGCCGCCCGACAAGCCCTGCCCGCGCTCGCCCACCATCGAATCGTAGCCCTGCGGCAGGCGCAAAATGAATTCGTGCGCATGCGCCGCGCGCGCCGACGCGATGATTTCCTCGCGCGTCGCATGCGGCTTGCCGTAGGCGATATTTTCGGCGATGGTGCCGAAGAACAAAAACGGCTCCTGCAACACCAGCCCGATATTCTTGCGGTAATCGGACACCGCGAACGAGCGGATATCGACGCCATCGAGCAGAATCGCCCCTTCCGACACGTCATAAAAACGGCAGATCAGATTGACCAGGGTGCTCTTGCCCGATCCGCTATGCCCCACCAGGCCCACGAATTCGCCCGCCTTGATATTGAGCGAAATGCCGCGATTGACCGCGCGGTTGCCGTAACGGAAACCGACTTCGCGCAAATCGATGCGGCCTTCGATTTTATCGAGCTTGACCGGATTGGCCGGCTCCGGAACGCTCGATACATGATCGAGAATATCGAAAATGCGCTTCGCGGCCGATGCCGATTTCTGCGTAACCGACACAATGCGGCTCATCGAATCGAGGCGGCCATAAAACCGGCTGCTGTAGGTAATGAACAAGGTCAGCACGCCGACCGTGATGTTCTTGTTCGATACCAGCCAGATGCCGAATACCCACACCACCAGCAAACCGAGTTCGGTCAGGAACGACACCGTCGGCGAAAACAGCGACCAGACCCGGTTCAACTTGTCATTGACGGCCAGGTTATGTTTGTTGGCATCGCGAAAACGCGTCGCTTCGCGCTGTTCCTGGGCGAACGCTTTGACCACGCGCACGCCGGGAATGGTATCGGCCAGCACATTGGTCACTTCGCCCCAGACCCGGTCGATTTTCTCGAAGCCGGTGCGCAGGCGGTCGCGCACGATGTGGATCATCCACGCGATAAACGGTAGCGGCACCAGGGTAATCACAGCGAGCATCGGATTGATCGAACACAGGATCACCCCGGTCATGATAATCATCAGCACATCGGAGGCAAAATCGAGCAGGTGCAAGGAGAAAAACACGCAGATGCGGTCGCTGCCGCTGCCGATGCGCGACATTAAATCGCCCGTGCGCTTGCCGCCGAAATACTCCAGCGACAGCTTCATCAAGTGCTCATAGGTGGCCGAGCGCAGGTCGGCGCCCATCCGTTCCGACACCAGCGCCAGCACGTAGGTCTTGCCCCAGCCCAGCAGCCAGGCCAGCACGGCCGAGCCGAACAGGCCGGCCATGTACATCCACACCAGTTGCTGGTCGACCGGCTGCCCGTTCTGGAACGGTATCAACACATTATCCATCAGCGGCATGGTCAGATACGGCGGTATCATATGCGCCGCGGTACTGGCCAGCATCAGGAAAAAGCCGAGCGAGAGTTGCCCGCTGTACGGCCTGGCAAAGCGCCACAGGCGCAACAGGGTCCAGGTCGAGGGCGGCGTGTACAGCACCTTGGTGCAGATCGGGCATTCATCCTGCCCCGGGGCCAAAGGCGCCTTACAGCTCGGGCACACATTCTGCTCGGCCGACTGCACCGGCAAGCCGCTCAGGAAACTGTCGCGCTGCTCGCTGAAATGGTCGAGCACGCGGATCGCGTGCAGGTTCTGCCCCAAGGTGAAGCGCCAGGAGTCCAGTAAACCTTGTTCGTCGAACAATTGCAGATGGCCGACACCGGCGTGATCGTGGTGCGTGAGCGACAATCCGGGACGGAAAGCCCACTCGCGCCACGCGCTTTCACCCGGCGCGCGCGCCAGCAAACGGCGGCTGGTGACCAGCACCAAGCCTTTTTTGAAATGCAATTTGGCATCGAGGTCAACCTCGACGCCACTTAAAACGTTTTCCCCTGGTGCAAGTTTTTTAGCGACGTCAGCCTGCCAGTGTTCAGGCAGGGAAAGCGGCCCGGTGGCCGTCGTCATAGGAGAAACAGATGGATCTATAGTCATCGTAGTGCGGTTCCGGCTCTGGGCCACGAATTTACGGGCGGAAATTGTTCAACGTGGGCGCCGGCAGCAGGGCTCCCTGGAATGCCGGACCGGCATGCTGCGGAGCAGGCCCGCGCGACGCGTTCGGGAATCCAGACTGGCAGAAATCGGTTCAGCACGGTAAGCTTCGTCTCTAGCAAGTATACAACATGATGCGCTTCGAAAAGCCTCACGAGGTCTTAGGGCGTGAACAACGCCAAGCCTGTTATCAAGAAATAACGACATGACAAAGAAGAAAGAAATCAGTGTTCTGCGGGTAAGCCACCTGCGCGGACCCAACATCTGGACCTATCGCCCGGTGATCGAGGCGTGGCTGGATATTGGCGCGCTGGAAGAGTTTCCGTCGAACCTGCTGCCCGGCCTGTACGAGCGCCTGACCGCGTTGCTGCCGGGCCTGATCGAACACCGTTGCGGCGTGGGCGAGCGCGGCGGCTTTTTGGAGCGCCTGCGCGAAGGCACCTGGTCCGGCCACATCCTCGAACATGTCGTTCTTGAATTGCAAAACCTGGCGGGCATGCGCACCGGTTTCGGCAAGACCCGCTCCACCGGCCAGCGCGGCGTCTACAAGATGGCCTTCCGCACGCGCCAGGAAGAAGTCGGCCTGGCCGCGCTCGACACCGGACGCGCGCTGTTGATGGCCGCCATCGACGACACGCCTTTCGATCTGGACGCCGCCGTCGCCAAGCTCAAGGACATCGTCGACCACCATTGCCTCGGTCCCAGCACGGCGCACATTGTCGAAGCGGCCACCGAGCGCAAGATTCCGTTCATCCGCCTCACCGACGGCAACCTGGTGCAGCTTGGCCACGGCGCCGCCCAGCGCCGCATCTGGACCGCCGAAACCGACCGCACCAGCGCGATTGCCGAGAGCATCGCCAGCGACAAGGACCTGACCAAGATGCTGCTGCAATCGTGCGGAGTGCCGGTGCCCGAGGGCAGCCTGGTACGCAGTGCGGAGCAAGCGTGGGAAGAAGCGCAGGAGATCGGCCTGCCGGTCGTGCTCAAACCCTACGACGGCAACCACGGACGCGGCGTCTCGCTCAACCTGATGACCCAGGCCGACGTCGAAAAAGCCTACCACCTGGCCGCACGCAAAGGCGACAGCGCCAGCGTCATCGTCGAGCGCTTCATCCCCGGCGACGAACACCGCCTGCTGGTGGTGGGCACGCGCATGGTCGCTGCGGCCAAGGGCGAGTCGCTCTGGGTCACCGGCGACGGCGTGGGCGACATCATCGCGCTGGTCAACAGCCAGATCAACACCGACCCGCGCCGCGGCGAAGGCGAAGACGCGCCACTGAACCCGGTCAAGCCCGACGTCTCGGCCGAAATCATCCTCGAACTCGAACGCCAGGGCATGACCGCGCACTCGGTGCCGCTGGCCGGCCAGAAGGTGCTGATTCAACCGAACGGCAACGTCGCCATCGACGTCACCGACCAGGTGCATCCCTCGATCGCGCACGCCGCCGCACTGGCCGCACGCATCGTCGGCTTGGACATCGCCGGCATCGACCTGGTGGCCGAAGACATTACCCGCCCGCTCCACGAACAGCGCGGCGCCATCATCGAAGTCAACGCCAGCCCGGGCCTGCTGGCCCACCTGAAACCCGGCCAAGGCGCGGCGCGCCCGGTCGGCACGGCCATCATCGAGCACCTGTTCGCCGATGGCGAAAGCGGGCGCATTCCCATCATCGGCGTGACCGGCACCAAGGGGACCAGCCTGATTGCGCGCCTGATCGGCTGCCTGATCAACCTGACCGGCAAGCACACGGGCGTGGTCAGCGGCCAGGGCCTGTTCCTCGACCAGCGCCAGGTCTCGGGCGAGAACGCCATGACCTTCGACGCCGGCCAGCGCCTGCTGATCAACCGCACCGTCGAAGTGGCTGTTTTCGAAAGCAACGCGCGCATGATCCTGTCCGAAGGCCTGGCCTACGACAAGTGCACGGTGGGCGTGGTGACCGACATGGAAGGCCAGGAAGCGCTGGCCGAATTCCACATCCATGACGCCGACGGCATGGCCAACGTCATCCGCAGCCAGGTCGACGTGATCCTGCCGGACGGCGCGGCAGTGCTCAACGGCGCCGACGCGCGCGTGGCGGAACTGGCCGGCTTGTGCGACGGGCGCGTGATTTTCTACGCGGTCGACCCCGAACTACCAGTCATCGTGGCGCACCGCGCCGCCGGCGAACGCACGGTATTCATGCGCGGCCAGGACGTGATTCTCGGCGAAGGCGCGCAGGAAACGGTGCTGCTGCGCATGTCCACCCTCAAACCGGGCACCGCCCAGTATCCCGAAACGGTGCTGGCGGCAGTGGCGGCGGCATGGGCGCTCGATGTTCCGGCCGCGCTGATCGGCGCCGGCCTGCGCACCTTCGACACGGCGGCGACCAAACCCACCAAAGCCAAACTTTAACAACACAGCGCCCGGCCAGACGGCCGGGCTGCCGGCAGTGTCAACGCCCGAGGGCGCAGCGACGCACCAGCGCAACACTTAGGATGAAACGCTTTATGGAAGTATCTCGCGTACGGGCCCTGCGCGGCCCCAACCTCTGGAGCCACCACACCTCGATCGAAGCGATCGTCGCCTGCACCAGTGCCGAACAGGATGTCGGCGCCCTGCCCGACTTCGAGGAACGCCTGCGCGCGCGCTTCCCCGAAATGAGCCCGCTGCAAACGCTCGGCCACCACGACCGCATCGCCATGGCCCAGGTGCTGGAACTGGCGGCGCTCGGCCTGCAGGCGCAAGCCGGCTGCCCGGTCACCTTCAGCCGCACCACCGCCACGCCCGAAGAAGGCATCTTCCAGGTCGTGGTCGAGTATTCCGAAGAAGTGGTCGGCCGCCTGGCCATGGACCTGGCCGCGCAACTGTGCGCCGCCGCCGCCGCCGACACCCCGTTCGACCTTGGCGCCGCCCTCCTGCAACTGCGCGACCTCGACGAAGACGTACGCCTGGGACCGAGCACCGGCGCCATCGTGCAGGCCGCCGTGGCGCGCAACATCCCGTTCCGGCGCCTGACCGACGGCAGCCTGGTCATGTTCGGCTGGGGCAGCCGTCAGCGCAAAATCCAGGCCGCCGAAATCGACAGCACCGGCGCGATTGCCGAATCGATCGCGCAGGATAAAGAACTGACCAAAAAACTGCTGCACGCGGCCGGCGTGCCCGTGCCGCTCGGCCGCGTGGCCGCCGACCCGGACGACGCCTGGGCCGCCGCGCTCGAAATCGGCCTGCCGGTCGTGATCAAGCCGAAGGATGGCAACCAGGGCAAGGGCGTCACCGTCAACGTCACCACCCGCGAACAACTGGTGGCCGGCTACCACGCCGCCGCCGAATTTCGCGACGATATCCTGGTCGAACGCTACCTGCCCGGCCACGACTTCCGCCTGCTCGTCATCGGCAACAAACTCATTGCCGCCGCGCGGCGCGACCCGCCGATCGTCGTTGGCGACGGCAAGCACACCGTGCGCGAACTGGTCGACCAGGTCAACCTCGACCCGCGCCGCGGCAATGGCCATTCGACCTCGCTGACCAAGATCCGTTTCGACGACATCGCCCTGGCCAGCCTGTCCAAGCAAGGCCTGGTGGCCGAATCGGTCGCCGCCAAGGGCCAGCGCGTGATCCTGCGCAACAACGCCAACCTCTCGACCGGGGGCGCCGCCAGCGACGTCACCGACGACGTGCACCCGGAAGTGGCCGCGCGCGCGATCGCCGCCGCCCATATGGTCGGGCTGGACATCTGCGGCGTCGACCTGGTGTGCGACAGCGTACTCAAACCGATCGAAGAACAGAACGGCGGCATCGTCGAAGTCAACGCCGCCCCTGGCTTGCGCATGCACCTGTCGCCCTCGTTCGGCAAAGGCCGCCCGGTCGGCGAAGCGATCATTGCATCGATGTTCGCCGACGGCGACGATGGCCGCATTCCGGTCATCGCCGTCACCGGCACCAACGGCAAGACCACCACGGTGCGCCTGATCGCCCACCTGCTCACCGCCGGCGGCCTGCGCACCGGCATGACCAACACCGACGGCGTCTACATCGAAGGCCGGCGCATCGACAGCGGCGACTGCAGCGGTCCGCGCAGCGCGCGCAACGTGCTGCTGCACCCTGACGTGGACGCCGCCGTTTTCGAGACCGCCCGTGGCGGCCTGCTGCGCGAAGGCCTCGCTTTCGATCGCTGCCAGGTGGCCGTGGTCACCAACATCGGCGCGGGCGACCACCTGGGCCTGAACTACATCACCACCGTCGAAGACCTGGCGGTGCTCAAACGCGTGATCGTGCAAAATGTCGCCGACAGCGGCGTGGCGGTATTGAACGCCAACGACCCGGCGGTAGTCAACATGGCCAACAACTGCCGTGGCAGCGTCACCTTCTTCACGGCCGATTGCGGGCACCCGGTCATGTCGACCCACCGCGCCCAGGGACAACGCGTGGTGTATGTGGACGGCGGCATGCTCGTTGCCGCGCAAGGCAAGGTCGAACACCGCATCGCGCTGGCCGACGTACCGATCACGCGTGGCGGCAGCATCGGCTTCCAGGTCGACAATGTGATGGCGTCGGTCGCGGCGGCATGGGCGGTCGGCACCAGCTGGGACGACATCCGCGCCGGGCTCAAATCGTTCGCCAACGAGAGCGACAACGCGCCGGGGCGCTTCAACGTCTTCAGCTACCGCGGCGCGACCGTGATCGCCGACTACGGCCACAATCCCGACGCGATTTTGGCCTTGGTGGGCGCGGTCGAAAGCATGCCGGCCAAGCGGCGCTCGGTGGTCATCAGCGGCGCAGGCGACCGGCGTGACGAAGACATCCGCCAGCAGACCGAGATTTTGGGTGCGGCGTTCGACGACGTGCTGCTGTACCAGGACCAGTGCCAGCGCGGGCGTGCCGACGGTGAAGTCGTCGCCCTGCTGCGCCAGGGCCTGGCGGGCGCCGTGCGCACCACCCACGTGGACGAAATCGACGGCGAATTCATCGCCATCGACACCGCCCTGGCGCGCCTCGGCGAAGGCGACCTGTGCCTGATCCTGATCGACCAGGTCGACGAAGCCCTGGCCCACATCGCCGGCCGCATCGCCCAAGGCTAAGCCCCAACCGGGGTCTGACCTCTGATTCGAAACATTGCCCGCCAGAGGTCAGACAAACCGCCGAATGAAGCTCCAACCTCCTACAACCGGGGTCAGAGCATTAATTCGAAACTATTTCCACTCTAAAATTTCCGCACACTCCCGCGAGTTCATTCAAGGACGTTCTCCCTCTGTAGCTGCCCGATATCGACCAGACTAACGACAGCATCAGCGCAAATGTCGACCGTACCAGTGAGATAAGGTGCAACTAATTGCTAATTAAAGCTCTGACCCCGGGTGAAGATTTTGATGCTTATGCGCAATTAATTACGAATCAGAGGTCAGACCCCGGTTGTGGGAAAAGTTGCACAGGTAAAAATATTAATGTTGATAGACAGTTAAATAACATTTACACTTGGCCGCTTTAAGTACCCGCGCAGAAATAAGTGTGGGTTTTTGGCGAATATAGCCGGATGCGATTGCCGTGCGCCCGACGCGACGCAGCGCGCCGGCTATGGAAAACAAAAATCACAGTTGTTTTATGGGCGGGTACTTAGTACCGATCAAAGATACTCGACCGCCGGCCGCGCATCGCCAGCCCGAACAGAAAGCCAAACCTTGAACCCCTTTTTCCGCCTGCAGCGCGATACCTTGCTCGGCTTGCAGCGCCTGGTCGTCGGCGGCGCCGCCTTTTATGATGTGCCGCCCGTTCATCCCTGCGTGTTTTTCGCCAATCACACCAGCCACCTCGATACCACCGGCCTGCTAGCCGCCATTCCGCCGGCCATGCGCGACCGCACCCGGCCCGTCGCCGGGGCCGATTACTGGGACAAGACCGCCATGCGCCGCTACATCGCGCACACGCTGCTCAATGTGGTGCTGGTCGATCGCGAAAAAGGCGGCGCCGACGCGCTGCTGCCGCTGAAAAGCGCGCTCGACCAGGGAGATTCGCTGATCGTCTTTCCCGAGGGAACGCGCAGGGATACGACCCTGCCGGGCGAGTTCAAGTCCGGCCTGTATCACTTGAGCAAGGACCGCCCTACCCTGGCGCTGATCCCGGTGTACCAGCAAAACCTGCACCGCGCGCTGCCCAAGGGCGCGCCGTTTCCGCTACCGCTGCTGTGCCGCTCGCACTTCGGCGCGCCGCTCTACAACGACCGCGGCGAAGACAAGGAAACCTTCATCGCCCGCATGCACCAGGCCGTTTGCGACCTGGCCGATACTTTCTGAGAAGACCACGATGACTCCCCTATTCATGCTTACCGGCCAGATCTTGCTGGCAATCCTGGTCCTCGCTTCGAGCGTCGGCTTCGTGCTGCGCCTCAGGAATCCCGGCAACGCCACCATCATCAACCTGAACGCCCGCATCAACGCGTGGTGGATCATGGCCGTCGTGCTGTTTTCGGCGCTGGTGCTGGGCCGCTATGTGACGATCGTGGTGTTCGGCTTCGCCTCGCTGATGGCGCTGCGCGAGTTCCTCACCCTCACGCCGACCAGGAAGAGCGATTACTGGCCGCTGTTCATCGCCTTTTTCATCGCCCTGCCGGCCCAGTACTGGCTGCTGTGGACCCAGTGGTACGGGCTGTTCGCGATCATGATCCCGGTGTATATCTTCTTCCTCATCTCGGCCGCCAGCGCGATCAGCCAGGATACCGATGATTTTTTGTCGCGCAACGCGCGCATCCTGTTCGCGGTGATGTTCTGCGTGTACGGCGTGAGCCACGCGCCGGCGCTGCTGATGCTCGACATCCCGAGCTTCCAGGGCCACAACGCCCAGTTGCTGTTCTTCTTCGTCTTTATCGTACAGATCAGCGATGTGCTGCAGTACATATTCGGCAAACTCTTCGGCAAGCACAAGATGGTGCCCAAGCTGAGCCCCAACAAAACCTGGGAAGGCTTGATCGGCGGCGGCCTGGCGACGATGGGAATCGGCGCGCTGCTGGCGTTTGTCACGCCGTTCACGCCCTTGCAGGCGGCCGGCATGGCCGCGCTGATCGTCATCGGCGGCGTGATGGGCGGCCTGGTCATGTCGGGCGTGAAGCGCTCGCTCGGCGCCAAGGACTGGGGCACCGGCATCGCCGGCCACGGCGGCTACATGGACCGCCTCGATTCGCTCGGCTTCGCCGCGCCGGTCTTCTTCCACATCGTGCGCTGGATCTGGGCCCTGCCCTGAGCTGAGCTGCCCGTAGTCCGACTACGCCGCCTCCACCTCCCTTTTCTTGCGCAAGCATCACCGGTCCCCGCCCGCGCCGGCGGCGGAGGGCGCTCGCCTTGATTTTCGTACAATTCCTGAAACGATGTGTAGTAATATTACATCGGCCTTATGCCGATCGCCAGCGGCGTCACAAAAACGACGTATCAAGGACAAGGGCGCCGCTGCACATTCCCCTCTTCAGGAGTTGCACATGCATTCTCTAGGTAGTATTACTTCACGAATTCCCGCACATTTTTTCATCACCGGTTTGTGCACCAGCCTGCTGGCCGCCTGTGGCGGTTCCGATGGCGCCGACAGCAACTTGCCAGCACCGGCAACAAGGTCCGAATCGGTCCAGCGCGCCTCGGTCTCGACTGCGGCCGTGGCGCCCGGCACCATGCGCATGCATTACCGCCGCGCCCAACGCGACGAAGCCCAGTGGGGCGTCTACTCCTGGTCCGGCCCCGTCAAGCCGAGCGTGGAATGGATCAAGGACCGTTTCATGTTGGCCGCAAGCGACAGCTACGGCGGCTACGTGGATATTCCGGTCGACGCCACCAAAACCAACATCGACTTCCTGCTCACCGACGGCAGCGGCAACAAGAACTGCGCGAGCGACCAGGCCGGCGACTTTGCGCCCGACATCGCCGCGCGCGGCCAGGAGCTCTGGCTGCTCGAAGGCGACTGCAAGGTCTACACCAGCGCCCCGGCGATCAGCTTGGGCAATCTGGCCAACGCCGGCGCGCACTGGCTTTCGCTTGATACCTTGGCCTGGCCCGGCGCGCCGCTTGCTGCCAGCTACAAGCTGTTTTATGCCGCCAACGGCGGCATGGGCTCCACGCCCGATGGCATCAGCGGCGCCGATGGCAGCATCGAGCTGCGCGTTGCCGGCGCCTTGTCGCCGGCGCTGCAGGCGAAGTATCCGCACCTGGCTACGTCCACCGCGTTGACGGTGCCTGGGGACGCCCTGGCCGGCCTGCCGGCCAAGGTCAGCGGCCAGTTCGCCATCGCGCAATTCAATGCCACCGGCAAGCTGGTTCAGGTCACGTCGCTGCAAACGAGCGGCCTGCTCGACGCGCTGTTCGCCCCGGCCGCCGCCAACAGCGCGCTGGGCGCGACCTTTAACCGCGCCGGCGTGCCGACCTTCCGCGTGTGGGCGCCGACCGCCAAATCGGTCGCGCTCAATGTGTACCCGGACGCCACGGCCGCCAGCGCCAGCAGCGTGCCGATGACGCGCGACGGCAGCAGCGGCGTGTGGCACTACACCGCCCCCAACGTCGCCTGGACCAACCGCGCCTACTACACCTACACCGTCAACGTGCTTTCGCGCTGGGCCAATAACACGGTGGTCAGCAACGTGGTCACCGATCCGTATTCATTGAGCCTGAACGCCAACGGCCAGCGCAGCTTTGTCGCGAACCTCGACAGCGCGGCGCTCAAACCGGCCGGCTGGGATGCGCATCCGCTTCCCCGCCTCGACCATCCAACCGACATCTCGTTGTACGAATTGCAGGTGCGCGATTTCAGCGCCAGCGACATGACGGTGCCGGCCAACCATCGCGGCAAGTTCCTCGCTTTCACCGATGTGAATTCGAACGGCATGCGCCACCTGCGCGCGCTTGCGCGCGCCGGCATGAGCCACATTCACCTGCTGCCCAGCTTCGACATCGCCAGCGTGAATGAAACCGGCTGCGCCACGCCTGCCATTCCGGACGCCGCCGCCAACGCCGAGACGCAGCAGGCGGCAGTCACCGCTGCCGGCGACAGCGACTGCTTCAACTGGGGCTACGATCCGGTCCATTACAGCGCACCCGATGGCAGCTTTGCCACCAACGCCAGCGACGGCGCGGTGCGCGTGCGCGAATTCCGGGCGATGGTCAAGTCGCTGCACGAACAAGGGTTGCGGGTGACGATGGATGTGGTCTATAACCATACCAGCGGCGCGCAGCAAAGTCCCCTGTCGGTGCTCGACAAGATCGTGCCGACCTACTATTACCGCCTCAATGCGAGTGGCTCCATTACCAACGACAGCTGCTGCGCCGACACCGCCGCCGAAAACGCGATGATGGCCAAGCTGATGACCGATTCCGTCGTCACCTGGGCCACCGACTACAAGGTCGACAGCTTCCGCTTCGACATCATGGGCATGGCGCCGCTGTCGGTCATCACCGACCTGAAAGCGAAGGTCGACCGCGCCGCCGGGCGCGATATTTACCTGTACGGCGAAGCCTGGAACTTCGGCACGGTCGGCAACGACGCGCGCTTCGTGCAGGCGCGCCAGGCCAATATGTTCGGCACCGGCGTCGGCTCGTTCAACGACCGCCTGCGCGACGCGGTGCGCGGAGGCGGCTGCTGCGATGGCGGGCTTGAGCTGATCAGCCAGCAGGGCTTCATCAACGGCGCCTTTACCGATCCGAATGCGACCAGCGTGCAAACCAGGGACGACTTGCTGCGCCTGGGCGACTTGATCAAGGTGGGTTTGTCGGGCACCCTGCGCGACTACAGCTTCACCGACCGCACCGGGGTGCTGCGCAAGAATGCGGACATCGATTATGGCGGGCAGAAGGCGGGGTTTGCGGCCAATCCGGCCGAGACCATCAACTACGTCGAAGCGCACGACAACCAGACCTTGTTCGACCTGAATGCCTTCAAGCTGCCGCAGTCGACCAGCCTGGCCGATCGCGTGCGCGTGCAGAACCTGGGCACGGCCATCAACATGCTCTCGCAGGGCGTGCCGTTCTTCCACGCGGGGCAGGAGATCCTGCGTTCGAAGTCGCTCGACCGCGACAGCTATAACGCGGGCGACTGGTTCAATCGCCTCGACTTTTCGTACCAGTCGAATAACTTCGGCGTCGGTTTGCCGATGGCGGGCGTGAACAAGGCCAATTGGGAATGGATGTCGCCGATTCTGGCGAATGCGCAGATCTTGCCCGATGCGGCGGCGATTGTGGCGGCGCGCGACTACTTTCTCGACCTGCTGGAGATTCGCAAAGACAGCACCCTGTTCCGCCTGCGCAGCGCGAAAGAGGTGAGCGAGCGGCTCAGGTTCCACAACACGGGACCGCGGCAGATCGCCGGCCTGATTGCGATGAGCATCGACGGGCGGCGTTATCCGGGCGCGAAGTACGGCAGCGTGGCGACCTTCTTCAACGTCGACAAGGTCGCCAGGAGCATCACGATCGATGAACTCAAAGGACGCAAGCTTGCGCTGCACAAGGTGCAGCGCAAGTCGGACCATGACCGGCTGGCGAAGACGGCAAGCTACGAGCGCGCCAGCGGCACCTTCAGCATCCCGCCACGCACGACGGTGGTGTTCGTGGAAAATGGTCCGTTCTGGCAGAACGACGAGTAGGCCAGCCAGGTTGCAAAACCGGGGACAGACCCCGGTTCGCCGTCCGCCGGTTTTGCAACACGCTGATACCCAGATCGGTATCGGCAGCCGCAAAAACATGATTGGAGCAATTCACGCGCGTCCCCTATTATTCGGGCAAACAAGAGCATCTAGCTCAATAACGATAATGGAGACCCATGAACAATCCCGCCCTCGCCCGCGGCCGCTCCCGCGCGGACCGTCCGATCGTGCTCAAATCGCTGGTCGCTTCCCTGCTCGCCACAGGCATGCTGACGCACCTCTCCGTGGCCGCCCAGGAAGCCATTCCCGCCCACGCTAATACGGCCGTGGTCACCGTCAGCGGCGTGCGCAAGGCGGCGCAAAGCGCGCAAACGATCAAGAAAAACGCCGACCAGGTGGTCGACTCCATCGTCGCCGACGACATCGGCAAGTTCCCCGACAAGAACGTGGCCGAAATCCTGCAGCGCGTCACCGGCGTGCAGGTTCAGCGCGGCGGCGGCGAAGCCGGCACGGTGATCATCCGCGGCCTCGGCGGCGTGGTCGCGCTCCTGAACGGGCGCGAGTTCTTTTCCGATACCGGCCGCAGCCTGTACCTGGCCGACGTGCCGGCTTCCATGCTGCAGCGGATCGATGTCTACAAGACCCAGGGCGGCGACCTGCCCGAAGGCGGCACCGCCGGCGTGATCGATGTGCGCACCAACCGTCCCTTCGATTTCAAGGGCCGCCAGGTCAACCTGAACGCGCGCGTGGAAAACCGCGACAAGGCCAAGACCAATAATCCCGACGTGAGCGCGATGTTCAGCGACCGCTGGAAAACCGGCATCGGCGAAATCGGCGCGCTGGTCGGCCTGTCGTACCAGCGCGGGCGCTATCACGATGAAGTGGCCTTCGCCGGCTTTCCGCTCCCGATCGACAATGGCGTGACCGGCGCCGAGAACTTCGGCCGCTTCATGGGTAACGGCGACCGCAAACGCGAGGCCGGCAATTTTGCGCTGCAATGGCGCCCGAGTCCGACGGTGGAAGTGTTTGCCGAAGGCTTCCGCACGAATATCGATCACCGCTACCAGAATAATTTCATGATCGGTTTCCCGCCGCACTTCGCCGGCGCCACCATCACAACCAAGCCGGGCACCAACAATCTCGATACCATCACGCGCCTGAACCAGGACGCGCCGGGCTTTGCCTCGACCCAGGCCTACCAGCACGATGTGAGCAACGAGCAGGTGGCGCTGGGTGCGCGCTGGGACGCCACGCCCAACCTGCGTTTCACCACCGAGGTGGCGCGTACCGCCAGCTACTTCAAGGAGCGGCGCGTGATTTTCGATTTCGATTACACCGCGCGCGGCTTCGTGGGCGCGGTGCGCTCGGGCGGCGGTTACATGGACTTCCCGGGCACGAACATGGAAGACCCGGACGACGCCAAGTTCCGCGTGCGCGGTGGCACCGACATCGCCAACGCGCGCCAAGGCACGTCGAACGACTGGCGCGGCGATGTGGTGTACGATGCCACCGATAACGGCATCCTCGGTTTTGTGAAGGAGCTGGCCGGCGGCGTGCGCCTGGCCGAGCGCAAGGCGTCCTCGCGCGGCATTCGCGATATGTGGTACGACAATAGTCCGCAAAAGGGCGCGCCGGCCAGTCAGTTCCCGGGCTTGTGGACCTTGTCGGCGCCGACCGGCGGCAACTATGGCGTGAACCGCTACGTGGTGGCCGACCATAACTACATCCTCGATCACACCGACGTGGTGCGCACCATCCTGACCGGTTCGGCGGCGCAGCTGGAAGACAATCCGCTGTCGTACTACAGCGACGTGGAACGCACGTCGGCCTTGTATGCGAAGGCCAAATTCGGCTTCCATATGGGTGTGCCGATCAGCGGCGTGGTAAGCGCGCGCGTGGTGCGCACCGAGCAGACGCTCAAGGGCAATTCGTCGATTGTCGGCGTGCTCGCGCCGGTGTCGGTCGATACCAGCCGCACCGACGTGCTGCCGAGTTTTGCGCTGCGCGCGGACCTGGCCCCGACCCTGGTGGCGCGCGTGGTCGCCGGCCGTGCGGTCGAGCGGCCGGCATTTGCCGATTACAATCCGGCGCTGCGCCTGGTCGAAGGCGTGGCGGCGACCCCAAACTCGTCGGGCATCCTGGGCACCGGCGCGGCGGGCAATCCGAATCTGCGGCCGACCAGATCGGATAATATCGACGTGGCGCTCGAGTGGTATTTTGCGCCGACCGGCTCCCTGACCGGGACTGTTTTCCGGCACAAGTTCACCGACCGTTCGGTGGAAAAGGCGGCGCGCGAAATCATCAATGGCCGCGAGTACGATGTGACGCGCCGGTATAACCTGACCAAGGCCAACCTGGAAGGCTTCGAGATGAGTTACCGGCAGTTTTACGACTTCCTGCCGGGGATGCTGAGCGGGCTGGGAATGGAGGCGAATTTTACCTACATCACCGGCAAGCAGACCAATCCGGATGGGCGCGAGTCGGCCTTTTTGGGGATGTCGAAAACGTCGTACAACCTGGTCGGGCTGTACGAGAAGGAGGCCTGGTCGGCGCGGCTGGCGTACAACTGGCGCTCGAAGTTCATGGCCGAGGAGCGCTATCGCGGCAATGACAAACTGGACTTGTATGTGGCGCCCTTACGCTCGCTCGATGGCTCCTTGTCGTACCGGATCGACAAACAGCTGACCGTGACCCTGGATGGGAATAATCTGCTGGACCAGCCGTATCACGATTACTTCAACAAGGACCCGGGCCTGGTGCGCGATACGCGCCGCTATGACCGCACGGTGGGGTTGGCCTTGCATTACAAGTATTAGTACACCGATAACCACCGTCGTTCCCGCGCAGGCGGGAACCCAAGTCCGTTCCGCAGTTTCATGCGGATCACAAAACTTGGGTTCCCGCCTGCGCGGGAAGTCGGTTCCGGCAATGCCGGAGACGACGAGTCGCTGGCGGAAGAAACGACGCGGTATCGGTTGCTGGCACTCGCCGTACCCGCCGCAATCGGCACAAGCGCCCGTCATCGGCCACCTCCCTCCGGCAGCATTCCCCCCGCAATGGTAAGCTTTTGCTTTTTGATAAACACGCATCGCGATCCCTTGCGAGCCACGTAGAAAGCTTCCATGAAACAGAACTATATCAACGGCGCCTGGGTCGACGGCGCTTCGTCGTCCACCAATATCAACCCATCGAACACCAACGACATCATCGGGCATTACGCACAGGCCGACGCGCAGCAAACCGAGCTGGCGATCGCCGCCGCCGCTGCCGCCGCACCGGGCTGGGCGCTGTCGAACATCCAGATGCGGGCGGACGCGCTCGACAAGATCGGCAGCGAAATCCTGGCTCGCAAAGAAGAGCTCGGCACCCTGCTCTCGCGCGAAGAAGGCAAGACCCGTCCCGAAGGCATCGGCGAAGTCGCCCGCGCTGGCGCCATCTTCAAGTTTTTCGCCCAAGAATGCCTGCGCCTGCGCGGCGACAAGCTGCCGTCCGTGCGCCCCAACGTCGACGTGGAAGTCACGCGCGAGCCGGTCGGCGTGGTCGGCATCATCGCGCCGTGGAATTTTCCGATCGCCATTCCGTCCTGGAAAATCGCACCGGCGCTGGCCTACGGCAATTGCGTGCTGATCAAGCCGGCCGAACTGGTGCCGGCCAGCGTCTGGGCCTTGACCGAAATCATCAGCCGCGCCGGCCTGCCGCCGGGCGTGTTCAACCTGGTGATGGGTCGCGGCAGCGTGGTCGGCCAGGCTTTCCTGCATGACCGTCGCGTCAACGCGATCAGCTTCACCGGCTCGGCCGCAACCGGCGCCAAGGTGGCGCTGGCGGCCATCGGCCGCATGGCCAAGGTGCAGATCGAAATGGGCGGCAAGAATCCGCTGATCGTGCTGGGCGACGCCGACCTCGCCACCGCCGTCAACTGCGCGGTGCAGGGCTCATTCTTCTCAACCGGCCAGCGCTGCACGGCGTCGAGCCGCCTGATCGTCGAAAAAGGCATCTACCCGGCCTTTGTGGCCGCCATGAAAGAAAAACTGGCGGCCCTCAACGTCGGCGACGCGCTCGGCGCCGGCATCGATATCGGCCCGGTGGTCGACCAGAGCCAGCTCGACCAGGATATGGCATACATCGACATCGGCCGCAAGGAAGGCGCCACCCTGGCCTTCGGCGGCGAGCGGATCGAGTGCGCCACGCCGGGCTTTTTCCTGCGCCCGACCTTGTTCACCGATTGCAGCAACGACATGCGCATCAGCCGCGAAGAAATCTTTGGCCCGGTCGGCATGGTGATTCCGGCCGACAGCTACGAGCACGCGCTGGCGCTGGCCAACGATACCGAGTTCGGCCTGGCCAGCGGCATCGTCACCACCTCGCTCAAGTATGCGACCCACTTCAAGCGCCACGCCGAAGCGGGCATGGTGATGGTCAATGTGCCGACGGCCGGGGTCGATTACCACGTGCCGTTCGGCGGGCGCAAAGGGTCGAGCTACGGATCGCGTGAACAGGGCACGTATGCGGCCGAGTTCTTTACGACCGTCAAGACTGCCTACTGCGGGGTGTAAGCAGTCCGCGTACTCAGTTGTTGAAAGGAAGTTTGGCGCCGCCATGCCGTTCGCTGGAGGATACTGTGCGGTTGGCGCCCACGCTGACCGCACGGCGCGCGGCGGCGACGACCATGCCGAGGCCGACCAGCATCAGCGCATAGGTGTCGGGCTCAGGCACCGGGCTGGGCGTGTCGATCCGCTCGGCATAACATTGCTGCCCGCATCGGTCCGGCGCGACCGGCAACCAGTCATCCACCATGACAGGCTCGCTGGCGGCCGTGGCATCGATGAGGAGCTGAACTTCCGGCACGTCGCTGTTTGCTGCGGCCATGGCAAGTGCCGGCAAGGTCAACGCGGCGACCAGGATGCGTCTGAACCAGTTCGTGGAAATGAACATGCCGGAGACTCTTTGCGAACAGGAATCGGTGCTGGGCGAGCAGTCCAGATCCCAGAGTATGCCACTCACCGCGCGCGGGTCTGCGCCATGTCAGGGAGCGCGGTCACAGCGGCGATTCTGTCTCGCCAAAAAAAATGCCCGGCATGATCCGGGCATTTTTGTTGGTCAGCAGACTTGCATCAGGCAGCTTCCGCCACTTCCTCTTCCCTGGCGACATCAGTGACCACTGGCTGGCGAATCAGGTAATCGAACGCGGACAATGCCGCTTTCGATCCTTCGCCGGCAGCGACGACGATCTGCTTGTACGGCACCGTGGTCACGTCGCCGGCGGCAAATACGCCAGGCAGGCTGGTGTGGCATTTGGCATCGACAACGATCTCGCCGTACTTGCTCAGCTCCAAAGTCCCTTTCAGGAATTCGGTATTCGGCACCAGGCCGATTTGCACGAACACGCCTTCCAGCGCCACGAAGTGATCGGCGCCGCTGGCGCGGTCCTTATAGCCGAGGCCATTGACCTTTTGGCCGTCACCGGTGATCTCGGTCGTTTGCGCGTTGACGTGGATGGTCACGTTGGAGAGGCTCTTCAACTTGTTGACCAGCACCGCGTCGGCTTTCAGCGCATCGGCGAACTCAACCAGTGTGACGTGCTGGACGATGCCGGCCAGGTCGATCGCCGCTTCCACACCGGAGTTGCCGCCGCCAATCACGGCGACGCGCTTGCCTTTGAATAATGGGCCGTCGCAGTGCGGGCAATACGCCACGCCCTTGTTCTTGTACTCGGCTTCGCCAGGTACGTTGACGTTGCGCCAGCGCGCGCCGGTCGAGACGATCACGCTGCGCGCCTTGAGCACGCCGCCGTTTTCCATGTGCACTTCGATCAAGCCACCCGGCGTGGCGGCGGGAATGATGCGCTCGGCCCGCTGCAGGTTCATGATGTCGACTTCATAGTGGCGCACCTGCGCCTCGAGGGCGGCGGCGAATGTGGGGCCGTCCGTTGCCAGCACCGAAATGTAGTTCTCGATGGCCATGGTGTCGTTGACCTGGCCGCCGAAGCGCTCCGCCGCCACGCCGACACGGATGCCTTTGCGGGCCGCGTACACCGCCGCCGCCGCGCCGGCCGGGCCGCCGCCGACGATCAGCATGTCGTACGCGGACTTTTGATTGAGTTTCTTCGCTTCACGGTCAGCCGAACTCACGTCGAGCTTGGCGACGAGTTCTTCCACGGTCATATGGCCGGACGTAAACATGCTGTCATTCTTGAAGACCATCGGGACCGCCATGACCTGGCGCGCCTCGACTTCGGCGGGGTACATGCCGCCATCGATGATCACGGTGCGGATCTTCGGATTGAACACCGCCATCAGGGTCGCCGCCTGCACCACGTCGGGGCAATTGTGGCAGGACAGGGACATATAGACGTCGAAATCCATCGATTCGTCGAGCGCCTTGATGGCGTCGATGACGTGGGGTTCCACTTTGGGCGGATGGCCGCCGGTCCACAGCAAGGCCAGCACCAGCGAGGTGAATTCATGGCCGAGCGGAATCGCGGCGAAGCGCACGCCGTGGGTCTCGCCTTCGCGGGCGATCACAAACGAGGGGATGCGGCTGTCGGCGCCCGACTCGTCGACACTGACTTTATCGGACAGGCTGCTGATCTCGGCCAGCAGTTCACGCAGTTCGGCACTTTTGTCGCTGTCGTCGAGCGTGGCGATCAGGCGAATCGGCGCGCGCAGGTTTTGCAAATAGCCTTGCAGCTGAGTTTTTAAGGTGGCGTCAAGCATGTTGATATCCGTAAGAAAGTGCCTTGAATTAAATCCGGGAACCGTCGGGCTGGTTCCCGGCGCGGGGAAGGCAGCGCAAGGCGCCGCGCCTTCCCCGGGGTAGTGCTATGACATTGCTATTTAGATCTTGCCGACCAGGTCCAGCGATGGGGTCAGGGTTTTTGCGCCTTCATTCCACTTGGCCGGGCACACCTGGCCTGGATTGGCGGCGACGAACTGGGCAGCTTTCAGCTTGCGCAGGGTTTCCTTGACGTCGCGGGCGATGGCGTTGTCATGGATTTCCAGGGTCTTAATGACGCCTTCCGGATTGATGATGAAGGTGCCGCGCAGCGCCAAGCCTTCTTCTTCGATGTGCACGCCGAACGCGCGGGTCAGCTTGTGGGTTGGATCGCCCACCAGCGGGAACTTGGCCTGGCCGACGGCTGGCGAGGTCTCGTGCCAGACTTTGTGCGAGAAATGGGTGTCGGTAGTGACGATATACACTTCGGCGTTGGCTTTCTGGAATTCAGCGTAGTTCTGCGCCGCATCTTCGACTTCGGTCGGGCAGTTGAAGGTGAACGCGGCAGGCATGAAAATCACGACCGACCACTTGCCCTTCATCGACTCGTTCGAGACTTCGACGAATTTGCCGTTGTGGAAGGCTTGGGTTTTGAACTCTGGAACTTGCGTATTGATCAGCGACATAGATATCCTCGTGCGTGGTTTTGTGGGTTAAGAAAAACTATCGAATGAGAAGCTCTCATTGGTTTCTATGATACGACAAGATAGCCGGAGCACCTCATTGTTTGTATTAATGAGGGTCATTGGGAATTTTGTTGGGGGGTCGGAAGAGCGGGCGAAAGTTAGGAATTTCACAACCTGCGACACCCTCGTGCTTATCGCTAGCTCCAGATCACCGTCTGAGGTTCGCCCGCAGAGAAGCGCGTAGAATGGGACGACTGCTTGCTGCCGAAGTAGGAGCGTCCTTGGCCGGTGACTCTGGCGACGCGTTGGAACGACAATATGACACTGAAACGTAGAGGCTGCCGTGGCCCGTAAACTTCAACACCGCATCAATTCGGTTAAGCAATCCGGTACACTGGCGCTCAATGATGCACCACCTGCCCCGCTCGCGTCGGCCTGGTTCAGCGACCAGACCCTGCGCGCGTTCGAAGAGAATGCTCAGCGGGCACGCGCGATGCCGCCGCGTCCGATGTCGAAAGACGATTTTGATCGCCTCCTTGGATGAAGCCAAAGATGCCGCTTGATGCCGTATCCCGCAACGGTCAAGGTTGATATTACTGGCGAAAATTTTTCGCGCAAGCTGAACAAATTCAGGTCCGACGACATCGAACTGTATCGGCGCGTCTACAGGCGCTACATACCATACCGACTCTGGAGCCAGGTTGCCGACGCCGTCAATTTCGATTTCTGCGACACGTCTGCGGACGGGTCTAACTCTATCATTCATTTCCATGTCCAGAGCGGCTAGGTAAGGCTAGCTTGCTGCACAAACTATCGCCGAAGTGATTGTCCTTGGCGCCTCTCACAAGCCAATCGTCGCTTTACGGACGTCATTCGTGGCGAATCGACGCCCATTGCCCCTGCACCTCAGCCCGAAAGCGGTAAAATTGGCCCCTTCACCACAACGCAGCGCCGCATCGCACCTTGACGGAGTATTTACAAAACCTGCTAGGCCTTAACGGCAAAGACCACATGACCACACCCCCCGACAGGAATCGGCGCTACCATCAAGAACAGCGCGGCCGAAGAGTGTACGCCAATGATGCAGCAGCGAATCAAAAGACACCCGAAACCGACGGATTCTTGATAATATCATCCTCTATCTATAAAATTTCTCTTGCTGCAAAATGGAAAATTACGACGCAGCGTTCAAATGCAGGATTGATGACATTTCCGCATTGTTGGGCGCGACTCCACCGCGAGGGGTCGCGGCTGTCCACCTAGGCGGTGTGGCGATTGAATGCCGAATTAAGGCTCTTATAATTTCCTACCATCAAATCACCGCCTGGGGTGGCCTAAGCCAGCGACCAAGCGATCCAAGGACAGGTCAGCCGATTTTACGCACGAGCCACGCACTAGCTCCAGCTCTAAAAATTGTGGACAACCTGTATAAAAAAGCGCTTGCAGATAAGCTATTTTTGAAGCACTTGGGCAATTTGACCTATCCCACAGGTGCAAGCGCCATCGATTTTATTGCATTACGCTATACATCGAACGCCCTTAGCGCAAAGACACTAAATGAGTGGCAAACGAGTTTCAAATATGTCGTTGGCTGGCTTCAGAAGAACGAAGGTTTATTATGAAAAAAATTGAGGAACTGCGCCGGAAGCTACGTGAACGATTTCCTTCTGGCTTTGAACTTGATGTGGGTGCAGATAAAACTGCCATACTGTTAGCCATTGACAGTACTTTTGAAGGAAAGGATCATGATGAGCGCCTTCAAATAATCGAACAGTTCTTTGATGGCTATCAACTGGACGTAGCTATCGCGGATTTATACACGCCATTAGAGGCCAGCGAAATGGGTCTTGCCGTCGGAATTGATCCCCCAATCTCCCCCGCGTCCTGGGATGATGCAATTTCAATAGCAGCATCAGGACACGCCGTTCTTCATAGCGGGCGGGACGAGAGCCGTCCACGTCGGGTAGTTTTCTATTCGTACAAAGGTGGCGTAGGTAGGACAACTGCACTGGTACACACAGCGTTTCAACTAGCGAGAAATGGTGTTCGAGTCGCGATTGCGGACATGGATGTTGAGGCTCCTGGTTTACATGCACTGCTACCCCGCCCTGATGGAGAGCCTATCGAATGTGGTTTAGTAGACTACTTATGGGAAAGACAAGTTCGACCTTTTGATCCCGAAACTGGAGAGGGCTTAGAGACTTGCTTGGTAAATGTGCATGCTGGACAACAGAAGGCCATTTCTTACTTGGTAGAAGATCCAATTTCTCGCGCTCAAATTAGTGTAATTCCGGCAGGGAAAGCTGGGGAAAATTACGTCCGTCGACTAAACACCTTGTCATATAGAGACGTTGCAACCCGTCCAGATGATGCGTGGTCGTTATTTGAGCGTGAACTAATGGAGCAACTCGCACCGGACGTGCTTTTGATTGATGCGAGAACAGGTCTTGGAGATTGGGGAGGATTATCGTTACTTCGTTTAGCTGACGAGGCCTTTTTAGTCTTGTATCCAAGTGAGCAAAATACCGAGGGCATCCGGTTTGTTCGCAAGACCTTGCGCGAAGTAAGCGGAATAAACTCACACATTGTTCTATCTCCAGTTCCCGAAGGTGAGATTGGTAAGGCAGTGGTCGCACGAACGTTACCACAACTTGAATTAGAGGTAGACGAGCAAGCTGTAGAGATTAGCTATAATCCTGCTATTGCATCGGCTTCTACCTACCCAGTCGAAGCCGCAATGCAAAATTATTCGCGATTGGCGGGGCTTATTCAAGAAACTGAAGCCGAAGAAATTCTTGAAGTCACAATTAGCAAATCTAATCGTTGGGGAATTGTTGAATCGCTCACTTTCCCTGATCGTGACGCAAAGACAATTGACGCGGAAGATTTTGACCACTTCTTCCAGAAAACTACGGACTTCGACAAATTCTTAGATGATGCGCGATGGGTCGTGCGGGGCCGTAAAGGTACAGGGAAATCTACTTTGTTCCACCTTTTCGTAGAACACCGAGACCATGCCGAAAAACGTGCCCAAGGAAAACTGCAGAATGTTCTTATCGTGCCTGGACATGGCCCTGTCTCTGGCGCTGCATTCCGACCAACAACAGACGAATTTGGCACTATTCAACGAAACTTAGCCAGCACAGATATGGACTGGATTTCTCTTTGGCGCGCCTACGCCATAGTTCGGGTCTTCACGTCTGACGTCACCAGCTCACTTGCAAGCAAGGTGCTTCGAAATCCATCTTTCAAAGATCTAAAGGTACACCTTTCGAGCAAGTTTACCCTGACGAACTCTACTCGATGGCGGTCTGAGCACACAACGGCGCTGTTGGATTTGGTAAAAGATCCATACAATGGTTTGTGCCGTGACTTGCTCGCAGACCTCAATTCAGAGCTCGAGGCACGCGGTCAGAAGTTATGGCTGCTATATGACGACCTTGATCAAGATATTCAAGAAGGAAGCCTGTGGCAAGGCGATGCTCTTGGTGGATTGCTACGTTTAGCATATGACTCAAACAATCAAGATTTACACAATATTCGACTAAAGGTATTCCTACGTGAAGACATATGGACCAAGCTTGTTTTCACCAATAAGAGCCATTTTGGTGAGCCTCGTACCCTTCTTCTACAATGGAAGATCGATGACTTCCTACGCCTGGCTTATCGTTTGACTACCAAGGGATCCCCTCAATTTACAGTACTCTCCCGGCAGCATTATCCGTTAGCCGAATCTGAAATTGATAATGCTAGCGAGGAGCAGCTTCGGCGCGCTTTAGCACCGCTTTGGGGGCTAAATCAGGAAAAAGCCAAGAACGCGTTTGCTGCTAGATGGGTCTACAACCGAATGACGGATTCTCGCGACAACACTTTTCCTCGCTCACTCACAGTATTGCTCAAAGCGGCTCGAACCTCTGAACTAGAAGCCAAAAATAGCTCGAGATCTGTTCCAAGTAACCGTCTACTAAGCCCGCGAGCAATGCTTGCAGGATTGGAAGCGGCGTCCATCGAGCGCGTAGAAGCGCTGAAGAATGAGTACCCCAATCTCAAGACTTTCTTGGAGGATATTCAAGTCAATCAATCGCTACGATCGCAGTTCCCCCTAGACGAACTGCAAACCGTATGGACGAGGACTTCTATGTCGGAGTTTCCGAAATTCGATGCATTCGTTGCACATCTCGAGGCCTCCGGTTTGCTGGTGAAAAAGAATAAGAAACCGTATCAGTTTGGCTTCGCTAGCTTATATATCGATGGTCTTGGCGTCACTCGTGTACAAGGCGAGAAAAAATAGGAATGTAACTGAACAAGTTTGACGTGGCGCTGGGCGGCGGAGCGGACGCCCAGACATCCACGTGTAGTTTCATGCATTTCAGCTACTAAAGCCGCTTGCGACATTGGTCAGCGCCTTGCCTTTTCAAAGACCAACTTTTGATGACGCCGGAGAGGGCTCCTTGTGACGAGTTTCCGTGCGCGAAGCCGCCAGTCATAGTCTTAGGGCTATCATTCGTCCCGAATCGGCACGCATTGCTCCTGCCCCCCCCCCCGACGAAAGCGGTAAAATGGCGCCCTTAACGACAACGCAGCGCCGCGTCGCACCCTGGCCGACTATTTACCAGACCTGCCGGGCCTCAACGACAAAAAACCACATGACCACACCCCCGACCGAAATCAACGCCGCCGCCATCAAGAACGGCGCGACCGAAAAGCACACGCCCATGATGCAGCAGTATTTACGCATCAAGGCCGAATACCCGACCATGCTGGTTTTCTACCGCATGGGCGACTTCTATGAGCTGTTCCACGACGACGCCGAAAAGGCCGCGCGCATCCTCGGCATCACCCTGACCGCGCGCGGCGCCTCCAACGGCAACCCGATCAAGATGTGCGGCATCCCCTTCCACTCGCTCGACCCGTACCTGGCCAAGCTGGTCAAACTGGGCGAGTCGTGCGCCATCTGCGAACAGATTGGCGACCCGGCCACCAGCAAAGGCCCGGTCGAGCGCAAGGTCATGCGCGTGGTCACCCCCGGCACCCTGACCGACGCCGACCTGCTGCCCGAAAAAGCCGAACGCCCCCTGCTGGCCGTGTGCATGATCAGCCAGCGCAAGGTCGTCACCACGGGCCTGGCGTGGTTGTCGCTGGCCAGCGGCGGCCTCAAATTGATGGAGTTTTCCGGCGACAGCCGCACCGTGGGCCTGCGCCTGCAACAGGAACTCGAACGCATCGCCCCCGCCGAAATCCTGCGCGGCGATGGCGCCGAACTGTTCGACGACGACGGCAGCGCCCACACCCAGCGCGTGCCGGACTGGCACTTCGACGTCGTCGGCGGCCACAAGGCCCTGCTCGACCAACTGAACGTGGCCACCCTCACCGGCTTTGGCGCCGATGGCCTGGGCGCGGCATTCGGCGCGGCCGGCGCGCTGCTGCGCTACGCCCAGTCGACCCAGGGTCGCGGCTTGCAGCACGTGCGCAGCCTGTCGACCGAAACCGAGAACGAATTCATCGGCCTCGATGCGGCCACCCGGCGCAACCTGGAGCTGACCGAAACCATCCGCGGCCAGGAGTCCCCTACCCTGTTTTCCTTGCTCGACCACTGCCGCACGGCGATGGGTTCGCGCCTGCTGCGCCACTGGCTGCACCATGCGCGGCGCGAGCAGAACGTGGCGCGCGCGCGCCATGCGGCCATTGCCGCGCTGGCGCAAAGCGACGCCGCCGGCGCCCTCTCGGCCACCCTGGCCGAGGTGCCCGACATCGAACGCATCACCACCCGCATCGCCCTGCTCTCGGCCCGTCCGCGCGACCTGGCCAGCCTGCGCGACGGCCTGCGCCAGTTGCCAACCCTGCGCCGCTCGGTGCAGCAAGCCTTTATCGCCGGCGAAGAAAGCCTGCTGGCCACCATCCACGCCGCGCTGGCCACGCCCGCCATCTGCCTCGACCTGCTGGAGCGCGCTGTGGCCCCGGAACCGGCGGCCATGGTGCGCGACGGCGGCGTGTTCGCGCGCGGCTTCGACGCCGAACTCGATGAACTGCGCGGCCTGTCCGAAAACGCCGGCCAGTTCCTGGTCGACCTGGAGACGCGCGAGCGCGCCCGCACCGGCATCGCCAACCTGCGCGTCGAGTACAACAAGGTGCATGGCTTCTACATCGAAGTCACGCACGGCCAGACCGACAAGGTGCCGGACGATTACCGCCGTCGCCAGACCCTGAAAAACGCCGAGCGTTACATCACGCCCGAACTCAAAGTCTTCGAAGACAAGGCCTTGTCGGCGCAAGACAAGGCGCTGGTGCGCGAAAAGCTCCTGTACGACCAGTTGCTGGCCGACCTGGCGCCGCATATCGGCACCCTGCAAACCATCTCGCAGGCCCTGGCGCAGCTCGACACGCTCACCGCGCTCACCACCCACGCGCTCAAGCACAACTGGTGCGCGCCGCAACTGGTCGCCGAACCATGCCTGGTGATCTGCGAGGGCCGCCACCCGGTGGTGGAAAACCAGATCGAGCGCTTCATCGCCAACGACTGCAAATTCAACGACGAACGCCGCCTGCTCTTGATCACGGGTCCGAACATGGGCGGTAAATCGACCTTCATGCGCCAGGTGGCCCTGATCACTTTGCTGGCCTACATCGGCAGCTACGTGCCGGCCACCAGCGCGACCATCGGCCCGATCGACCGCATCTTCACGCGCATCGGCGCCACCGACGACCTGGCCGGCGGACGCTCGACCTTCATGGTGGAGATGACCGAATCGGCAGCGATCCTCAACGGCGCCACCGCGCAGTCGCTGGTGCTGATGGATGAAGTCGGCCGTGGCACCTCGACCTTCGACGGCCTGGCGCTGGCCTGGGCCATCGCGCGCCACCTGATCGACGCGAGCCGCAGCTTCACCCTGTTCGCGACCCACTATTTCGAACTGACGCAACTGCCCGAAAGCCACCCGAGCGCGGCCAACGTGCACTTGTCGGCGGTCGAGCACAAGGACAGCATCGTGTTCCTGCACGCGGTGCAGCCAGGTCCGGCGTCGCAAAGCTACGGCTTGCAGGTGGCGCAGCTGGCCGGCGTGCCGCAGGCGGTGATCAAGGCGGCGCGCAAGCACCTGGCGCGGCTCGAATCGCAGGCGCTCGACACCACGCCGCAGCTCGACCTGTTTGCGCTGCCGTGCGTGGAACCGGAAGAGCCGGCCCAGGCGCCGCACGCGCACGACGCAGCGCAGGAAGACCTGCACGATGCCCTGCTCGACGCGCTGGCCGCCATCGATCCCGATGCCTTGACCCCGCGCGAAGCGCTCGAGCAGTTGTACCAGCTCAAGCGCCTCGCCACGCCATGATGCGCGCCGCGCCACTGGCCGCGTTCCTGTGCGCGGCATGGCTGGCGGCGCCGCCGGCCGCCACCGCCGCGCAAGGCAAAACGGCTGCCGCCAAAGGACCGGCGCCCTACCAGTTCGCCATCATCGGCCACCGCTTTGCCGATGGCGGCGGCGAGCCGCAACTGGAACAAGCCATCGCCGCCAGCGACGATGGCGCGGTGGCCTTTATCGTCGCCACCGGCGTCAAGGCCGAGCGCGAGCCGTGCAGTGACGAGTTGTACACGCAGCGGCGCGACCTGTTCGCCGAGGCGCGCCGGCCAATGATAGTGGCGCCCGCCGCCAGCGACTGGAGCGGCTGCACCAACGGCGCCGGCAGCCAGGTGGCGGTCGATCGCCTGAACCGCATGCGCGAATTGTTTTATCCGGACGCCGATTCCCTCGGCAAGCGCAAGCTGCCCTTGCTGCGCCTGTCGACCAGTTCGCAGTTCCGCAGCTACGCCGAGAACGCGCACTGGATTGTCGGGAACGTGCTGTACGCGACCATGAACCTGTCGTCGGATAACAATCACTATCGTCCCGAGGCGGGCCGCAACAGCGAGTTCGAAGACCGCGCGGTAGCCAACCGGTTCTGGCTCAAGCGCCTGTTCGGCACGGCCCAGCGCAAGAAGCTCGATGCGGTGGTGTTGTTTACCGAAGGCGACATGAAGATCCACAGCGAAAAGCCAGGCTTGCTGTCCATGCTGGGACCGGGCGAGAACCGCAAGGATGGCTATGCGGCGGTGCGCCACCAGGTGCTGGCGTCGGCCCAAAAATTCGCGGGCAAGGTGCTGCTGGTCGATACCGCCCTACCGGTGGGACCGGCGCCGGCCATTGCATGGCGCGCCAACCTGGGCCATGTGAGCGTGGGCTCGGGTGTGCTGCGTATGCGCGTGGCGCCGGGGAGCGAGAAGATGTTCCTGCTGCAGAAGCCGTAAACACAGACGTAAAAAACACAGCCGTAAACACACATGCGGCGCCGGAGAAGACCTCGGGCGCCGCATGAATCGCATGCGGGGCAGGCGCGAGCCCACCCCGGCATGCGGGGAATTAATGCACCGGGTGGCTGCGGAAGTGGTCGCCCTCTTCGCCGTCATCCTCGTCGTCATGGTCGTGATGACCATGCGCGCCATGCACGTGGCCGTGCGCGATTTCGACGTCGAGCGCTTCGCGCACGTCGGTTACTTCCAGCTCGAAGCGCAGCGCGATGCCGGCCAGCGGGTGATTGCCGTCGAGGACAACCTTGTCGTCGGCGATGTCGGTGACGGTGAAGATCATGGTTTCTTCATCGCTGTCCGGGCCATCGGGCATGCCTTCGAACTGCATGCCGACTTCGAGCGGCTCCGGCAGGCGCTCGCGCGCTTCAACCTTGACCAGGGCCGAGTCGTAATCGCCGAACGCGTCGTCCGGTTCGATCTGCAGGACGCAAGCGTAGCCGGTTTCCTTGCCATCGAGTTCTTCTTCGATTTTCGGCAGCGTATTTTCATAGCCGCCGTGAAGATAGACCATCGGCTGGCTGCCGTCTTCGATCAGATTGTTCTGCGCGTCGGACAATTTATACTTGACCGTTACGACCGTGTTTTTGGCAATCTTCATAGTGCTTCCTTTCAGTGTGTACTGGCGGATTATACCTCCCCGCCGCCTTGCCCTGTTTCGGACTTGGTTATAATGTCGCATGAAAAAATTAACGCTCTTGGGCGATATCACGCCCGCCCAGTTTTTACGCGATTACTGGCACAAGAAACCGCTCTTGATCCGCCAGGCAATTCCCGGCTTCAAGCCCCTGCTCAAGCTGGACGCGCTGGCCGCGCTTGCCAAACTGAACCATGTCGAATCGCGCCTGATCACCCAGGTCGACGGCGACTGGAGCATGCAGCACGGTCCGCTGACCGAATTGCCGCCGCGCACGCAGCGCGAATGGACCATGCTGGTGCAGGGCGCCAACCTGGCCGACAAGGGCTGCGACGCGCTGCTGCGCCAGTTCCGTTTCATCCCGGACGCGCGCCTGGACGACCTGATGATCAGCTACGCCACCGATGGCGGCGGGGTCGGTCCGCATTTCGATTCCTACGATGTATTCCTGCTGCAAGCGCACGGCAAGCGCCGCTGGCGCATCGGCGCGCAGAAGGACTTGTCGCTGGTCGAGGGCAAGCCGCTGAAAATCCTGAAAAACTTCAAGCCGCAGGAAGAATTCCTGCTCGAACCGGGCGACATGCTGTACCTGCCGCCCCACTACGCGCACGACGGCGTGGCCGAGGGCGAGTGTATGACGTACTCGATCGGTTTCCGTTCGCCGTCCTACCAGGAACTGGGTGAAGCGTTTCTCCAGTTCATGGCCGACTCGATCGACCTGCCGGGCCGCTACGCCGATCCCGACCTGGAAGTGGCAAAAAATCCGGCCGAAATCCCGCGCAACATGCTCGCCGCCATCACCGAAGAAATGAACAAGGTGCGCTTCACCGAGGAAGACGTGACCATTTTCGTCGGCGAGCACATGTCCGAGCCGAAGCACAATGTGTTCTTCACGGGACCGGCCAAGCCGCTCACCATGGGACGCTTCGCCGAGGCCGTCGCCAAGCGCGGCGTGGCGCTCTCGCTCAAGTCGCAGATGCTGTATCGTGGCAAGCACGTGTTCATCAACGGCGAATCGTTTGCCGTCGGCCGCGCCGACAAGGCCGTGCTCGACGTGCTGGCCAACGAACGGACCATCGGCGGCGCGGCCCTGGACGGCGCCTCCGACGATGTGATGGAAGCGCTGTACACCTGGTACCAGGATGGATGGATCGAACTCGCTTGATGTTGACGCATACGCTCTCAAGGACACTGCCATGACCGACGCCACCGTTCATAAGTTCAACTCGCACGCCGAATTCGAGGCGCAGCTGCGCGACTGCCTGGGGCGCGCGCAGCTGACGCTGAAAATGTTCGATCCGGATTTTTCGGTGTTTCCTCTTGGAAGCAGCGAGACCGACGCCGCCCTGCGCCGTTTTCTCGCCGGCGGCGGCGCCATGCAGCTGGCCATGCATGACAGCGCCCATATCGAGCGCAACTGTCCGCGCTTCGTGCGCCTGCTGCGCGAGTTCAACCACAAGATCGAGGTAAGGGCGACGCCGCGCTCGCTGCATCACTTGACCGATTCCTTCTGCATCGCCGACGGCATGCACATCGTGCGCCGCTTTCACAGCGTCCACATGCGCGGGGAAGCGGCTTTCGATGCGCCGGCGGCTACCGAGCTCAGCCAAGAAAGATTCGGGGCAATCTGGATCGAGGCCGTTTCAACGTTACATCCGACCACGACTGGTTTGTAAGGGTTTGTAAGGCCCACAACGGGCCGATCGGAATATAAATTGGAGATGCAGCAAATTGACCGATGAAATGATCATAAAGATGACTTTTATCACAATATGAATGTTGCCACTTCGCAAAAAGCTTCCATAAAAGCATCATGGTGCTATTGCGAAGCACCAAATTTAGCTATAATATCGGGTTAGGAAGTTTCCGTTGTCTGTCAAGCACCATTACAGGTACGAAAGCTAACGAGAATTCCCTAACGAGCGATAATTACCGGTAATTATTCATCGCAATATACGTTGTCATCATTTAGTGCATTAACTAAGGAAAACCCATGAAAAAATCTTTGCTGATCGTCTCCCTGCTGGCTGTAGCCCTGGCTGCTTGCACCAAAAAAGAAGAAACCCCAGTTACTCCAGTGACCCCAGCTGTTGAAGCGCCTGCTACCGTTACCCCACCACCAGTAGTTGAAGCTCCAGCAACCCCAGCTGCTGACGCTGCTACTGCTGCTGCAGTTGCCGCTTCGGCCGCTTCGGTAGCTGCTGACGCTGCTGTTGCTGCTTCGGCTGCCGCATCGACCGCAGCTTCGGCTGCTGCATCGGCTGCGCACTAATCAGCACGATTTGAAAAAGACCGGCCTGCGGGCCGGTTTTTTTTCGTCTGGCGATTCGTGACGTGCGGCGATTCGCCTCCGATCCGCCTTGCAGACCAGCGCCATCGACGTAAAAAAACCGGCCTCAGCCGGCTTTTTCATTCCTGCGTACACGATTACTTCAACTCGTCGCTCAGCAGTTTCAAGATCTTGGCGCCGGTTGGCGACGTTTCCGGCTTGCCATCGTTGCTCTGCACCGTCACCTTGCTCACCGTCGCGCCCGCTTCTGTCTTGACCGCCACGCGGAAACGCTGCGCTTCCTTGGCCTTGTCGGACGAGGAGCCAAAGCTGAACAGCTTGCTCAGGAAACCATCTTTTTCGGCCAGGTCCGGATCGACATAGCGCACGAAATACACGCCCTGCACCCGGTCGCGGTCTTCCACCGTAAAGCCGACCCGGTCCAGCGCCAGGCCGACCCGGCGCCAGGCGCGGTCGAATCCTTCGGCCACTTCAACCGAATCGCCCAGCAGCTTGGCGTTTTGCGGCGCTTGCGTCGCCGCCGCCACGGCCGCTTCGGCCGGCTTGACATCGGCCACGCCGGTCAGCTTGGCCAGCAAACGGCTCAGGAATTGCGCTTCCAGGCCCGGATCGTTGGGACGCACGGTCCAGGTGGTCGACTCCTTTTGGGTGCCGACCAGCACTTCTTCCGCGCCGCGATGGCTGATGTAGATTTCGGTGCCGTTCGCGGTGCGCTCGAGGCGGGTGCGGAACTTGTCGCGCTCGCCGGTCGAGTACAGCGAATCGAAGACCTTGCCGATCGACTGGCGGATGAAGTCTTGCGGAATCTTCGAGCGGTTCTCGGCCCAGTCGGTTTCCATGGTGCCGGTGACGGCCGACTCATTGATGACGGTAAAGCCCGAATCGGCCCAGAACTGCTTGAGCTGCGGCCACAGTTGCTCCGGGGTCTGGTTGACCACCAGCCAGCGCTGGTTGCCGCTGCGCTCGACACGCACGGCGTCGGTGCCGTTCGCACCGATCGGCTGGCCGCCGGCCACCGGCGCCGCCGTCGCCCCCTTCGGCTGCTGGTAGGTCGAGGCCGACGCCACGCCGCGCGTTTCGGGAATGGCGTAGCGGTTGTCGCGCTCGAGCTGGGTCAGGTCGGGCGGCACGTCCAGCGACGCCGCCTTCTTGGCGCCACGGTAATCGAGCTTGTCCTGTTGAATCACGGAACTGATCATGCCGCAGCCGGACAGGCTGACCATCAGCGCCGACAGCACCAGGCCACGCGTCGCTGCAGGAGAAAATGCCGGGGCCTTGGCCATTGTTAATGTATTGCGAATAGTCATGTCGTTACTGAATGAGAAGCTGAAAGGCAGCTGGTGTCTGGGATGATCCGACCCTTGCGGGTCAGGGCTGTGGTAGGACGCCGGCGTCGCGCAGCGCGCCGCGGACCGCGTCGTGGCAGTCTTGCCCGAGCGGCGCCAGGGGCAGGCGTATGCCGGCAGGCATCAGGCCCATTTCCGCCAGGGCCCATTTGACCGGGACCGGATTTGGCTCGATAAACAGTTTCTGGTGCAACGGCATGACCGTGTTGTTGATCTCGACGGCGCGGGCGATGTCGCCGCCCATCGCGGCCGCGCACAGCTCGTGCATGGCGCGCGGGGCCACGTTGGCCGTGACCGAAATATTGCCGGCGCCGCCGCACAACATCAGCGCGATCGCGGTCGGATCGTCGCCCGAGTACACGGCGAACGATTTATCGACATTGCGCAGCAGTTCCAGGCCACGCCCGATATTGCCGGTGGCATCTTTCAGGCCGACGATATTCGGGATGCTTGACAAGCGCACCACGGTGTCGTTGCTCATGTCGGCCACGGTACGGCCCGGCACGTTGTAGAGGATGATCGGCAGGTCGACCGCTTCGGCGATGGCCTTGAAGTGGCGAACCATGCCTTCCTGGGTCGGACGGTTGTAGTAGGGAACGACCACCAGCGCGGCATCGGCCCCGACTTTCTTGGCATAGTCGGTCAGCATGATCGCTTCCGAGGTCGAATTGCCACCGGTGCCGGCAATGATCGGAATGCGGCCACGGGTGTGCTCGACGGCCAGTTTGACCAGTTCGCAGTGTTCCTCGACGCTGACGGTGGCCGATTCGCCCGTGGTGCCGACGATGACGATGCCATCGGTGCCCTCGGCGATGTGCCAGTCGATCAGCTTGCGCAGGCCCGGATGGTCCAGACTGCCGTCTGCATGCATCGGGGTGACGATTGCTACTATGCTGCCCTTGATCATATGTAGGTAACTATGCTGGTAAATAAAGTCCTGATTGTAGCGGATCGCCCGCCCGAATGGTTCATTGTTGACTAGAATCGCGCCTCGGTCGCCGCCGCGCCCCCGTCAAGACGCGCGTCTTCGCGGGCAAAATCGGCCCCGCAAGCGCACAGGCGCTGCACCATGGCCGCCTTCGGCACGCTGGTAAAACCATCTTCGAACGCCAGCACGCGCAGGTGATGGGCCGCCGCCTGGCGCAGCAGCTCGCCTTCGTGCAGCAAGAACGCCGGCTTGCTCGGACGGCCGAAGGCTTCGTTTCCGCCCGCAAAGGTCTCATAAATCAGCAGGCCGCCCGGCGCCAGGCTGCGCACCAGCGCCGGAATCAAGGGCCGGTGCAGGTAATTGGTGACGACGATGACGGCAAAGCGCCCGTCCTCGAAAGGCCAGGGCACGGTGCCGTCTTCCAGGTCGAATTCGAGGGTGGTGATGCCGGGGCCGGCGGCGGCGGCCAGCGCCTCCGGATCGCGGTCGAGCGCCACGACCGGGTGGCCGAGCGCGGCCAGCAGGCGCGCATGGCGGCCCGTGCCGCAGGCCAGGTCAAGCGCCTCGCCGCGCCGCGCCAGCGGGGCGAAGCGGGCGATCCACGCGGAAGCGTCGGCGTTAGTCAGTGCGTCAGTCATGGGAAATTCCTTTATAGAGTAACAGGCAAGAGCAGGCGGCTATCCGCGTGCCATTGAGAGGAGCCAGGCAAGGGGCGCGGCGACCTTGGCGAAGGCGGCGCTGGCCACCGTCATGGCCTTGAACAGGAAGCTGTCGAGCACATGCAGGCGCATCAGCAGGATGAAGGCGGTGAAGATGAGCACGTCGAGCACGGCCACGTCATTAACCAGGCGCAGCGCGCGCTTGGGCAGGGCCGCCAGCAGGCCGGGCGGCAACAGGCTCGCCACCCTGCGCCCGCCGTCCGGCGGCACCGTCGGCAGCATGCGCAAGACGCGCTCGGGCAAGATGCTGGCCAACACGTGGCTGCCGTCGAGCGGCGGGATCGGCAGCAGGTTAAAGACCATCATCACGGCATTGACCGCCACGCCGGCGCGCACCATGTCGTAAAAGAAGCGCTCGGTGACGCCGCCAGCGACCAGCAGCACGCCGATGATGCTCCAGGCCACGCCCATGGCGAAATTGGCGGCCGGGCCGGCCAGCGCCACGAAGGCCATGTGTTTCTTGGGATTGCGCAGGCGGTCGTACTCGACCGGAACCGGCTTGGCGTAGCCGAACGGCAACTGGATCAGCCAGTACAACATCAGCGGCAACAGCACGGTGCCGAAGGGATCGATGTGGCGCAGCGGATTGATGCTCAGGCGACCTTCGTCGGCGGCGGTGGTGTCGCCGAAGTAGTTGGCCACAAAGCCATGTCCCACTTCATGCAGGGAAATGGCGAACAGCACCGGAATCGCGAGCACGAGCAGCGCCAGCAGCGTGTGGTAAGAGCTGCTCATCGCCCGCTTCCGGCAGGGCGGGCGCGCGGACCGGGCGCGGCGGCGCCGGCAGCCACAGTCAGAGTCCGAACGCGGCGGCGTCGCCGCGGCCCTGGCGCACCAGCACCACATCGTCGCCGGTCAGGTCGATCACGGTGGTCGGCTCCAGCGAGCAGGCGCCGCCGTCGATGATCAGGTCGACCTGCTTGTCGATGCGCTCGCGGATGGTGTCGGCGTCGGTCAGCAGTTCATCGCCCTCGCCGTCCGGGTCGGGCAGGATCAGGGTGGTGCCCAGCAGCGGCTGGCCCAGTTCTTCCAACAGGGCTTGGGCGATGGCGTTTTCGGGCACGCGCAGGCCGATGGTCTTGCGCGACGGGTGCGACAGGCGGCGCGGCACCACGCGGGTCGCTTCCAGGATCACCGTGTACGGCCCCGGCGTGGCCGCCTTGAGCAGGCGGAACTGGCGGTTGTCGACGCGCGCGTAGACCGCGATTTCGGACAGGTCGCGGCACAGCAAGGTCAGGTGGTGCTTTTCGTCGATGCCGCGGATGCGGCGCAGCTTGTCCACGGCGCCCTTGTCGTCGAGGTGGCAGACCAGCGCGTAGCACGAGTCGGTCGGCAGCGCGACGATGCCGCCGGCATGGATGATCTGGGCGGCCTGCTTGATCAGGCGCGCCTGCGGATTATCGGGATGGATGGTGAAAAATTGGCTCATGCGGCGGGCAGGTTGTTGAGGGCGGCGATGCGTTCTTCCATCGGCGGGTGGGTTGAAAACAGCGCGCCCCAGCCCTTGCCGCTGGCGGAAATGCCGAAGGCCGACATTTGCGAGGGCAAGGCGCCGGGCGCCAGGCCGCCAAGGCGGGCCAGCGCTTGCTGCATCGGACGCGGGCTGCCCAGCAGCCTGGCCGAGCCGGCGTCGGCGCGAAATTCGCGCTGGCGCGAGAACCAGGCGACGATCATCGAGGCCACCAGGCCGAACACCAGTTCGCACACGAACACGGTGGCCATGTAGCCGATGCCGGGACCACGGTCGCTGTTACCGCGCAGCACGACCTTGTCCACAAAAAAGCCGACCACGCGCGCCAGGAACACCACGAAGGTATTGACCACGCCCTGGATCAGGGTGAGGGTGACCATGTCGCCGTTGGCGACGTGGGCGATTTCGTGGCCCAGCACGGCTTCGACTTCGTCGCGGTCCATGCTTTCGAGCAGGCCGGTGGACACGGCCACCAGCGCGGAATTCTTGAAGGCTCCGGTAGCGAAGGCGTTCGGCGCGCCATCGTAGACGGCGACCTCGGGCATGCCGATGCCGGCCCGCTCGGCCAGCTTGCGCACGGTATTGACCAGCCACAGCTCACCTTCGCCGGACGGGTTCTGTATCACGCGCGCGCCGGTCGACCATTTGGCCATCGTTTTACTCATCAACAAGGAGATGATGGAGCCGGTAAAGCCGACCACGGCCGAAAACACCAGCAACTGGCCGATATTGATGCCGGACGCACTGACCCCGCGCCCGATGCCCAACACGTTGAGCACGATGGTCAGGACCAGGATCACGGCAAGGTTAGTGGCAAGGAACAGCAAAATACGCTTCATGGCAAGCCTCCCGGCGTCGACATTGGTGAACAGGAGAATAAAGTAAGGCTGACGGTGGCAAATACAAGAGCCGCGCCGCCGCTGCCACGGCAAGAACGGCGCTCTTCAGAACCGCTTAAGCCGGGACACTAGAACCAGTCGTGCCAGACCGGCGTGACGCTGCGCGGCAACGGCGGCAAGGCCGCGAAATCGACGCGCGACTCGCCCGGCGCATGGAAATCGGTGCCGCGCGAAGCCAGGAAACCATACCGCCGCGCTTCTTCGGCGTACAAGGGATACTGGTCCGGCGTATGGCTGCCGGTGACCACCTCGATCGCCGTGCCGCCAAGCTGCTTGAATTCATCGAACAGCGCGCCCTGCCCGACCAGGCCGAGCTTGTAACGGCCCGGATGGGCGATCACGGCAACGCCGCCGGCGCCCTGGATCCAGCCGACCGCCTGTGCCAGGGTGGCCCAGCGGTGCGGCACGAAGCCGGGTTTGCCTTCGACCAGGTATTTACGGAACACTTCCGGAATGTTCGCGCACACGCCCGACTCGACCAGGAAGCGCGCGAAGTGGGTGCGCGAGATCAGGTCGGGATTGTCGACGAACTTGAGCGCGCCCTCGTAGGCCCCGGCAATGCCGGCGCGGGCCAGTTGCGCGGCCATCTCGCGCCCGCGCGCATCGCGCCCGCTGCGGGTGGCGGCCAGGCCCTGCACCAGGCCGGGATTGTTCTCGTCGATCTGCAGGCCGACGATGTGGACGGTATGGTTGGCCCAGGTGATCGAAATTTCCACGCCGGACACGAAGCGCATGCCCAGCGCAGCGGCCGCCGCGCGCGCAGCGGCAACGCCGCCGACTTCGTCGTGGTCGGTCAGGGCCCACGCGTTCACGCCCGCTTTATGCGCGTAGGCGGCGACGGCGGCGGGCGCCAGGACACCGTCGGACACGGTCGAGTGACAATGAAGATCTACATTCAGCATACGCAGGCAAGGCTCGGATCGGCAACAGGTTGGGTCAGGCTTTATTGTACGCTCACTGAGCGATTGACGCGGCGCGTGGCCGATAAGCCGGCGGATCTAGCAGCCTGTCGGACTTGGGATCGTCGGCTGCAAAAATACCTGGGACGGCCCATATTTCGCCGCTTTCTCGGCCAATAGCTCGCGATTGGCACTGCGAAATCGTCAAAATCTGGCCTCGCCCAGCTATTTTTTCGCTTCGCCTCTCCCAGTCCGACAGGCTGCTAGTGTCCCGCGTT